>NZ_KV794412.1:0-5240 GCF_001808745.1 Streptococcus sp. HMSC057G03
GGTACGTGTTTGTTTCCATTGACAAGGAGTTTGTGGGAATAGAAATGTACCCACCTTGTTTGAATCAAGTGAAGTGTAGTTGAAGGAAATCTGTTGAAAGCAATACTTCATTTTACCGAATAAGTAATAATTTAGGCAACTTCAAATCGATTAAAAAAAACTATTTTAAAGGTTAAGAGTAGACAAAAATTGTCCACTCTTTTTTGCAAACTCAATTTATCAATAAATGAAATGAGGGAATGTAAAATGAAATATTTTGAGGTTGAGTTAGAAAATCCTGATGAATTTTTAAAACTACAAACAGAAGATTTTGTGAAAGCTAATCGCTTGCTACTAAGGAAGATAATCCAGAGCGTTACAGTCTATGAAGAAAACTTCGTCATATCCTTTAAATCTGGCATCGAATTGGAAGTATGAGTCTCATTCCATAACTTTTATATTGAACATATCATCTTGTTGTGTTATACTATAAATTGATATAAACAAAGATGTAGGAGGAACCGAAACTATGACAGCCTCAATGCGTTTAAGATAAGCTGGCAATAAAAAAAGCAGAATCTATACCCGATGATAGGCTTTTTTGTTGTGCTTATTTATACGATATTGAGCATTCATTAGTTACGGTGAGGATATTGGTTATTTAACTATACCTTTATTTAACTATGTCTTTAATATGAATGTTTCCAAATTGTATGTATGCAGACCAAAAGCCACATTGTGGGGTTTGGCCTGCATTTTTTATTGCCTAGAATGCTATTCAAAATAGAAATTCAAGCAAAATAATATGCAGGAGATAATATAAATGGAAAAATACAACAATTGGAAACGAAAATTTTATGCAATATGGGCAGGGCAAGCAGTATCATTAATCACTAGTGCCATCCTGCAAATGGCGATTATTTTTTACCTTACAGAAAAAACAGGATCTGCGATGGTCTTGTCTATGGCTTCATTAGTAGGTTTTTTACCCTATGCGATTTTGGGACCTGCCATTGGTGTGCTAGTGGATCGTCATGATAGGAAGAAGATAATGATTGGTGCCGATTTAATTATCGCAGCAGCTGGTGCAGTGCTTGCTATTGTTGCATTCTGTATGGAGCTACCTGTCTGGATGATTATGATAGTATTGTTTATCCGTAGCATTGGAACAGCTTTTCATACCCCAGCACTCAATGCGGTTACACCACTTTTAGTACCAGAAGAACAGCTAACGAAATGCGCAGGCTATAGTCAGTCTTTGCAGTCTATAAGCTATATTGTTAGTCCGGCAGTTGCAGCACTCTTATACTCCGTTTGGGATTTAAATGCTATTATTGCCATCGACGTATTGGGTGCTGTGATTGCATCTATTACGGTAGCAATTGTACGTATACCTAAGCTGGGTAATCAAGTGCAAAGTTTAGAACCAAATTTCATAAGGGAGATGAAAGAAGGAGTTGTGGTTCTGAGACAAAACAAAGGATTGTTTGCCTTATTACTCTTAGGAACACTATATACTTTTGTTTATATGCCAATCAATGCACTATTTCCTTTAATAAGCATGGAACACTTTAATGGAACGCCTGTGCATATTTCTATTACGGAAATTTCCTTTGCATTTGGGATGCTAGCAGGAGGCTTATTATTAGGAAGATTAGGGGGCTTCGAAAAGCATGTATTACTAATAACAAGTTCATTTTTTATAATGGGGACCAGTTTAGCCGTTTCGGGAATACTTCCTCCAAATGGATTTGTAATATTCGTAGTTTGCTGTGCAATAATGGGGCTTTCGGTGCCATTTTATAGCGGTGTGCAAACAGCTCTTTTTCAGGAGAAAATTAAGCCTGAATATTTAGGACGTGTATTTTCTTTGATCGGAAGTATCATGTCACTTGCTATGCCAATTGGGTTAATTCTTTCTGGATTCTTTGCTGATAAAATCGGTGTAAATCATTGGTTTTTACTATCAGGTATTTTAATTATTGGCATTGCTATAGTTTGCCAAATGATAACTGAGGTTAGAAAATTAGATTTAAAATAAACAATATTGGAGGAATATTTATGTATCTTATTTTCATGTAACTCTTCCTGCTAAAATCGCAGGGTTTTCCCTGCATACAAGCAAATGAAAGCATGCGATTATAGACAGGAGGAAATGTTATGGAATTAATATTAAAAGCAAAAGACATTCGTGTGGAATTCAAAGGACGCGATGTTTTAGATATAAATGAATTAGAAGTATATGATTATGACCGTATTGGTTTAGTAGGAGCAAATGGTGCTGGAAAAAGCACTTTACTCAGGGTACTTTTAGGAGAATTAACTCCCCCAGGATGTAAAATGAATCGTCTGGGTGAACTTGCCTATATTCCCCAGTTGGACGAAGTAACTCTGCAGGAGGAAAAAGATTTTGCACTTGTAGGCAAGCTAGGTGTTGAGCAATTAAATATACAGACTATGAGCGGTGGTGAAGAAACAAGGCTTAAAATAGCACAGGCCTTATCGGCACAGGTTCATGGTATTTTAGCGGATGAACCTACGAGCCATTTAGACCGTGAAGGAATTGATTTTCTAATAGGACAGCTAAAATATTTTACAGGTGCACTGTTAGTTATTAGCCATGACCGCTATTTTCTTGATGAAATAGTAGATAAAATATGGGAACTGAAAGATGGCAAAATCACTGAGTATTGGGGAAACTATTCTGATTATCTTCGTCAGAAAGAGGAAGAACGTAAGAGCCAAGCTGCAGAATACGAACAATTTATTGCGGAACGTGCCCGATTGGAAAGGGCTGCGGAGGAAAAGCGAAAACAGGCTCGTAAAATAGAACAGAAGGCAAAAGGTTCTTCAAAGAAAAAAAGTACTGAAGACGGAGGGCGTTTAGCTCATCAAAAATCAATAGGAAGTAAGGAAAAAAAGATGTATAATGCTGCTAAAACCCTAGAGCACAGGATTGCGGCCTTAGGAAAAGTAGAAGCTCCGGAAGGCATTCGCAGAATTCGTTTCAGGCAAAGTAAAGCATTGGAGCTCCATAATCCATACCCTATAGTCGGTGCAGAAATTAATAAAGTATTTGGGGATAAGGCTCTGTTTGAAAATGCATCTTTTCAAATTCCGTTAGGAGCAAAAGTGGCGTTAACTGGTGGTAATGGAATCGGAAAAACAACTTTAATCCAAATGATCTTAAACCATGAAGAAGGAATTTCTATTTCGCCTAAGGCAAAAATAGGTTACTTTGCACAGAATGGTTACAAGTACAACAGTAATCAGAATGTTATGGAGTTTATGCAGAAGGATTGTGACTACAATATATCAGAAATTCGTTCAGTGCTAGCATCTATGGGGTTCAAACAGAACGATATTGGAAAAAGTTTATCTGTTTTAAGCGGTGGAGAAATTATAAAATTGTTGCTTGCTAAAATGCTCATGGGTAGATATAACATCCTAATAATGGATGAACCCAGTAACTTCCTTGACATACCAAGTTTAGAGGCTTTGGAAATACTAATGAAGGAGTACACCGGAACTATCGTGTTTATCACCCACGATAAACGATTACTCGAAAATGTAGCAGATGTAGTTTATGAAATTAGAGATAAGAAAATAAATCTGAAACATTAAATTTAAGGTAGTCGCTGGTCAGTATAGTCTGTTCTGGTTGGCGACTCCATTGTTAAAGAGTATAAAGACTTTAGATTTTATGAATATTAAAAATAGGAACAGTCAATTGAACTGCTCCTATTTTTCTGCTAAATATATTGTAGTTTTCTTATATGTATAATGATAGATTAGCGGATTCTCATCTACGGTACTTACTTCAAATATGAAGAAGTGATCGCGGTTATCTCTGGACTTTTCCTTATTGAGGACAAAGTAATTCTTACGTGAAGTCGCCATTGTTTTTAGGATATCATCAGTTAGGAAGGTCAATGGAATATTCATGTTAGAGTAGCGGTAGAAGTCACGTTCAAAATCTTGGTAGCTCTCGCTATAATAGTCCATTTGTAGGTGATTACGCTGAAACTCAAGCTGATTCATAGAGCACCTCCTCGACAAGTTCAATACTAATAATGTCTTTTAATTTCAAATTGATGTGACCTGTTGTAGTTTTTATCAAAATGAAATCTTTGGTCAGACTTGGTATTGTTCCAGTGTAGGAAACACGCTTGTTTTTTTCAATCACTTGAATGCGTGTGCGTAGCTGCCCGGCGTATACTTGACTGAGGAGTAATAATTTCTTCTCTAGTGATAAGTCAGACATGTACGTTACTTTGTTTGTATCATCAGAGAGTGCTGATGCATGTTCAGATAGGAAAAAGCCCATCCATTTTTGCATCTTTGTATCCTGGTACTCTCTTGCTGATTGAAATGGTAAATATGAACGGTCAATCATATCAAATCCTTTCTATGCAGAGGCAAGGGTATTTTTATCAAATTGAATCGTAAAACCTTGAATTCCCCCACCTGTGTAACATTCTTTAAAGCGATTGATTACCTCAGTATAGATTATCACAGATGAGCTTGTTGGCTTAATGCTAAATGTAAATTCCAATGGTAATCGGTTTTCAGATTTAGCATGTACTAGTCGTATCGATATTTCAGTTGTTTTGAGTTTTCTCTGACGAAGTTTTGAAGTTGCTGTTTCAACGATTCCATGTAAAAATCTTTCAAGCATTTCAATATCATTACATCCTTTGCTACGGATTTCTGAAAATTGTACTGTATTTTTTTCTTGTTTCATTTTAATCCCTCCAATCCACCCGCGGAATGACCACCGATAAGTTTACTGCGTTCAATATTTCTGGAACCTTCAGTTAGGACGGTTCCTTTTTGTATGGCTAAAAAACCAAACTGTTCTCTGACAACATCAATAGCTGTCTGAAGTCTATTATCTTTTTCAATTTGTTCTACATCATCAAAGAGTGATAGTAGAGTATAGCTTTCATCTACGAAGCCACTATAAGATACACCAATTTGTCTCACTGCACCAGAGGTGTATTTTTTCGGAATAATACAAGTACATGACTCACCATTGTTTTGGGGAGATTTGCGGGTTCAATTTTATTCTGAGCATTTATAGATTTTTTCATCTCAGTCCTAGAATAGCCAATATGAATAGAAACGACAGTAGTCAATACTAGGGCTACTGTTCCGTTCCACAGTATCATTTAAAAATCATTTTCACACCCTTTCGTCTATTAGTATAGAAGAAAGCTCTCAGCACATGTTGAGTGTGTAAGTTTGTTAGTGAAACGTAG
>NZ_KV794413.1:0-5060 GCF_001808745.1 Streptococcus sp. HMSC057G03
AGGTCATGATATACTAATATAGTTGTCGCGCGAGAGCGACAAAGACCTTTGAAAACTGAACAAGACGAACCAATGTGCAGGGCGCTATAACGAAAGTTATAGTAACTGAACAATAAAAAAACAATAAATCTGTCAGTGACAGAATGAGTTTAAGACAAACAATTATTTTAATGAGAGTTTGATCCTGGCTCAGGATGAACGCTGGCGGCGTGCCTAATACATGCAAGTAGAACGCTGAAGCTTGGTGCTTGCACCGAGCGGATGAGTTGCGAACGGGTGAGTAACGCGTAGGTAACCTGCCTCTTAGCGGGGGATAACTATTGGAAACGATAGCTAATACCGCATAAAAGTCGATATCGCATGATATTGATTTGAAAGGTGCAATTGCATCACTAAGAGATGGACCTGCGTTGTATTAGCTAGTTGGTGAGGTAACGGCTCACCAAGGCGACGATACATAGCCGACCTGAGAGGGTGATCGGCCACACTGGGACTGAGACACGGCCCAGACTCCTACGGGAGGCAGCAGTAGGGAATCTTCGGCAATGGGGGCAACCCTGACCGAGCAACGCCGCGTGAGTGAAGAAGGTTTTCGGATCGTAAAGCTCTGTTGTAAGAGAAGAACGAGTGTGAGAGTGGAAAGTTCACACTGTGACGGTAACTTACCAGAAAGGGACGGCTAACTACGTGCCAGCAGCCGCGGTAATACGTAGGTCCCGAGCGTTATCCGGATTTATTGGGCGTAAAGCGAGCGCAGGCGGTTAGATAAGTCTGAAGTTAAAGGCTGTGGCTTAACCATAGTACGCTTTGGAAACTGTTTAACTTGAGTGCAGAAGGGGAGAGTGGAATTCCATGTGTAGCGGTGAAATGCGTAGATATATGGAGGAACACCGGTGGCGAAAGCGGCTCTCTGGTCTGTAACTGACGCTGAGGCTCGAAAGCGTGGGGAGCAAACAGGATTAGATACCCTGGTAGTCCACGCCGTAAACGATGAGTGCTAGGTGTTGGGTCCTTTCCGGGACTCAGTGCCGCAGCTAACGCATTAAGCACTCCGCCTGGGGAGTACGACCGCAAGGTTGAAACTCAAAGGAATTGACGGGGGCCCGCACAAGCGGTGGAGCATGTGGTTTAATTCGAAGCAACGCGAAGAACCTTACCAGGTCTTGACATCCCTCTGACCGCTCTAGAGATAGAGTTTTCCTTCGGGACAGAGGTGACAGGTGGTGCATGGTTGTCGTCAGCTCGTGTCGTGAGATGTTGGGTTAAGTCCCGCAACGAGCGCAACCCCTATTGTTAGTTGCCATCATTTAGTTGGGCACTCTAGCGAGACTGCCGGTAATAAACCGGAGGAAGGTGGGGATGACGTCAAATCATCATGCCCCTTATGACCTGGGCTACACACGTGCTACAATGGCTGGTACAACGAGTCGCGAGTCGGTGACGGCAAGCTAATCTCTTAAAGCCAGTCTCAGTTCGGATTGTAGGCTGCAACTCGCCTACATGAAGTCGGAATCGCTAGTAATCGCGGATCAGCACGCCGCGGTGAATACGTTCCCGGGCCTTGTACACACCGCCCGTCACACCACGAGAGTTTGTAACACCCGAAGTCGGTGAGGTAACCGTAAGGAGCCAGCCGCCTAAGGTGGGATAGATGATTGGGGTGAAGTCGTAACAAGGTAGCCGTATCGGAAGGTGCGGCTGGATCACCTCCTTTCTAAGGAAATGGAAACCTGTACGTTGGTCTTGTTTAGTTTTGAGAGGTCTTGTGGGGCCTTAGCTCAGCTGGGAGAGCGCCTGCTTTGCACGCAGGAGGTCAGCGGTTCGATCCCGCTAGGCTCCATTAACACTGTAAGGGTGTTAAGATTGAACATTGAAAATTGAATATCTATATCAAATAGTAACAAGAAAATAAACCGAAACGCTGTAAATATTTAAAGAGTTTAGGTCGCAAGACCAAAAATAAGGTTAAGTTAATAAGGGCGCACGGTGGATGCCTTGGCACTAGAAGCCGAAGAAGGACGTGACAAACGACGAAATGCTTTGGGGAGCTGTAAGTAAGCGACGATCCAGAGATGTCCGAATGGGGGAACCCACTAGCTAATGGCTAGTACTCCTATCTGTTAAGGATAGGTAGAGGAAGACGCAGTGAACTGAAACATCTAAGTAGCTGCAGGAAGAGAAAGCAAAAGCGATTGCCTGAGTAGCGGCGAGCGAAACGGCAGGAGGGCAAACCGAAGAGTTTACTCTTCGGGGTTGTAGGACTGCAATGTGGACTTAAAGAATATAGAAGAATGACATGGGAAGGTCAGCCAAAGAGAGTAAGAGCCTCGTATTCGAAATAGTCTTTATACCTAGCAGTATCCTGAGTACGGCGGGACACGAGAAATCCCGTCGGAATCTGGGAGGACCATCTCCCAACCCTAAATACTCTCTAGTGACCGATAGTGAACCAGTACCGTGAGGGAAAGGTGAAAAGCACCCCGGGAGGGGAGTGAAATAGAACCTGAAACCGTGTGCCTACAACAAGTTCGAGCCCGTTAATGGGTGAGAGCGTGCCTTTTGTAGAATGAACCGGCGAGTTACGATATGATGCGAGGTTAAGTTGAAGAGACGGAGCCGTAGGGAAACCGAGTCTGAATAGGGCGCATTAGTATTATGTCGTAGACCCGAAACCATGTGACCTACCCATGAGCAGGTTGAAGGTGAGGTAAAACTCACTGGAGGACCGAACCAGGGCACGTTGAAAAGTGCTTGGATGACTTGTGGGTAGCGGAGAAATTCCAAACGAACTTGGAGATAGCTGGTTCTCTCCGAAATAGCTTTAGGGCTAGCGTCGACATTAAGATTCTTGGAGGTAGAGCACTGTTTGGGTGAGGGGTCCATCCCGGATTACCAATCTCAGATAAACTCCGAATGCCAATGAATTATGGTCGGCAGTCAGACTGCGAGTGCTAAGATCCGTAGTCGAAAGGGAAACAGCCCAGACCACCAGCTAAGGTCCCAAAATAATTGTTAAGTGGAAAAGGATGTGGGGTTGCACAGACAACTAGGATGTTAGCTTAGAAGCAGCTATTCATTCAAAGAGTGCGTAATAGCTCACTAGTCGAGTGACCCTGCGCCGAAAATGTACCGGGGCTAAAACAATTTACCGAAGCTGTGGATACCTTTATAGGTATGGTAGGAGAGCGTTCTATGTGTGGAGAAGGTGTACCGTGAGGAGCGCTGGAACGCATAGAAGTGAGAATGCCGGTATGAGTAGCGAAAGACAGGTGAGAATCCTGTCCACCGTAAGACTAAGGTTTCCAGGGGAAGGCTCGTCCGCCCTGGGTTAGTCGGGACCTAAGGAGAGACCGAAAGGTGTATCCGATGGACAACAGGTTGATATTCCTGTACTAGAGTATGTAGTGAAGGAGGGACGCAGTAGGCTAACTAAAGCGTGCGACTGGAAGTGCACGTCTAAGCAGTGAGGTGTGAATTGAGTTAAATGCTTAATTCTATAACATTGAGCTGTGATGGGGAGCGAAGTTTAGTAGCGAAGTTAGTGACGTCACACTGCCAAGAAAAGCTTCTAGCGTTAATCATACTCTACCCGTACCGCAAACCGACACAGGTAGTCGAGGCGAGTAGCCTCAGGTGAGCGAGAGAACTCTCGTTAAGGAACTCGGCAAAATGACCCCGTAACTTCGGGAGAAGGGGTGCTGGCTTAAAGTCAGCCGCAGTGAATAGGCCCAAGCAACTGTTTATCAAAAACACAGCTCTCTGCTAAATCGTAAGATGATGTATAGGGGGTGACGCCTGCCCGGTGCTGGAAGGTTAAGAGGAGTGCTTAGCGGTAACGCGAAGGTATGAATTGAAGCCCCAGTAAACGGCGGCCGTAACTATAACGGTCCTAAGGTAGCGAAATTCCTTGTCGGGTAAGTTCCGACCCGCACGAAAGGCGTAATGATTTGGGCACTGTCTCAACGAGAGACTCGGTGAAATTTTAGTACCTGTGAAGATGCAGGTTACCCGCGACAGGACGGAAAGACCCCATGGAGCTTTACTGCAGTTTGATATTGAGTGTCTGTGCCACATGTACAGGATAGGTAGGAGCCATAGAGATCGGGACGCCAGTTTCGATGGAGGCGTTGTTGGGATACTACCCTTGTGTTATGGCCACTCTAACCCGGTAGGTTCATCATCTACGGAGACAGTGTCTGACGGGCAGTTTGACTGGGGCGGTCGCCTCCTAAAAGGTAACGGAGGCGCCCAAAGGTTCCCTCAGAATGGTTGGAAATCATTCGCAGAGTGTAAAGGTATAAGGGAGCTTGACTGCGAGAGCTACAACTCGAGCAGGGACGAAAGTCGGGCTTAGTGATCCGGTGGTTCCGTATGGAAGGGCCATCGCTCAACGGATAAAAGCTACCCTGGGGATAACAGGCTTATCTCCCCCAAGAGTTCACATCGACGGGGAGGTTTGGCACCTCGATGTCGGCTCGTCGCATCCTGGGGCTGTAGTCGGTCCCAAGGGTTGGGCTGTTCGCCCATTAAAGCGGCACGCGAGCTGGGTTCAGAACGTCGTGAGACAGTTCGGTCCCTATCCGTCGCGGGCGTAGGAAATTTGAGAGGATCTGCTCCTAGTACGAGAGGACCAGAGTGGACTTACCGCTGGTGTACCAGTTGTCTCGCCAGAGGCATCGCTGGGTAGCTATGTAGGGAAGGGATAAACGCTGAAAGCATCTAAGTGTGAAACCCACCTCAAGATGAGATTTCCCATGATTTTATATCAGTAAGAGCCCTGAGAGAAGATCAGGTAGATAGGTTAGGAGTGGAAGTTGTGTGAGCAATGGAGCGGACTAATACTAATAGCTCGAGGACTTATCCAAAGAGTCAAAAGATATTGACAACGTAAGGTTAACTTGTTAGAATATAGATGTTCAATTTTGAATGTTTAATCATTCAGAGTTAAGTGACGATAGCCTAGGAGATACACCTGTACCCATGCCGAACACAGCAGTTAAGCCCTAGAACGCCGGAAGTAGTTGGGGGTTGCCCCCTGTGAGATAAGGTAGTCGCTTAGC
>NZ_KV794414.1:0-1436 GCF_001808745.1 Streptococcus sp. HMSC057G03
TGAACTGCACCCTAAAAGTTAGACAGAAAAATCTAACTTTTGGGGTGCTTTTATTATGAAATTAACTTTTGAAGATAAAGTTCAAATATATGAATCAAGAAAGCAAGGAGAGAGTTTTAGGCGACTTTCAAATCAATTTGGGATAAAGATTTCTAATCTTCAGTACATGATTAAATTGATTGATCGTTATGGAATAGAAATCGTAAAAAAAGGAAAGAATTGTTACTATTCTCCTGAACTAAAACGAGAAATCATTGATAAAGTCTTACTTGAAGGTCGTTCACAAAGAAGTGTAAGCCTTGATTATGCTCTTCCAAACCAAGGAATGCTTCCAAATTGGCTGGCACAATACAAGAAAAATGGGTATACTATTGTTGAGAAAACAAGAGGGAGAGCACCTAAAATGGGACGCAAGCTAAAGAAGAAATCTGAAGAAATGACAGAGTTAGAACGTCTTCAAGCAGAAAATGAATACCTGAGAGCGGAGAATGCCATTCTAAAAAAGTTGAGAGAACTCCGATTGAAGGAGGAAAAAGAGAAAGAAGAAAGACAGAAATTGTTCAAGAATTAATCACTGAGTTTTCGTTAGATATTCTTCTAAAAGCCATTAAACTCGCTCGTTCGACCTACTATTATCACTTGAAACAGCTAGAAAAACCAGATAAGGATCACGGGCTTAAAGCTGAAATCCAATCTATTTTTACTGAACACAAGGGAAATTATGGCTATCGTCGGATACATTTAGAATTAAGAAATCGCGGGTTTTTTGGTCAATCATAAGAGGGTTCAGCGGTTGATGAACGTCCTCAATTTACAAGCTAGAATCCGGCAGAAGCGAAAGTATTCTTCTCACAAAGGAGATATTGGTAAGAAAGCCGACAACCTTATTCAACGCCAGTTTGAAGCTTCAAAACCAATGGAAAAGTGCTACACAGATGTGACAGAATTTGCCATTCCAGCAAGCAGCCAAAAGCTCTATTTATCAACAGTATTAGATGGTTTTAACAGTGAAATCGTCGCTTATAATCTTTCAACTTCACCAAATTTAGAACAAGTGAAAGCTATGTTAGACCAGGCCTTTACTGAGAATCATTACACAAATACAATTCTCCATAGTGATCAAGGATGGCAGTATCAACACCAGTATTATCATCGTTTTTTAGAGGATAAAGGAATTCAACCGTCCATGTCACGTAAAGGAAACAGCCCAGACAACGGCATGATGGAATCCTTCTTTGGCATTTTGAAATCGGAAATGTTTTATGGTTACGAGAATACATTTAAGTCACTTAACCAATTGGAACAAGCTATTGTAGACTATATTGACTATTACAACAACAAACGAATTAAGGTAAAACTAAAAGGACTCAGTCCTGTGCAATACAGGACTAAATCCTTCACTTAAATTATTTGTCTAACTTTTTGGGGTCAGTACA
>NZ_KV794415.1:0-61798 GCF_001808745.1 Streptococcus sp. HMSC057G03
GTCGGCTCTTGAGTCGTAGTGGTTGTTGTAGTAGTTGATGTCATATCGCCATCCACTCCACCGTTTGCATTAATATTTGCAACAGATGCATTGACTTCCTTGGCAACAACGGCTTGCTCACCTTTAACTTGATACCATACCTTAGTATTGTTTAAGAAATTCTTTTGATTTTCATTCTCTACTTTAGTTTGGTAGAAGATGAGAACTCCAGTTTTATCGATTTGGCTTTGAGGAATAGTAACCGTAATTTTTCCTGCAGCATCAACTGTGAATGTTGATCCAGGAAAGGCTGCTAAGAAATCATCGATAGCAGTTGAGCCACCGTAATATCCTGGTTTGTTACCTGTAGTAGTAATACTAAAACTATCTTTTACAAGTGAATGACCACCTTGGATGTCATCTTCAACACGAACATCACCATCTACATCTAAGTTCATTGCATTAATGGTTAGTGTCCAAAGAATATGTTCAGGATCATTCGCGTGCATATCACCCGCTTTGAGATAGAATGGAGCGCTGTTAACACCAGTAGCCATTTTCTTAACGTTTAATTCTACTTTTCTAGCTCCACTAATAATAGTGAATTTTCCAACATGCTCCTTATCGGTTGCTGTATCGTTATGACCCTCAATCTCAAACTCACCCCAACCGCGAATGTTTTGAAGGTTTTTGATAGCCTCATTGAAAGTAACTGTCGCAGATCCATCTGTAATAACCATGTCTCCAACGTAAGTTCCGTCAATACTTAATGGAATAGTCTTTTTAAATCCTATCCCAAAGACTGTTCCAGAACTAGTCCAATTAACTTTTAATGTATCCCCCGGTTGAATCTTTTGTGCATGCTCATCAAATGTAAACTTAACAGTTGTTTGTCCACCATCTGTGATTTCTTCTGATGAAACAGTAAGTGAGCTAATATTGTTGCTGACATCGCCAGCTTTTACCATATCAGATTGCGATAATACGATGAATAATAATGGTAAAAATACAATAAAGAAGACTTTGACAAGTCTACTTAGATTCATTTTTTTCATTTTCTTCTCCCATTTTTCTCCAATTATCTACATCAATTTGTATGTTGTTGCCAAAAACTTACAAAATTGAGAAATTTTTATAGGTGTCTTTTAAGACGACATTAATAAAAGTGCACCCCCCACTAGTCTATTTTCAAAAAAGACATCTACAAAGTGAATTATATCACAAATTAGTAAGATTTTAACAATAAAAATATTTTATCTATGAAATTTTAAGGATTTTATAAAAATCAGATAAATGAAAAAGGACTATTGTTTGTTAAAATAGTCCTTTTAGCTTAAAGTGGAACAACTTCAAGCTTATGTTTTATCTCATTGTCACAAATTCTTCGGATCCGGTTGGGTGAATGGCGACGGTTGCGTCGAAATCGGCTTTTGTCGCTCCCATCTTGATAGCAACTGCAAATCCTTGGATCATTTCATCGACTCCGTAGCCAAGACCATGAAGGCCAACGACCCTTTCTTCGGGACCAGCAGTGATGAGTTTGAATTTTGCTTGCTGGCGGTGTTGGGTAACAGCGGTGTACATGGAAGCAAATTGAGAAGTATAGACTTTGATATTCTCTTTACCATAAGTTTGCTGGGCTTCTTCCTCCGTTAGGCCAACGGTTCCAATAGCAGGGTGAGAAAAGACAACGGTTGGGATGTTTGTATAATCCATTTTGGCATTGACTTTTCCATTGAATAGTCGTTCAGAAAGAGTGCGTCCAGCTTTAATAGCGACAGGGGTTAATTCTTTTTCTCCTGTAACATCCCCAAGAGCATAGATTCCTGGAATAACTGTATTCTGGTATTCATCTACTTCAATGAATCCCTTTTCATTTAAGGTGACGCCTGCAGCTTCTAGATTGAGATCCTGGACGTTTGGTTTTCGTCCTGTTGCCCAGATAACATGATCTGCCACGTGGCTGGTCATATCCTCAAAATAAATCTTCACACGACCGTCTTCTAATTTTTCAAGCTTCATGGGAACCTTATGTTTGTGAAGCGGAAGGTTTTGTTTTTCCATTTCTTCCATTAAGCCATCGACAATGTAGGAATCAAACTTTCTTAAGGGACGATCACCGCGAACGAAGAGATCGGTCTGAACACCAAGGGCATGGAGCACACCGGCTAGTTCCACTGCGATGTAGCCAGCTCCAATAATGGCAATAGATGTAGGAAGTTCTTCCCAAGCAAAGACATCATCAGAAGTTTCGCCAAATTCAGCTCCAGGAACAGAAGGAATAAAGGGATGGGCACCGGTCGCAATTACGATATGCTTGGCCTTAATGGTTTCTCCATTTACCTCAACCGTATGAGCATCCACAAAACGGGCACGTCCTTCAATTCGTTCAACCCCATTGCGTTTGAAACTGCCATCATAGGAATTACGGGAACGGTCAATATAGGCTTCGCGATTTTTTCTTAAGGTTGCAAAATCAAATTTTGTCTGTTCAGAAGTAAATCCATAGTCTGGTCCATAATCGCGAATTGCTTCTGCAATTTGTGCACCATACCACATAATCTTTTTAGGCACACATCCTCTGTTGACACAGGTGCCACCCAATTGTTTTTCTTCAATGACAGCAGCGCGCGCTCCGTACTCTCCAGCCCGGTTCATCGTAGCGATTCCTCCACTACCTCCACCGATTGAAATAATATCAAATTCTTTCATGTTTTCCTCCTAAATAGGACTTCAGTTTGATTGTAATATCAACTGTTACAAAAGTCAAGGGTTTAGCATGTTACCAAGCATTTAAATTTCATGTTGCCGTGTCAATTTTAGATAGAAAAGTAAGGAAATATGGTATACTATGGTATAGAATAAAACGCTTTCTTTGATGGAGAAAAACGATGAAGAAATTGAAAAAATGGCAACTATTTGCAGCTGCAGGTGCAGCTATTGCGGTGATTGGAACAGGAAGTGTGATGGTGTTTTCGCACCCAAGTACTCCTGATCAAGCAATCACGAAAGAAACTCCAATGGTGCAAACGGTCAAGGATGGATCGATCGCTTCTTCAGTCTTGTTAACTGGGAAAGTCACTGCCAACCAGGAGCAGTATGTCTATTTTGATGGAACCAAAGGGGATTTGCAGTCGATTTTGGTCAATGTAGGAGATCAAGTAACAGCCGGTCAGCCGATTGTTCAGTATAGCAGTACAGAGGCCCAAACCGCTTATGATGCAGCCGTTCGTGCTGTCAATAAGGCAGATCGTCAGTTAAATGATTTACTGACAAATGGTGTGACCATTGATACGACAGGAGATGAAGAAGCAGATGCCAAATCGGCTTCGCAGACCCAACGAACAGTCGATTCTCAAGCTAGCGATTTACGAGATGCTAAGTCAGATGCGGTCGATAATATGAACAAGGCTAAGGCTCTTCTGGATGCGACAACAGTCAGGAGTAATACAGATGGTACCGTGGTCGAAGTCAATAAAGATGTTTCAAAATCGACTACAGGGACCAACCAAACTCTGGTTCACATTGTGAGCAACGGGAATTTACAAGTTAAAGGGGAATTATCTGAATACAATTTGGCCAATATCTCTGAGGGTCAGGAAGTGGTCCTCACTTCCAAGGTTTATCCGGATAAAACCTGGACAGGAAAGATTTCTTATGTAGCGAACTATCCGACTGACGCGGGTCAAGCAGGTGCCAATGCAGCAGGTGGAACACAAGGAAGCGGTGGAGCCAAGTACCCATTTACAGTGGATATTACCAGTGAGATTGGAGAACTCAAACAAGGCTTTTCTGTCAATATTGAAGTCAAAAGTTCTACTCAACATCCCCTTGTTCCCGTGACAAGTGTCATGGCTGATGGGGATACGAGTTATGTATGGACGGTCGAAAATGGCAAGGCTAAGAAAGTAAAAGTAACTCTTGGTAACGCCGATGCTGAAAACCAGGAAATCTTGTCAGGCTTGAAGAAAGATGCTCAAGTTATTGTGAATCCTAATGAGAAACTGGAAGATGGAAAAGAGATCGGAAAATATGACAAAATTGATTGAGCTAAAAGGAATCAATAAAACCTATAAAAATGGGGATCAGGAACTTCGTGTCTTAAAAGACATCGATTTAGAAGTCGAAGAGGGAGAATTTGTGGCCATTATGGGTCCATCTGGCTCAGGGAAATCGACCTTGATGAACGTCATTGGCTTGTTGGACCGCCCGACCAGTGGAGAGTATTTCCTAGAAGGTCAGGAGGTTGGAAATCTCAGTGAGAAAAAATTAGCACGTGTTCGAAATGAACAGATCGGTTTTGTCTTTCAACAATTCTTTCTTCTCTCTAAGCTCAATGCCTTTCAAAATGTAGAACTGCCTCTCATTTATGCAGGGGTTCATCCTGCTAAACGGAAGGAATTAGCTGAGCAGTACCTTGAAAAGGTGGAGCTCCATTCTCGCATGCACCATTTGCCGTCGGAACTCTCAGGGGGTCAAAAACAGCGGGTTGCGATTGCTCGAGCCCTTGTCAATCAGCCAGCCATCGTCTTAGCAGATGAGCCGACTGGAGCCCTAGATACCAAGACGGGGGAGCAAATAATGGACTTGTTAACCAAGCTAAACCAAGAAGGAAAAACCATTATCATGGTTACACACGAGCCAGAAATTGCAGCCTTTGCGCATCGCCGCATCGTCATTCGTGATGGAGTGATCTCCTCAGATAGCAAGCTGGAAAGGGGGACCTAATGCAAAATTGGAAATTTGCGATCAGCTCGATTATGAGCCATAAATTACGGTCTTTCTTGACCATGGTAGGGATCATTATTGGGGTTGCTTCTGTCGTTGTCATCATGGCTCTTGGAGATGGAATGAAAGCTGGTGTCACCAAGACCTTCACCAAGGACCAAGAGTATGTACAAATCTCTTATTCTCCCAACAAGAGTGGCTATGTGACTGGGATCAATATTGGCCCTTCTGATGATACTGGAGAAGGAGAAGGCGGAGGCGAAAGTGGCCCTGCAGCTGAAGACCGAGGGATGGCTGCTCCATCGGATATCGATGGGGAAAACGCTGAAGATGTTGATGGTCAAGTTCAAGAAGCACCGCCAGTTGTGCAAGAATCTTGGGTTAAGGAATTAACCAAGATTCAAGGCATCGATGGTTACTATGTTGGCAATACCTCCAATGCAACCATTGCTTTTCAAAAGAAAAAAGCAGAAGGGGTAAACATCCAAGGGGTAAATGAAACCTATTTTTCTGTCAAAAAGGTTGAGCTCTTATCTGGACGAAAATTAACCCCTTCAGACTATAGTAATTTCTCCCGGGTGGTGCTCCTTGATGAAGGATTGGCCCAACAATTATTTGGAACGGAGAATCCACTGAATCAGGTGGTCTCTGTTGGGGACAACAATTATCGCGTCGTTGGTATTTTCAAGGATCCAAATGCCGGGACAGCCCTCTATGGAGCTTCTTCAGGTGGAAGTGCCTTGATGGCCAATACCCAGCTGGCTTCTGAATTTGGAACAGACGAGATTCAGAACATTGTCGTTCACGTTCCAAATGTGAAAGAAATCAAATCTGTTGGGATCGAAGCTGCTCAAAAGCTAACGGAGCTTTCAGGTGTTCGACAAGGAGAATTCCAAATCTTTAATTTGGATAGCATCCTAGAGGAAACCAATAAAGTAGTAGGAATTATGACGACAGTGATTGGTGCCATTGCTGGGATTTCCCTCTTAGTTGGTGGCATTGGAGTCATGAATATCATGTTGGTTTCTGTTACTGAGCGGACGAGAGAAATTGGTCTTCGCAAGGCTTTGGGAGCAACTCGGGGTAAGATTCTGGTTCAATTTTTGATTGAGTCGATGGTCTTAACCATCATTGGTGGACTGATTGGACTTGGCCTTGCTTATGGTGTGAATAGCTTGATTACTACACTCGCAGCAGCTTCCCTAGAAGGACCACCGATTATTTCCTTAAATGTCGCCATCGGCAGTATTATTTTCTCTGCTTTTGTAGGCATCATCTTTGGAATTTTACCAGCGAATAAGGCTTCTAAGTTAAACCCGATCGAAGCACTGCGTTATGAATAAAAAAATAGGAGCGGGTCAGGATGAATGGTTTAAGATTCTCCACGCTCCTTTTTGATGCTGTTTTGGAATAGCTTGTCGAAACCTTGTCTTATACAGGTCAAACTATTTGGACAGTCAACGACGGTCTTCCGATGTTTTTGAGTATTCATTCAAGAAGCTGCATTTTTTCTTCCATCTTATTTTTGTTTAATTGGTAAATATTAGTGAATTTCTGGCCTAAATATGATAGAATAGGGGAGAATAACTTAGGAGGTTCCAAATGACTACTGAACATATGGAAGAATTGAATGACCAGCAGATTGTCCGTCGTGAGAAAATGGCGGCCCTTCGTGAACAAGGAATCGATCCATTTGGGAAACGATTCGAACGCACTGCAAATTCAGGTCAATTAAAAGAAAAATATTCAGAATTAGATAAAGAACAACTCCACGAATTGAACGAAACAGCAATTATTGCCGGTCGTCTCGTAACCAAACGTGGAAAAGGAAAGGTTGGCTTTGCCCATCTTCAAGACCGTGAAGGTCAAATTCAGATCTACGTTCGTAAGGACGCTGTTGGAGAAGAAAACTACGAAATCTTCAAAAAAGCAGACCTTGGTGATTTCCTTGGTGTTGAAGGGGAAATCATGCGCACAGACATGGGTGAACTTTCGATTAAAGCAACTTATATCACTCACTTGTCAAAAGCCCTTCGTCCTTTGCCTGAAAAATTCCACGGACTTTCAGACGTTGAAACCATCTATCGTAAACGTTATTTGGATTTGATTTCAAACCGTGAAAGCTTCGAACGCTTTGTAACCCGTTCAAAAATCATCTCTGAAATCCGTCGTTATTTAGATGGTCAAGGATTCCTTGAAGTGGAAACACCAGTGCTTCACAATGAAGCTGGGGGTGCGGCTGCCAAACCATTTATCACTCATCACAATGCACAAAACATTGACATGGTGCTTCGTATCGCGACTGAGCTCCACTTGAAACGTTTGATTGTTGGTGGGATGGAACGCGTTTATGAAATCGGACGGATCTTCCGTAACGAAGGAATGGATGCTACTCACAACCCTGAATTTACTTCGATCGAAGTCTACCAAGCTTACGCTGACTTCCACGATATCATGGACTTAACAGAAGGCATTATCCAACATGCTGCGAAAGCGGTCCATGGTGATGGTCCAATTGACTATCAAGGAACAGAAATCAAAATCAACGAACCATTCAAACGGGTTCACATGGTTGATGCGATCAAAGAAATCACAGGTGTTGACTTCTGGCAAGACATGACCTTTGAAGAAGCTGTAGCACTGGCAAACGAAAAACATGTACCGGTTGAAAAACACTACACAGAAGTGGGACAAATTATCAATGCCTTCTTCGAAGAATTCGTTGAAGAAACCTTGACACAACCAACTTTTGTTTACGGTCACCCAGTAGCAGTGTCACCTTTGGCTAAGAAAAATCCAGAAGATCCACGCTTCACTGACCGTTTCGAACTCTTCATCATGACCAAAGAGTATGCGAATGCCTTCACCGAATTGAATGATCCGATCGATCAATTGCAACGTTTTGAAGCACAAGCGCGTGCCAAAGAATTGGGAGATGACGAAGCTACAGGCATTGACTATGACTATGTTGAAGCCCTTGAATATGGTATGCCACCAACAGGTGGACTTGGAATTGGTATTGACCGTCTCGTTATGTTGTTGACAAATGTAACAACAATTCGTGACGTCCTTCTCTTCCCAACTATGAAATAAGCTAAAAGAAAACACTGATCGCAAGATCAGTGTTTTTTAGTCTTCCATATAAGAGGTGTCGTTCCAAGTGTCTAAGTGATAGTGCTCAAAATCATCTGTTGTCAGAATCGTCACGCTGGCATTATCTAGTCCGCCATTTTTGCGAAGTTCTCCTGTGTCATAACCAAGCAAGGTTCGAATAGAAGCTGTCAAATTAGCCCCATGTCCAACGATGAGAACGGTATCGAGCTCTTTTCCTTTCAGGCTTTTTACAAAATCACAGGTACGTTTGGTCGTTTCATAGACAGATTCTGCATCAAAGATTTCATTTTGAAAGCGGGCTAGGTTATGGCGAAAGGCATCCATTTGTTGGGGATAGATAGCTGAAATAGTAGAAATTTTAGCTCCTTCCAATTTTCCCAAATTCCATTCACGAAGAGCAGGCGTTGCTTGCAATTCTAGAGGTGTTTCCAATTGATCGAGGAGGATCTGTGCGGTATGGACTGTTCGTGGTAGATCACTTGCAAAGGCTGCATCAAAAGGAACAGTAGCCAGGTGCTTTCCTAATTTTTCAAGCTGATGAATAGAGGCTGGTAACAGCGGAGAATCGCCATTTGATCCCTGAAAACGTCCTTCTTCATTCCATTCTGTCCGTCCGTGTCGAATAAAATATAGTTTCACAATCTTGTCTCCTTCTCTGTCATTATTCTAAAATATCTGCAAAAGTCGCTTGTACGAAGTCTGCTAGAAGTTGTGGTTTGATTTGAATACTATGGCCGATTTCCCCAGCAGATACGATCATGGTTTCTAACTGAAGGGCTGATTCATCGATAAAGATTGGGAAAGAATGCTTTTGACGAATGCCCACCGGATTATTGGCCCCATGAATATAACCTGTTGTTTTTTCGAGATCCTTTTGAGGAATCATAGCCACTTTCTTATTGCCCGATAATTTGGCCAATTTTTTCTCTGAAAGATGCTCCGTGATAGGAATGATCCCAATCACTGGACCCGTTTTATCTCCTTTGAGAGCTAGGGTTTTGAAAATAGTAGAGCGATCAATCCCTTCTGGTAAGATCCCTTCTAAAGCGTTGATTTGTAAGCCTATGTGCTCGATTTTTGCTTTAGTCAAGATCTGTTCGACCAAGGTTTTCTTCACTTTATTTTTTTTTGCCACGGCTTTCTCCTTTTCTCTTTTTCTCTACAAAATCAGATTTCATTAGACCATTATAACATATAATAGCGACGATATTCTCTTCTCCTTAAAAATAGAAAACAGCAGAAAAAGTGAAAACCACTTGATCTGCTGTTTTAAGGCTATGAGGAAGAGTTATCTTTTTGTACCTTGAAAAGCTTCCGATAAATCGCTTCTTGGTCTTGCGTCGGAGCAATTTGGTTGAGATCCAAGTAGTGTGAGAATCCATTTAATTGCCCTTGAGAGGTATATTGATGCAAGTCGTATTCCGTGTTGGTATCTGGCGCAGCATTATAGTAGCCATCATCAAATCCATAAGTAGGAATCCAAAGAGCCGTAAATTTATCAGTGGAGATACTATGTTCTTCCATGAAGTAAGTTCCGATATAGAGTCCAATATTTTTTGCACCCAAAGCTTGCAGTTTTGCTCGGAAAGCTTCAACACCTGCGTTCATATCCTTCATAGTTTTTTCCTCAACGTCTAACCAATAGTAGGTCGGTTTGTAAGGAGAAGCAGCCTTGTAAAATTCTTCTGCTTCTTTTTCCATTTCTTTTTTATCCTTAGCAGCGACATAAGCATAGACTGCGACAGGGATATTTCGTTTTTGGAATTCTTGGATATGGGTTTTAAAAGATTTATCCAGACCATTTAAGTAGGTTGCTGCATTTTCCTTTTTTGCTTGAGCCCCACTATGGACACGAATGATCACACCTCCCACATTTTGGGAGAGGACATCGTAATCAATTTCACTAGGCAATTGCCAGCCTGAGATATCAATGATCGGGCGGCCAACCAGTTCTGGATTGATGTCTTCCTCTTTTTTAGAAGAAGAGCTTGCAGTAGTTGTTTTTTTAGGTGTATTGGAGTTCGGAATCGTTTGGGTTGTTTCTTGTTGTGCTCTTGCTTGCATATCAGCAATTGTTCGTGAAAGAACGAGAAAAGAAATGAAACTGATAAAAAAGACCAAGAGAACAACGGGTTTTATCCTTTTTCTCATACAGAATCATTTTACCGTAAAAAAAACGAAAAGGCAAAACTTAATGCTTAAAAGATCCCAATTTCAGCCATTATTTTCAAAAAAAAGGAATCTTTTCATCGAAAAAGGATAAAAATATATGAAAATAAGAAAGATATTAAGAATATTTCTGGAAAATAGAGAAGAAGCCGAATCTTTTCTGGCCTTTCCTTGGTTTTGCTTCTTAAAAATGATATAATGAAGGTTGAACATTAGGAATATGGTGAATTATGAAAATTGAAAAAAGACATCTTTTAAATTATTCCATCCTCATTCCCTATTTGATTTTATCCATTATTGGTTTGATTGTAGTTTATTCGACAACAAGTGCCTTGGCAATTCAAAGTGGAGTGAGTTCTACTCGGATGGTGCGGACACAGGGACTCTTTTTTATCCTTAGTCTCCTAACCATCGCCTTGATTTATAAATTTAGCTTAAAGTTTCTTCGAAATAAAAAAGTGCTGGCTTTTGTCATCTTTATTGAAGTGATTTTGTTGATTTTGTCTAGGTTTATCACGGATACGGTCAATGGAGCTCACGGTTGGTTGACAATTCCTGGAGGTTTCAGTATCCAGCCAGCGGAGTACCTCAAGGTGATCTTAGTCTGGTATCTGGCCTTGATCTTTTCGAAACGACAAGATGAAATCCGTGATTATGATTATCAAGCCTTGACCCATAATGAATGGATTCCAAGGAATTTAAACGATTGGCGTTGGCTGACCTTGATTCTGATTGGAATCGTTGTGATTATGCCGGACTTGGGAAATGCGACGATCTTGGCCTTAACGGTCTTGATCATGATTACGGCTAGTGGAGTGGGCTACCGTTGGTTTACCTCTTTACTTGGTTTAGTTGTTGGAGCCTCCACCATTGTCCTTGGTTCAATTTGGATCATCGGTGTGGACCGTGTCGCTAAAATTCCTGTCTTTGGTTATGTGGCCAAACGTTTTAGTGCCTTCTTTAACCCCTTTAATGACTTGTCTGGCGCAGGTCACCAATTAGCTAATTCTTACTATGCCATGAGTAACGGTGGTTGGTTTGGCTTAGGGCTAGGAAATTCCATTGAAAAACAAGGTTACTTACCAGAAGCGCACACAGACTTTGTGTTTGCGATCGTGATTGAAGAATTAGGTTTTGTTGGAGCTAGCTTGATCCTTGCTCTCCTATTCTTTTTAATTCTTCGGATCATTTTAGTCGGTATTCGAGCAAAGAATCCTTTTAATTCGATGATGGCCATTGGGATCGGTGGGATGATCTTAGTGCAAACCTTCATTAACATCGGAGGAATTTCTGGTTTGATTCCGTCTACAGGAGTGACCTTCCCCTTCTTATCCCAAGGGGGAAATAGCTTATGGGTCTTATCCGTAGCGATTGCTTTCGTTTTGAATATCGACGCTAGTGAAAAACGGGCTAAGATGGAACAAGAAGGCATGGTTTTTGAAGAAAAAGGTAAAATCAAACCTTATTATTAAAAGGGAATTGTTGAATGGCTATTCAAAAAGGAGAAAAAATGGTCTTACAAAAATTAGAGAACTTCACAAATAAAGATATTATCAAAGAAGAAGCCGAAATTTTAACCAATTTATTAGATGATATTACGAAAAATTTGGTTCGTCCGGAAACCTTTGATAAAATTAGGCAGTTGAAGGATCTATCAAAAACACAGAACTATCGTGAGTTGAATCAAATAGTGGAACAATTGACAAATGAAGAAATGACAGTGATTTCACGTTATTTTGCGATTTTACCACTCTTGATTAACATCTCAGAAGATGTCGATTTGGCCTATGAAATCAATCATTTGAATAACGTGGATGGTGAATACCTCGGAAAACTTTCTTCAACCATCAAAGAAGTTGCGAAAAATGAAGATGCACAAGAAATTCTTGAAAATCTCAATATTGTACCTGTTTTAACAGCCCATCCAACTCAAGTGCAACGAAAAACCATGCTGGATCTAACCAATCATATTCATGCTCTTCTTCGTCAGCACCGGGATGTTAAAGCTGGTTTAATGAATGAGAATAAGTGGTATAACAATCTTCGTTGTAATATCGAAATCATGATGCAAACGGATATGATTCGTGACAAAAAATTGAAGGTTACCAATGAGATCACCAACGTCATGGAATATTACAATAGCTCTTTCTTACAAGCTGTTCCAAATCTTATGTTGGAATACAAACGCTTGGCAAAAGAGCATGGATTAGAGCTTGAACAACCACGTCCGATCACAATGGGTATGTGGATCGGGGGAGACCGGGACGGGAATCCATTTGTAACAGCTGAGACCTTGAAGCGTTCAGCAACTATTCAAAGTGAAGTCATTTTGAACTATTACATCGAAAAGATTTCAAAATTATACCGTCATTTCTCCCTTTCAACGAGTCTTTCTAAAACAAGTGAAGCAGTAGCTGAAATGGCCGCCCTATCCAGTGATACATCCGTCTTTCGTGAAAAAGAACCTTACCGTCGGGCTTTCCACTATATCCAGTCAAAATTGATCCAAACCTTGGTCAATTTAAAAGAATGGACTATGGTTGGGGAAACTAGAGAAGATCGTTATGCTGTCGAGAGGTTATTAGGAGCAAATGCTCATCAACAAGGGCCAGTTTCTGATTATATCGGCAATCGTATCTCTGGGGCTCTAAAGAAAATTTCTGAGAAAGAAGCTCCAGCTTATGCATCAGCTCAAGAATTTAAAGAAGACCTTGAAAAGATCAAAGATTCCTTGTTAGAAAACAAATCAGAGTATTTGATTTCTGGTGAATTTGCAGAACTTCTAGAAGCCATCGATGTTTTTGGATTCTATCTGGCCTCTATTGATATGCGCCAGGATTCGAGTGTGCATGAAGCCTGTGTGGCAGAATTGCTGAAATCAGCTGGAATTAATGACCATTATTCTGATTTATCAGAGGATGAAAAGTGTCAAGTTCTCTTGAAAGAACTTTTAGAAGATCCACGTATTTTATCAGCAACTCATGCTGAAAAATCTGAACTGCTTGAAAAAGAATTAGCGATTTTCCAAACGGCCCGTGAATTGAAGGATCGTTTAGGAGAAGAAGTCATTCGTCAAAACATCATTTCTCATGCAACCAGTGTGTCAGATATGTTGGAATTGGCTGTGATGTTGAAAGAAGTGGGCTTAGTCGATACGGAAAAAGCTCGTGTGCAAATCGTGCCTTTGTTTGAAACCATCGAAGATTTGGATCACTCAGAAGAAACCATGAGAAGTTACTTGTCTCTTCCGATTGCCAAACGTTGGATTGCTTCTAAGAACAACTACCAAGAGATTATGTTAGGTTATTCTGATTCCAACAAAGATGGTGGATACTTGTCTTCTTGCTGGACCCTCTTTAAAGCCCAACAACAATTGACCGCTATCGGAGATGAGTTTGGAGTGAAGATTACCTTCTTCCATGGTCGTGGTGGTACTGTTGGTCGTGGTGGAGGTCCTACTTATGAAGCCATCACGTCTCAACCATTGAAATCCATTAATGACCGTATCCGCTTAACTGAGCAAGGGGAAGTAATCGGCAATAAATATGGAAATAAAGATGCTGCTTACTACAACCTTGAGATGCTCGTCTCTGCAACCATTAACCGAATGATTGCCGAACAAAAGAGTCCATTCTCTATGTTTGATCGTTTCGGGGAAGTCATGGATAAAGTCGTGAATCGCAGTTACGATATCTATCGTGATTTGGTCTTTGGAAATGAGCACTTCTATGACTACTTCTTTGAATCAAGTCCGATCAAAGCAATTTCAAGCTTTAATATTGGTTCACGTCCTGCTGCTCGTAAGACCATTACAGAAATCGGTGGTTTGCGTGCTATCCCATGGGTCTTCTCATGGTCACAAAGTCGGGTGATGTTCCCTGGTTGGTACGGAGTAGGTTCTAGCTTTAAGGAATTTATCGATGAGGATCCTGAGAATATCGAAACCCTTCGATACATGTATAAAAACTGGCCTTTCTTCCAATCTCTCTTGTCAAATGTGGACATGGTCTTATCCAAAGCCAACATGGACATTGCCTTTGAGTACGCCCAATTGTGTGAAGAAGAAGAAGTTCGTAATATCTATCAGATCATCTTACATGAATGGCAATTGACCAAGGACATCATCTTGATGATTGAAGAGCAAGACGAGTTGCTCGCTGAAAACCCTTATCTGAAAGAAAGTTTAGATTATCGGATGCCGTACTTTAACGTTTTGAACTATATTCAGTTAGAATTGATTCGACGTCAACGGACCGGCCAATTACCAGCCGATCAAGACAAGCTAATCCATATCACCATCAACGGTGTGGCGACAGGATTACGTAATTCAGGTTAAAAAAATCGGAACGACTGTTCCGATTTTTTTATTCCCTGAACCCAAAGAAGCAAAAGGTACAGAAAGGCTTAAATAGCAGATTTTAAATGAGAATTTTCAAAGCTAGATCAGGATCTTTCAGCAAGCTGATAAAATAAAAGAAAAGAAGAGGAATAATTAAGAAAATATAGGTAAAAGGCTTGCAATTTTATCTAAAATTCGATAGAATAGTAAGGAAAGTTAGACTGTATTGCCTACTGTCTATCTATAAAATATATTTTATTGGAGGCTTTTACTCAAATGGCAAAAGAAAAATACGATCGTAGTAAACCGCACGTTAACATCGGTACAATCGGACACGTTGACCACGGTAAAACTACCCTAACTGCAGCAATCACAACTGTTTTGGCACGTCGCTTGCCTTCATCAGTTAACCAACCTAAAGACTATGCGTCTATCGATGCTGCTCCAGAAGAACGCGAACGCGGTATCACCATCAACACTGCACACGTTGAGTACGAAACTGCTAAACGTCACTACGCTCACATCGACGCTCCAGGACACGCGGACTACGTTAAAAACATGATCACTGGTGCCGCTCAAATGGACGGAGCTATCCTTGTAGTAGCTTCAACTGACGGACCAATGCCACAAACACGTGAACACATCCTTCTTTCACGTCAGGTTGGTGTTAAACACTTGATCGTCTTCATGAACAAAGTTGACTTGGTTGACGATGAAGAATTGCTTGAATTGGTTGAAATGGAAATCCGTGACCTTCTTTCAGAATACGATTTCCCAGGTGATGACCTTCCAGTTATCCAAGGTTCAGCTCTTAAAGCTCTTGAAGGTGACTCTAAATATGAAGACATCATCATGGAATTGATGGATACTGTTGATGAGTACATCCCAGAACCAGAACGTGATACTGACAAACCATTGCTTCTTCCAGTCGAAGACGTATTCTCAATCACTGGACGTGGTACAGTTGCTTCAGGACGTATCGACCGTGGTGTTGTTCGTGTCAACGACGAAATCGAAATCGTTGGTATCAAAGACGAAATCCAAAAAGCAGTTGTTACTGGTGTTGAAATGTTCCGTAAACAACTTGACGAAGGTCTTGCAGGGGATAACGTTGGTGTGCTTCTTCGTGGTATCCAACGTGATGAAATCGAACGTGGACAAGTTATCGCTAAACCAGGTTCAATCAACCCACACACTAAATTCAAAGGTGAAGTTTACATCCTTACTAAAGAAGAAGGTGGACGTCATACTCCATTCTTCAACAACTACCGTCCACAGTTCTACTTCCGTACAACTGACGTAACTGGATCTATCGAACTTCCAGCTGGAACTGAAATGGTAATGCCTGGTGATAACGTGACTATCGACGTTGAGTTGATCCACCCAATCGCCGTTGAACAAGGTACTACATTCTCAATCCGTGAAGGTGGACGTACTGTTGGTTCAGGTATGGTTACTGAAATCGAAGCTTAATTCGATCTAGTTCCCAGATTAACAATTATATAGACAGACAGAAAACCCCGTGAAGACGGGGTTTTTATTTTGGTAAAAAGTAAAATGAGCTTGTGCAACCTTTCATTATGACGAAAATTATGGTAAAATAGATAGTATAAAATTAGAAAAAAGAGGTATGTGAAATGTCACGTAAACCATTTATCGCTGGTAACTGGAAAATGAACAAAAATCCAGAAGAAGCAAAAGCATTCGTTGAAGCTGTAGCATCAAAACTTCCTTCAGCTGACCTTGTTGAAGCTGGTATCGCAGCTCCTGCAGTTGACTTGACAACTGTTCTTGCTGCTGCTAAAGGTTCAAACCTTAAAGTTGCTGCCCAAAACACTTACTTTGAAAATGCTGGTGCCTTCACTGGTGAAACTAGCCCACAAGTTTTGAAAGAAATCGGTACTGACTACGTTGTGATCGGTCACTCAGAACGTCGTGACTACTTCCATGAAACTGATGAAGATATCAACAAAAAAGCAAAAGCAATCTTTGCGAACGGTATGCTTCCAATCATCTGTTGTGGTGAAAGCCTTGAAACTTACGAAGCTGGTAAAGCAGCAGAATTTGTAGGGGCTCAAGTTTCAGCTGCTCTTGCTGGATTGACTGCAGAACAAGTGGCTTCAACAGTTATCGCATACGAACCAATCTGGGCGATCGGTACTGGTAAATCAGCTTCACAAGACGACGCACAAAAAATGTGTAAAGTTGTTCGTGACGTTGTAGCTGCTGACTTTGGTCAAGAAGTGGCTGACAAAGTACGTGTTCAATACGGTGGTTCAGTGAAACCTGAAAACGTTGCTGAATACATGGCTTGTCCAGACGTTGACGGAGCTCTTGTAGGTGGTGCATCACTTGATCCAGAAAGCTTCTTGGCATTGCTTGACTTCGTTAAATAATGACATATAAAAAGGCGAGAGGTTTCTCGTCTTTTTTATAGTAGAAAAGACCAGCTACAAAGCTGGTCTTTTAAGTTAGGAACGTCCTAATAGTTTCTTAACGAGAGAAATCAGTTTGTATTTCAGAGGACTTGGGTAATAACGGAAGGTCCCCATCTTACGGACGATGTAGCCGTTGAAGTTTTGTTTGAAACGAAGAACACCGTCTGACCCGTCAAAGATTCCTTGAATACCAAGGAAGTTATATCTTGGGATACCACGTTTGATGGTTTCAAGCATCATATATTCCTGGAGAACAGCAGGAGCATAGAACTTATTAAATTCTGTATAAGAGCCACTGAATAAATAGGTGGATTCTTGTGGCATATAGACGAAGAGGCTACCTGCAAGAATGACGTCTTGATCTCCATATTTTTCAATATATTCTTTTGCGTCCCTCTTTCTCACCTCAAAGGTATCAAACTGGCTAGAGAATTCACGAAGTTGATTTTGTTTTTTCTCTGAGTTGGGGTTGACTTCTAGATCCTTCTGTAATTTTTCAATCTTCTGTGCTAGTTTCGCTTGGTCTTTTTCAAGATTCGTGTAGTAGTGGTGGAAGTTCAGCGTTGCGATCATGAAATCTGCCTTGTCACCAAAGCTATCATAGAAGGTTTGGTAATAATCCAAGGTCTTGTCCTGATAGTCTCGACGATCACTAGTAGAGGAGGTAATATCCTTAAAGAGTTGCAGTTCATTGCGGTTTAATCGTTTCAGTTCAATACCGAAAGATTTGGCTTTTTTGACAAGTGGCTTTCCTTTTTTACTGAAGCTCTGGAGAAGATTTTTTTCGGTGATACCCTCCATATCTTTCACATAGTGCCAATCACCTTCTCCACCTGGGTAACCAGTTGTTAAACCATCATGCTGATAGCCCAAGTTTTTAAGGGTATCCATAAAATGGGTTTGCTCTTCACTGGTTGGATTACCGTCACTGTCAAAGGTTTGATAGGTATCATAGGGCTTGATGACGAGTTCAATAGCGCCATTGTCTTTCGCATAGTCTTTTAAAGCTGCATAGAAGGGTTCTAGCATAGCTTCCTCTTGGTAGAGGGGCCCTGAATTGATTTCCATATGGAGACCACCTGTCATGGGAAGACTATACAAGATCGCAGCCACTTGGACTTGATCATCTTCCTTCCAAGCGATAAATTGGACGGTATTTCCTCGCTCTACAAGCAGATCTGCCATCTCTGCAGACTGGATGAAAGAGCGATGGGGGACGGTATTTGCAAATGAGGTAAATTCTTCTTTTGAAATTGTCGTAAGAGTCATGTAACTTATTTACTCCTTAATTTTTTCCGAATCTTGTAAGCTGTGTTTACAAGTGGATAGAGTAGACTTGTTGGAAGGTTGAATTCCCCAACAAATTCTTCAATGATAGGATTAAACTTAGATTTAAAATGATAGAGTCCACCATCGAGTGAATTTTCAATGCCTCCCATATTTTGCCAAGAAGCACCACGGTCGAAAGCGTGTTGGGCAGTTTCATACCAGGTGAGGATAGCAGGTTGGTAACGGCGGAATTCTTCATCCATCCCTGCATAAACATTTTCAGACGTCCCACCGAATTCAAGGCTTAAGGTACCAGATAAAGGAACGACCTTTTTACCTGCCTGGAGATGCTGCTCAAGAAATTGCAGTTCTTCCTCTATGCGCTCTTTTTCTTTTTGGTTGTTCTCAACTTTGCCGGGCTTTGTTTTTTCAGTGAATTTTTCAGCCTCTGCCTTGTTTTTTTCAAGATCTTTTGTAAGGGAGGTTTTACGCTTCTCGAGATCTAGAGTAGATAAAGTAATGTAGGATTGTCCTTGGTAGGTTGTAAGTAGTTTTTCGTAATAATCTTTTCCACGTAAATGAATGCTTTTACGAGCCTCAGTCTTTTTCATAAGAGAAGCAAAGTCCTCTAATAATTCAGTCCCGCCAAATTGGACTTGGATCCCTTTGTTTCGAGCAGTTCGGATGGCTTGTCGAGTAGATTTTGAAAGATCTTGCTCGGTGAAAAACTCTTTGTGGATATTCGCTTGAAAGCGTGGTTGGATATTTTCTGCCATATCACTGGTTCGGCCAGTCCATTCAATCCCTTCTTTTGTTAGGGTATCGATCACTTCTTGCACGGCAGGAGCTTGCGTCTGTTCTTGTCCAATCAATTGTTTACTCAAGAAAAGACTTGGATCAAATTTCACAAACAAGGCCTTGTATTGTTTGGCTATCTTTTTAAGGGACTGGATCACATATGAAACCAGCTCCTTGTTTTGGTAATCCATGATGGGGCCTCGAGGAATGTAGAGCATGGAAAAGCCAAGTGGCAGGGGTTGAATCAAGATGCTTGCAACAGCGACTAATTGGTCTTCTTGATAAAAACCAACCCGTTCATTTCCCCAATTATCTTTGATTTTTGCCCATGAGCTGCTTTGTAAGAGATTGGTTTGGTCACTCTGAATAACAAAGTCATCATGCTCACTAGCAGAAATTCCTAGCTGGTAATGGTACATTTCTTATAATACCCACTTTCTAATGGCGTATGCAACGCCAGATTCATCATTTGATTTGGTAATAGTTGTAGCAATTTTTTTAAGAGCTGGATTGCCATTTTCCATAACGACAGCATGTCCCACGACTTCTAGCATGGAACGGTCATTTTCTTCATCTCCGATAGCCATGGTTTCTTCTTGCTGGATTCCAAGTCGTTCAGCTAGATGAAGAACGGCAGCTCCCTTATTGGTCGTTTTTCCTAGAATTTCTAAATAAAAAGGGGCTGATTTGACCATGGTGAAGCGGTCCTGAAATTCTTTTGGGATTTTTGCAATCGCAGTATCCAGAATATCTGGTTCATCGATATACATGGCCTTGACAAATTCTTTCTCTCGAACTTCTTCAGGCGTCCGGTAATAAAGGGGCATATTGACCAGTTGAGATTCATGAATGGTGTAGCGTCCGATATCGCGATTGCTGGTATAGATGCCGTCTTTAGTAATAGCATGAGAGTGGATTTGGAGTTTGTTAGCAAGAGACTCGATATCGAGATAGTCCTCATAATGTAAAAGGTCTTTGATGAGTTCTTTTCCAGTAGCAGTTTCTTGCACCAGACCGCCATTAAAGGTAATGACATAGTCTCCAGGATCCATCAAATGGAGTTCTTTTAAAAGTTTTGAGACCCCTGCGATAGGACGACCGGTTGTGATCACGATTTTAACGCCTGCGGCTTTAGCATCTTGAATGGCTTCAAATACGGAAGGTGTGATCTCTTTTTTTGAATTGAGGAGTGTACCATCGATATCGATCGCAACTAATTTAATGGACATCCGTCTCTCCTGTAAAATAATCATTGGTAATGTAAGAAGTGAATTCTTCTACTTGCTTACTGAAAAGTCCATTAACCTCCAGCATTTCTTTTGGAAAATAGAAGCGGTTGTCCCCATAGCGAGTTCCTGCTAAAGCAGCGACGAGTGGAGACAACTGAGACAATTCAGCGAGACTCCCATCTTTTCGGATCATCTCGATCTGGGTCCGTGGTTTTTCAAGCTCTGGTCGATAAATATCGTAAGGCAGGTCAAAATTTTGATGAATAGCTGTGTAGTAGGTTGGATTAAAGCCAACCTCTTTAATCAGTTTTTCAAGGATTGCTAAGTCTTTCCGCTTATCTTCTGTAAATAGAATCGACTTAAAGACTTTCCGATTGATATAGCGCTGAGCAAGATCAGACAGGATGGTATCCGGGCTATCCATCCAGACTTGGAAATAGGTATTCATCACACCGTCATCTAGATTTAGGTAGTCTTGAATGGTGACCTCTTCTTCAAAAAATGGAATCAAGCGAGGTGAAGTCAGTTGAAAATACTCTTTCTGATCTGGATAAATGGTTCTAGCGCGTTTGAGTAGATTTTGAAGGAGGACTTCCATGGCACGAGTAGCTGGGTGGAAGTAGACCTGCATATACATTTGGTAACGGCTGACCACGTAATCCTCGACAGCGTGCATGCCATTTTGTTGGAAGGCAATACCATTTTCAATCGGTCGAATGACACGCAAAATACGGGTCAAGTCAAATTTTCCATAGGAAGCACCCGTAAAATAGGCATCCCGCAGTAAATAATCCATCCGGTCCACATCAATTTGACTAGAAATCAATTGCACCACTTGTTTATTGGGGTAGGTATGATCAATGACGCTGGCTACACGATTTGGGAAATCAGGTGCTACCTGTAAGAGGATCTGATTGACCTCCGTCTCTGGACTGGTGATGATCAGCTGGGTCATTTTTTCATGATCGGTCCCAAAGAGTCCTTCGAAGGTATGGGAATAGGCACCATGTCCAATGTCATGAAGAAGAGCGGCTGTCATGGTCAGTAAGTTTTCATCAGAATTCCATTGCTCTGCATACTTTTCCTCAAAAATGGACAGAATGCGTCTTGAAATTTCATAGGCGCCAAGACAGTGAGAAAAACGACTATGCTCCCCACCGTGGAAGGTAAAACCAGATGTCCCCAGTTGTTTGATGCGGCGTAGTCGTTGAAATTCTTTACTATTAATTAATTGATAAATGATGGGATGATCCACATGAACGTAATCATGTACGGGATCGCGAAAGACTTTTTCATTCATGGGTCTATTATAGCAAAAAAAAGCCTATTTTGCGATCTAGAGGCTAATAGGGGCAGTCAAAATGCGTAAAATTTGATAGAATAGTAAGGCAAGAAAAGAAGAGAAGGAGACAAAGATGCAGATTCGCATTCAAAATACCATTCGATTTGGAGAAGAAATGGAAATCGTTGATCAGTACTATCAAGGTGAATGGAAGGAAAAAGCAGGTTTTCAATATCTCTTGTATACCAATGAAGAAGATGAAAAGGTTGCTTTGAAATTTTCCAACGATGAATTGGTCATGACACGATTCTCAAGTCCTAAATCCATCATGCGTTTCTACAAAAATGAAGATGGTGGGGCAATCATCCCAACTCCGATGGGCATTCAGCAGTTTTTGATTACAACAGACCTCTTTCAATTAGAAGCAGGTCATTTGCAAGTCTCTTATCGCTTGTTAACTCTCGATGGAGAACAGGAATTTGCCAATTATCAATTACTAGTGGAATGGGAAGAATAGACCTCATTAAATTATTAGAGATCCCGCTTGCTTTATTCTATAAAAATGGTATAATAAAACCACTCAAGGGAGTAGCTGGCGGTTTTCCGCGATAGTGTCGTCATTACGAATTATTTCCGGCACTATATTAAACAGCGAGACTTGTTTTTTTAAAAAACAGGTCTCTTTTTTTGTAAAAAGAGGCCAAAAAGGAGGAGACTGTTTTGTCAAAAGAACAAAATAAAGATTTGTTTTACACGCAATCTTCTGAGGAAGTCCTAAAGAACTTGGACTCATCTGTCGAAGGTTTGTCAACCGCCCAGGCTCAAGAACGCTTAGCGAATTATGGTCGTAATGAGTTGGAAGAGGGTGAAAAACGTAGCCTACTAGCTAAATTCCTTGATCAATTTAAGGATTTGATGATCATCATCTTGCTTGTGGCAGCGGCACTTTCTGTGATTACAGAAGGAATGGACGGTCTAACGGATGCCATGATCATCTTGGCCGTTGTTGTCTTGAATGCTGCCTTTGGGGTTTACCAAGAAGGGCAAGCAGAAGCAGCCATTGAAGCTCTGAAAAATATGTCTAGCCCCATGGCTCGTGTTCGTCGTGATGGCCATGTTATTGAGATTGACTCAAAAGAATTGGTACCCGGAGATATCGTCTTGCTTGAAGCGGGAGATGTCGTGCCTGCAGATATGCGTTTGTTTGAAGCAGCTTCTCTTAAAATTGAAGAAGCAGCTCTTACAGGGGAGTCTGTGCCAGTTGAAAAAGATGTGACAGGACTTGTTGAAGCAGATGCTGGTATTGGGGACCGCGTTAATATGGGTTACCAAAACTCAAATGTAACTTATGGTCGTGGTATTGGTGTCGTAACAAACACTGGTATGTATACAGAAGTTGGTAAGATTGCAGATATGTTGGCTAATGCCGATGAGACTGAAACACCATTGAAGCAAAGCTTGGAACAATTATCTAAAGCCTTGACTTACTTAATTGTTGTGATTGCGGTCATTACTTTCTTAGTTGGTGTCTTCGTTCGTGGAGAGCATCCATTAGAAGGCTTGATGGTTGCGGTAGCCCTTGCGGTTGCGGCCATTCCAGAAGGACTTCCTGCCATTGTAACTATCGTTCTATCTTTGGGAACTACAACCCTTGCCAAACGCAATTCGATTGTTCGTAAATTGCCAGCGGTTGAAACTCTTGGTTCAACAGAAATCATCGCATCTGATAAAACAGGTACTTTGACTATGAACCAAATGACTGTTGAGAAGGTCTACACCAACGGTCAATTGCAAAGCTCAGCAGCTGAGATTGCTGCTAGCAACAATACCCTTCGTATCATGAACTTTGCCAATGATACTAAGGTGGACCCATCTGGCAAGTTGATTGGGGACCCAACAGAGACTGCTTTGGTACAGTTTGGTTTGGATCACAATTTTGATGTTCGCGAAATTTTGAAGGATGAGCCACGTGTGGCTGAATTGCCATTTGACTCTGACCGTAAGCTTATGTCTACTATCCATAAGGAAGCTGATGGTTCATACTTTATCGCTGTCAAGGGGGCCCCTGACCAATTGCTCAAGCGTGTGACGCGTATTGAAGTTAATGGGGAAGTTCGCCCTATCACGGATGAAGATAAAAAAGCTATCCTTGCTACCAACAAAGACTTGGCTAAACAAGCCCTTCGTGTCTTGATGATGGCTTATAAGACAAGCCATGAAATTCCAACCTTGGAATCTGAAATCGTTGAGTCTGACCTCATCTTCTCTGGTTTGGTCGGCATGATTGACCCTGAGCGTCCAGAAGCAGCAGAAGCTGTTCGTGTCGCTAAGGAAGCAGGTATCCGCCCTATCATGATCACGGGTGACCACCAAGATACAGCAGAAGCCATTGCCAAACGTCTTGGAATCATCGATCCAAATGATACAGAAGACCATGTCTTCACAGGGGCTGAGTTGAATGAACTGACTGATGAAGAATTCCAAAAAGTCTTCAAGCAATACTCTGTCTATGCGCGTGTATCACCTGAACACAAGGTTCGGATCGTGAAAGCTTGGCAAAATGAAGGAAAAGTTGTTGCCATGACAGGTGACGGAGTCAACGATGCGCCATCACTTAAGACAGCTGATATCGGTATCGGTATGGGGATCACTGGTACAGAAGTTTCTAAGGGAGCTTCAGACATGGTCCTTGCAGATGATAACTTTGCAACCATTATCGTAGCGGTAGAAGAAGGACGTAAGGTCTTCTCAAATATCCAAAAATCTATCCAATACCTCTTGTCTGCCAATATGGCTGAAGTCTTCACCATCTTCTTTGCAACCCTCTTTGGATGGGATGTTCTTCAACCAGTACATCTTCTCTGGATTAACCTGGTTACCGATACTCTTCCAGCCATCGCTCTTGGTGTGGAACCAGCTGAGCCAGGTGTCATGACCCACAAACCTCGTGGACGTAAATCTAACTTCTTTGACGGTGGGGTCTTCGGAGCTATTCTTTATCAAGGTGTCTTCCAAACCATGCTGGTTCTTGGTGTTTATGGCTGGGCCTTACTCTATCCAGAACATGCGACTCGTGCCGAAATCCATGCAGACGCTTTGACCATGGCCTTTGCAACTCTTGGTTTGATCCAATTGCTCCATGCCTTTAACGTTAAATCGGTTTACCAATCCATCTTTAAAGTGGGACTCTTCAAGAACAAGACCTTTAACTGGTCGATTCCAGTTGCCTTTGTTCTCTTGATGGCGACCATCATTGTCCCTGGATTTAACAAACTCTTCCATGTCTCTCATTTGAGTTTGACACAATGGTTAGCTGTTATGATTGGTTCGCTCTTGATTGTTGTTCTCGTTGAGATTGTCAAAGCCGTTCAACGTGCACTTGGAAAAGATAAAAACGCCATTTAAACATAAAAAAAGTCATCTTCGGATGGCTTTTTTTGCGGGCAAAATAGACTGGGCATATTTCTTGAGGTACGTGTGGATTTTTGATAAACTAGTCAACAGTTTGAAGAAAGGAAACTTAGTTATGAAAAAGTTTTTTGCTGAAGTAATCGGCACATTTATGCTTGTCTTTATCGGGACTGGCGCAGTTGTTTTTGGAAATGGGACAGAAGGTCTGGGACATTTAGGAATTGCCTTGGCATTCGGTTTATCCATTGTTGCAGCAGCTTACTCAATTGGGACTGTTTCTGGTGCCCACTTGAACCCGGCTGTTTCGATTGCCATGTTTGTAAACAAACGCTTGTCATCTAAAGACTTGGTTAATTATATTGCAGCGCAAGTAGTGGGTGCGGTTCTCGCATCTGCAACAGTACTCTTCCTCTTGTCAAATTCAGGTATGTCAACAGCTAGTCTTGGTGAAAATGCCTTGGCTAAAGGAGTGACCCCATTTGGCGGTTTCTTGTTTGAAGTGATTGCGTCCTTTATCTTTATCTTAGTCATCATGACAGTGACATCAGCTACCAAAGGTAATGGGAAAATCGCTGGTCTTGTGATCGGTTTGAGCTTGACTTTGATTATTCTTGTTGGTTTGAACATTACAGGACTTTCTGTTAACCCAGCTCGTAGCTTGGCACCTGCCCTCTTTGTTGGTGGTGCAGCCCTTCAACAAATTTGGATCTTTATCTTGGCTCCAATTGTCGGTGGTGTTCTGGCTGCAATCGTTGCAAAAAATCTCTTGGATACAGAAGAGTAATAAAAAATTGGTTCCGAAGGAACCAATTTTTTTATAGTTCAAGTATAGTCATGGCTTGAGAAAATTCATGAGCAAGCTGTTTTTTCTTGTAGGCTTTAAATTCAGGAAGGTCTTTAATTCTGCGATAGCGTTTGTAGGGGTCGTATCGTTTTGGAAAATCATATTCAGGAAAAACCTCAAAGAATTGTTTGCAGAGCTCCCATTCTCTGACATAGCCTAAAGGTCTGGCATGATAGGTGATCGTGTCAATAGTTGTTGCTGGCATTCGGTGGTGGCTATGACCAAAAATTACTTCTCTGACAGGAAATTGTCTAAAAAGCTCATGAAAGGCTTGGCTCCCTAAAAAAGCATTGAAACGTTCAAAATAAGGGTGGCGTAGGAGAAACTGACTATGGGGAACAAAGTGCATAGCGATGATCAGGGGTTGATCCACTTGCATGAGTTCTGTTTCGAGCTCTCGCAACAAACGTTGAGTAATGGCTGGATCAGATCCCATTCGTTGGAGGCGTCTGTCAAACCAAAACAGATTCTTGGTTTGGAGATGTTTTTGGGGAGAGAGATTAGGAACAAAGCTGTAGTCATACCAGCCAGAAAAGGCAAGGAGTGTATGCTTTGAAAAAGGAATCTTTTGAAATTCAAAAGGTCTCATGGCTTCTTCTGATAGGCCCAACATATCATGATTTCCCAAGCTAAAGGTCACAGGAAGCTGATATTGGAGTTGGGCTAAAAATTCTTGTGAGGTCTTTTCAAAGCCGTTGGCAATATCTCCTGCAATATGGAGATGTTGAATTTTTCTGTCCTTGAAAAGAGTGATAAGGGTTTCTAATTCATCTTTTCCAAAGTTGTTTGAATCAATATGTAAATCGGACATAAAAGCTACTGTTGTCATGCTACCAGTCTAGCATAAGAGGATCTTTTTTTCTAACAAATAGGTTACAAATGAATGGAAAAATTTTGAAAATTAGCTGGTTTGGCAATGGTCAACCAGCAGATCCAATATTGGAAGGTGGGCAAATAGTGAAGGTTATGATATAATAGACTAGATACATAGAAAGAGGTACTTATGGACATTTCAGAAATTCGTCAAAAAATTGACGCAAATCGTGAAAAATTAGCTTCTTTCAGGGGGTCTCTTTGACTTAGAGGCATTGGAAGAAGAAATTGCCATTTTAGAAAATAAAATGACAGAACCTGATTTTTGGGATGATAACATTGCTGCGCAAAAAACATCTCAAGAATTAAATGAACTCAAGCAGACCTATGAAAATTTCCATCAAATGGTGGATCTCTTTGATGAGTCAGAAATCTTACTGGACTTTTTGGCAGAAGATGATTCGGTCAAGGAAGAATTGATCGAGAAGTTGGAGGAGCTGGATAAACGGATGACCAGCTATGAGATGACCTTGCTATTGTCTGAACCCTATGACAATAATAATGCCATCTTAGAAATCCACCCAGGTTCAGGAGGGACAGAAGCTCAGGACTGGGGCGACATGCTTCTTCGGATGTATACTCGTTTTGGAAATGCCCACGGCTTTAAAGTTGAAGTCTTGGACTATCAGGCTGGGGATGAGGCTGGAATCAAGTCTGTGACCCTATCCTTTGAAGGGCCACATGCATACGGTCTTCTGAAATCTGAAATGGGGGTACACCGTTTGGTTCGGATCTCTCCATTTGACTCCGCTAAACGTCGTCATACCTCCTTTACATCTGTTGAGGTCATGCCCGAATTAGACGATACCATCGAAGTCGAAGTTCGTGATGATGATATCAAGATGGACACCTTCCGCTCTGGTGGAGCTGGTGGACAAAACGTCAACAAGGTTTCTACAGGGGTGCGCTTGACCCACATTCCGACAGGGATTGTAGTGGCATCCACCGTGGATCGGACCCAATACGGGAACCGTGATCGTGCGATGAAGATGTTGCAAGCTAAACTCTACCAATTAGAGCAAGAGAAAAAAGCAGCAGAAGTGGATTCTCTAAAAGGGGATAAAAAAGAAATCACCTGGGGAAGTCAAATCCGCTCCTATGTTTTTACCCCTTACACGATGGTTAAGGATCACCGGACCAACTACGAAGTAGCGCAGGTGGACAAGGTGATGGATGGAGATATCGATGGCTTTATCGATGCCTACCTTAAATGGCGTCTCCAATAACCTCGAGGGAATCAACCAGAAAAGAATGAAAGGAATTTCATTACATGTCAATGATTGAAATGAAAGATGTTGTCAAAAAGTATGACAACGGGACGACGGCCCTTCGCGGGGTCTCTGTCCAAATTGAACCAGGAGAATTTGCCTACATCGTAGGACCTTCTGGTGCAGGGAAGTCGACCTTTATTCGACTTTTATACCGTGAAGTCAAACACGATAAAGGAAGTTTGAAAGTAGCTGATTTTGATTTGGATAAAATCAAAAAACGCGATATTCCTATGTTGCGACGCAATGTGGGAGTGGTCTTCCAAGATTATAAATTGCTTCCAAAGAAAACCGTTTATGAAAATATTGCCTACGCTATGCAAGTTATCGGTGAGCGCCGTCGCAATATTAAAAAGCGTGTTATGGAAGTTTTGGATCTTGTCGGATTGAAACACAAGGTCCGCTCATTCCCGAATGAATTGTCCGGTGGGGAGCAACAACGGATTGCGATTGCTCGTGCGATCGTCAACAATCCGAAAGTCTTGATTGCGGATGAACCAACGGGTAACTTGGACCCAGATAATTCATGGGAAATCATGAATCTTTTGGAGCGGATTAATCTGCAAGGGACCACAGTATTGATGGCGACCCACAATAGCCAGATTGTAAATACTTTACGTCACCGTGTCATCGCGATTGAAAATGGTCGTGTAGTGCGTGATGAAGCGGAAGGAGAGTACGGATACGATGATTAGAAGATTTTTCCGACACTTAATCGAATCGCTTAAAAGCTTGAAACGAAATGGTTGGATGACGATTGCAGCGGTCAGCTCGGTTATGATTACCCTTAGCTTGGTTGCTATTTTCGCCTCAGTTATTGCCAATACCATCAAGCTTTCAGATGATATTCAAAACAGTGTGCGGGTTGTAGTATACATGCGCAAGGATATTCAAGATCAGAGCGAGCAGATTGAAAAAGACGGTCAAACCGTGACCAATGAAAACTACCATAAGGTCTACGATGCTCTGACAGCCATGAAGCATGTCGACAAGGTTGATTTTTCTAGCAAGGAAGAACAGTATGATAAACTGATCAAAACGGCTGGGAACAACTGGAAGATTTTTGATGGAGATGCCAATCCTCTCTATGATGCTTATTATGTAGAGACGACTGCTCCAAAATATGTGAAGCAAGTCTCAGCAGATGCTAAAAAAATTGAAGGAGTTTCTGAGGTTAAAGATGGTGGGGTCGATACCCAACGCTTGTTTGCTCTTGGAACCTTCATCCGAAACTGGGGCTTGATTGGTGTAGCTTTATTGATCTTCATCGCAGTCTTCTTGATTTCGAATACCATTCGGATTACCATCATTTCACGTAGTCGTGAGATTAAGATTATGCGACTGGTAGGAGCAAAAAATGGCTATATTCGTGCACCATTCCTTTTAGAAGGTGCTTGGATCGGTCTCTTGGGAGCCTTGGTTCCTTCCGCTTTGGTCTTCTATGTTTATAATGTTGTCTATACGTCAATGAACAATAACTTGGCAGACCAAAACTTGTATCTCTATAGTCCTCATCTCTTGGTACCGATCATGGTTGGTGGCCTCTTTGGATTAGGAATTTTGATTGGAGCGATTGGTTCTTCAATCTCCATGAGACGTTTTCTTAAGATATAATAAAAAAGCAAGTTCGCACTTGCTTTTTTTGTCTACTTTTATGAGGACAGGAAGGATGATAAGGACTCTTTAGGATTGTCTAAAGAAGGGATTGAACATCTTCTCGTGACCAATAGAAGTCTCAGGGCCATGACCGGGATAGACAGTGTAGGAAGATGGAAGGGTAAAGAGTTCTTCTCTTATACTGATAAGCAACTGTGTCGCGTTCCCTGTTGGAAGATCGGTCCGTCCAATGGTTTCGCGAAAAAGGGCGTCACCGGATAGAACCAGGTGATCCTCAGGAAAGACGATGGAGACTCCTCCTGCAGAGTGGCCTGGTGTCTCCAGAACATAAAAGTGGAAATCAGCTATCTGGTAATCGGAGCGAATGTCATAAAGGAAGTCGGCCTCCTTGCATACCACATCTTCTAAATCCGCATGACGATCCAAACCAGATAAATTATCGACAGGAGAAGACAACCAACTGGCTTCTGCTGAATGGACATAAACAGGTGGGAAATGATAGGTCTGACGAACCTTTTCAAGACTCATAATGTGATCATAATGCGTATGGGTTAAAAGAATCGCTACAATTGGTTTTCCGATGCGATCTATTTGTTTTTGAATAGTCGCCCAGTCGCTACCTGGATCGACAAGAATGAGGGAGTGGTCATTTTCAAGGTAGTAGGTGTTTTCATAAGCTACAGGATTAACAGTACGATAGATTTTCATAAGGACTCCTTTCTAGAATAGTGTATCAAATTGCGAGGAAAATAACAGGATTGAAGTCAGCATGAAAGGAGAAAAAAATCTGCAGAGCTTGCTCAAACGTGATATAATTTTAAGTATTATGACAAGACAGAAACGGAAATATGCCATTGTGGATCTGGAAGCGACCAGTGCTGGAAGCAATGCTAAAATCATTCAGGTTGGGATTGTCATCATCGAAGATGGGAGGATTATGCAATCCTATGAGACGGATGTGAATCCCCATGAACGATTGGATGAGCATATCAAACAATTGACTGGCCTGACAGATGCTCGCTTGAAAAAAGCACCAGAGTTTGCACAAGTGGCAAAAGAAATTTTTGAATTAATAGAAGATGCCGTCTTTGTGGCCCATAATGTCAAATTTGATGCGAATTTATTGGCAGAAGCCCTCTTTTGGGAAGGATTTGAGCTAACGACTCCTCGGATTGATACGGTTGAATTGTCTCAAATTTTCTATCCGACTTTAGAACGCTACAATTTAGGAGCGCTTGCGGCTGAACTGGAAATTGAGTTGCACCATGCTCACTCCGCTCTAGCGGATGCTATGGCAACGGCCCAGCTGCTGATAAAAATGAGAGAGAAAATTGCGAGCTTACCAAGAGGATTGATCGAAAAACTTATTTCGATGGCAGATTGTTTGATTTATGAATCGCGACTCTTAATAGAAGATGCGCTTGAAGACAGTAGCCTTTTTTTACCAGCTCATTTAGTAGAAGTTCATGGTCTCTATCTGCGAAAGCCACAGCAGTTTTTAGAAAGTCGGCATTTGTCTAAACAGTTTGAACTCAATATGCAGCTGTTGGGAATGGAGGCTTATCCGGAGCAGAGAGAATTTGTTGCTTATATCGAGGATAGTTTGCAACAGCCACTTCCGAGTTTTATTGAAGCGCCAACGGGTATCGGGAAGACCTATGCCTATCTATTAACGCTTTTGGCGAAAACTTCCAAGCGCATTCTTATCAGTGTTCCAACTAAAATTCTTCAGGATCAAATTATGAAGAAGGAAGGAAAAACCATCCAAGAACTTTTCCAAATTCCCTTTCATAGCCTGAAAAGTCCCAAGGATTACATACAACTCGATAAATTTTATGAGGCCTTACAGAGTGAGTCAGATAATGGGATGATCCGACGCTTTAAAATGCAACTGTTGGTTTGGCTGACCATGACGGAAACGGGAGAGTTCAGTGAAATTGGTCAACTCTATCGTCATCTTCATTTTGTAGCTGAAATATGCCACGATGGCCAATTGTCAAAGCGTTCGCTTTTTTATCAAGAAGATTTTTGGCGTCTGGGCCAGGAAAAAGTGAAAACCAGCCGGGTAATTCTGACCAATCATGCCTATCTGTTGACCCGTCTAGAGGATGATAAGAGTCTACTTCAAGAGTCTGTTCTGGTAGTGGATGAAGCGCAAAAACTCTTCTTTGCTTTAGAACAGTTTTCACAGAGAGAAGAAACGCTGCAATCTCTTCTTCTAAGCTTGCAACACGCCATCGAAGAGGAAAAAGATCTGCTGCAGCGGCGTTTGCTGGAGAGTATTCAATTTGAGTTAAATGCCTGCTCTAAGGAAGTTGTACAAGGAAAAACAGCGATCTTATCAGATCAAACAGTGGCAAAAATTCGACAGGATGTATCGGAATTAAAAAACGAATCTTTAGAGAATCTAAGGGAATTGTTTGATGAGCGCTACCAAACCTTTTGGATGGACAAGGAAGTGGTCGAAAGCTACCAGATTCTTCGTCTCCACGGAGGAGTTGAGGACTTGCTATCCTTTAAGGAGTTTGTTCCTGAAGAAGTGCCCGTGCTCTTTGTATCAGCGACGATCGCGATCAGCAAAAAGGTGCATTTACCTGCCCTTTTGGGATACCAAGAGCAGCAGATCTACCGGGTGCCAATAACAGTCAAACAACACCAGGAATTATTGGTGCCGATAGATTTTCCAGATGTCGTTTCTTTATCTTCCGTGGAGTATGCAGGAGAGATTTGTCAGCTCATCGATGAACTCCTTCCTCTAAGAAAACCAATTTTTCTTTTGTTTACCTCAAAAGAATTGTTACTGGAGACGTCAAACGCCTTGAAGTTTCCTCATTTAGCCCAGTATCGAAATGGCGATGCAGCTAATATTAAGCGACGATTTGACAGAGGAGAAAGCTATATTTTATTGGGAACAGGAAGCTTCTGGGAGGGTGTCGATTTTTCCCAACAAAAAGAAGTGATTCAAATCATCACGCGCCTTCCTTTTGACAACCCTAAAGATTATATGGTTCAAAAGCTGAATACCCAACTCAGAGAACAGGGAAAAAATCCCTTTTATGACTATAGTCTTCCAGTCGCAATTTTAAGGCTCAAACAGGCTATTGGGAGAACCAGCCGTTTTCAAGATCAGGAATCGTTGGTCCTTTTATTGGATCAGCGGGTGGTGACCAAACGATATGGAAAACAAATTTTAGATGGCTTGCAACAATTGTTGCCCCTTCACACGACAGTGAGAGAGCGGCTTGTTGAGCAAGCAGCTGATTTTTTTGAAAGGAATTGAGAGAATGAAAAATAAAGGATTTGGACTTGCAATTGCATTTGTACTGGCTCTTTGCGCCATGTTATTGGGAACTTTCTTTCCCATCATTGGCTCCAGTGTCTTTGCTTTGATTTTAGGAATTGTCCTCAACGAATTAGTAGATTTACCAGAGAATTCACGACCAGGACTGAACTGGTCTGGTAAGAAATTATTGCAGTATTCGATTATCTTCATGGGATTTAGCTTGCCGATTGCGACAGTTGCCTCTACAGGCTTGTCTTCTTTGAAGATTAGTCTGCCAACGATAACAGTTGCCTTTCTTGCAGCGATGATTTTTGGGAAAGTCTTCCATCTGAAATCTCACCTACGGACCTTAATTGGGTTTGGAACAGCTATTTGTGGTGGATCTGCTATCGCAGCAGCAGCACCGATCATTGAAGCAGACGAAGAGGAAATTGCCCTATCTATGTCAACCATCTTCTTCTTCAACATTTTGGCTGTCTTTATCTTTCCAGTATTAGGGCATGTATGGCATATGTCTAATTTTCAATTTGGCCTCTGGTCAGGAACAGCTATTAACGATACGTCATCAGTTGTAGCAGCAGCATTTTCCTACAGTAAAGCGGCGGGTGAAATGGCGACCATTGTTAAGTTGACACGCGCCCTGATGATTGTACCAGTTTGTTTGGGCTTGATCGGTTTAAAATGGTATCGGAGCAAGCAACAAGGAAGAAACAAAGGAATGTTAAAGAAAATTATTCCTTGGTTCATCATCTGGTTTATTGTGGCTTCTATTCTTTCATCTATCGGCTTGGTACCTAAAGTGGTTCTTCCTTACCTAAAGGACCTTTCTCACCTCTTTATGGCCATGGCCTTGGTCGGAATTGGAAGCAAGGTTTCTTGGAAACAGTTCCGTGCAGCAGGAGCAGCCCCCCTTCTAGTAGGGTTGATTGCTTGGTTTTGTGTAGCAGGATCTAGCTTGATTCTACAAATGTTGTTCTATTAATTGATTTGATGATTCTCACAGAAAGGAACGTGAATGAAGAAACATCATTTTTGGACGATTCACCTGGATTATTCGATCATTGGGATTGTCTTCGCCCTTCTCATGATTGGGATTTTATCTGTTTATGTAGCAGTTTCTCATGACTATCCCCAAATGGTGTGGCCTTTTTTAGGGCAGCAATTGGCCTGGATTGGTGTGGGATGTGTCATTTGCCTGATTGTGACGATTTTTAGCACGAAATTTCTTTGGAAAATCACTCCCTTTCTTTACCTGCTTGGCCTAGCCTTGATGGTTCTTCCTCTTGTGTTTTATAATCCCAACTTGGTAGCTTCAACAGGAGCTAAAAACTGGGTGGCTTATGGGAACATCACCTTATTTCAGCCCTCAGAATTTATGAAGATCCCCTTCATCCTGATGCTGTCACGCTCTATTGTCCGATTTTTGCAAAGAAATAAGGGGCGTGAGCGATTATTACGACAAGATTGGTTTTTGATTCTAGAGTTGACCATCTATACGATTCCTGTATTTGCCTTATTGGCTCTCCAGCAGGACTTGGGAACGGCCTTAGTATTCTTGGCCATTTTTGCGGGCTTAGTGCTCGTTTCAGGAGTTTCCTGGAAAATTATCTTGCCGGTCATCTTGCTTCTGGCAGGTGGGTTAGCAGGCTTTCTCTTCCTCTTTCTTTCAGAAGGGGGTCGGGCTTTTCTGCACCAGCAAGTCGGGATGCCAACCTACCAGATGAACCGTATTTTAGCCTGGTTAAATCCTTTTGACTATGCACAAACCACCACCTACCAGCAGGCACAAGGACAGCTAGCTATTGCTAGTGGTGGCCTCTTTGGTCAAGGCTTTAATGTCTCCAATTTATTGGTTCCCGTACGGGAAAGCGATATGATTTTTACGGTCGTCGCAGAAGACTTTGGCTTTGTTGGAGCTCTGGTGCTGTTGATTTTATACGTGACCCTGATTTACCGCATTTTAAAAATTACCCTCCAGTCCAATAACCAATTTTATACTTATATTTCCATTGGATTTATCATGATGCTGGTCTTTCATATTTTTGAAAATGTTGGCGCGGTAACGGGTCTTCTCCCCTTGACGGGGATTCCCCTCCCCTTTATCTCACAGGGTGGATCGTCTATTATTAGTAATCTAATTGGTGTTGGTCTGGTCCTCTCAATATATAATCATAGTAGCAAAAAGAAAGAGCCAGAAGAAGGGCCTCCAATCCGTAAAAAAGTAGTCCTTAAAAGGGCGCAATAGATAGAAAGAAGGAATGAAAATGAAAAAAGTAGCAACGATTTTAGCAAACGGTTTTGAAGAAATTGAAGCCTTGACCATTGTCGATGTTTTGAGACGTGCTGGGATCGACTGTGACCTCGTTGGCATGGAAGAAACGGTCACAGGTTCTCACCAGATCACAGTGGAAGTCGACCGCCTCTGGAATGGGGATCTGTCAGATTATGATGGAATCTTCTTACCAGGTGGGATGCCAGGAGCCGCGAATTTGCGGGATAATCCGGAATTGATTGCAGCTCTTCAAGAAGAAAGTAGGAAGGGAAAAATCATTTCTGCGATTTGTGCAGCACCAATTGTCTTGGCGCGTGCCGGCCTCTTAAAAGATAAAAACTATACCTGTTACGATGGTTTTGAAGAAGAGATTCAAGATGGACACTATCAGAAAGAAACAGTGGTGAAAGACGGTAATCTCTTGACCAGTCGTGGTCCTTCAACGGCTCTTGCCTTAGCTTATGCCTTGGTAGAGCAATTTGGAGGAGATGCCCAAAGCCTTCGTCAAGGAATGCTCTATCAAGATGTCTTTGGAGATGCTTAAAAGAGCTCTTTTGGACACCATATTTTCTGGTGAAAGTTTACATTCTATGACGGGAAATGACTTCTCTTTGATTTAAAATGAAATGACCGTAAAAAATGGCTAAAATCCCCCCTAAATGAGGGTTTTAGCTTATTTTTTTTGTCCATTTGTGGTATAATATTGACTATGAATTATCATGATTTTATATGGGATCTTGGTGGGACGCTATTGGATAATTACGAAACGTCCACAAATGCCTTTGTAGCGACATTGAAGGACTTTCACATCCAAGCCGATCATGATTCTGTTTATGCAGCATTAAAAATCTCAACACAGGATGCAATTCAAACCTTTGCCCCTCATATTTCCAATTTTCGTACGGAATACAAGAAAAAAGAAGCCTTGGGCTTGCAAGAGCCGGTCTTATTTGAGGGAGCAAAAGAGTTACTAGAAGAGATCCAAGCACATGGAGGACGCCATTTTTTGGTATCTCATCGGGATCGCCAAGTTTTGACCCTTATTGAACAGACAGGCATTGCACCCTACTTTACGGAGATTGTAACAGCAGACGAGGGCTTTCCTCGAAAACCAGACCCAGCCTCTATGCTTTATTTGAAGGAAAAATATGGCATTCAAGACGGTCTGGTCATCGGAGATCGTCCGATCGATATTGAAGCTGGGAAGGCTGCAGGGCTTTCAACCTATTTATTTGATACCATGCCCCACTTACACCAGTTTATATTTGAATAGAAAAGGGAAATTATGACAGAGGATAAACAGCAAGAAATTCAAGCGCAAGAATATGATGCCAGTCAGATTCAGGTCTTGGAAGGACTAGAAGCCGTTCGGATGCGTCCGGGAATGTATATTGGTTCTACCTCAAAAGAAGGTCTTCATCATCTGGTCTGGGAAATCGTAGATAACTCGATTGACGAAGCCTTAGCTGGTTTTGCTAGCCATATTGAAGTTTTCATTGAAGCAGATAATTCGATCACGGTTGTCGATGATGGTCGTGGGATCCCAGTGGATATCCAAGAAAAGACAGGTCGACCTGCCGTCGAAACTGTCTTTACCGTACTTCACGCAGGAGGAAAATTCGGCGGAGGCGGCTACAAGGTTTCTGGTGGTCTTCACGGGGTAGGATCATCCGTCGTCAACGCCCTCTCCACATCCCTCGATGTTCGCGTCTATAAAAATGGCAGTATCCATTACCAAGAGTATCGACGTGGACACGTTGTGGATGATTTGAAAGTCATCGGGGAGACAGATCGGACAGGGACAACCGTCCACTTTATTCCAGACCCAGAAATCTTCACGGAAACCACCGAGTATGATTTTGAAAAATTAAATAAACGGATTCAAGAATTAGCCTTTTTGAATCGTGGCTTGCGTATTTCTTTGACGGATAAGCGAGAAGGCTTAGAGCAAGAAAAGCATTACCACTACGAAGGTGGGATCTCTAGTTACGTTGAATACATCAATGAAAACAAAGATGTCATCTTTGAAAAACCAATCTACACAGATGGTGAAATGGATGATATTACAGTTGAAGTAGCTATGCAATATACCACAGGCTACCATGAGACGGTCATGAGTTTTGCGAATAACATTCATACCCATGAAGGTGGAACGCATGAACAGGGCTTCCGTACAGCTCTCACTCGTGTGATCAATGATTATGCTAAGAAAAATAAACTCTTAAAAGAAAACGAAGACAATCTAACTGGGGAAGATGTTCGAGAAGGCTTAACAGCAGTGATCTCGGTTAAACATCCAAATCCACAGTTTGAAGGACAAACCAAGACCAAACTTGGAAATTCAGAAGTTGTTAAAATTACCAATCGACTCTTTAGTGACGCCTTTTCGGATTTCCTTTTGGAAAATCCACAAATTGCTAAGAAAATCGTCGAAAAAGGGATTTTAGCGGCGAAAGCTCGGGTGGCTGCTAAGCGAGCGCGTGAGGTGACCCGTAAGAAATCAGGGCTTGAGATTTCCAACCTACCTGGTAAATTGGCAGATTGTTCTTCAAATAATCCACAAGAAACAGAACTCTTTATCGTCGAAGGGGATTCAGCCGGAGGATCTGCAAAATCTGGTCGAAATCGGGAATTCCAAGCGATTTTACCAATCCGTGGTAAGATCTTGAACGTTGAAAAAGCAAGTATGGACAAAATTCTAGCCAATGAAGAGATCCGTAGTTTATTTACTGCTATGGGAACTGGATTTGGTGCCGAATTTGATGTTACAAAAGCGCGTTATCAAAAATTAGTGATCATGACCGATGCCGATGTCGATGGCGCTCATATCCGAACCCTTCTATTGACCTTGATCTATCGCTATATGAAACCAGTCTTGGAAGCGGGATATGTTTATATTGCGCAACCACCAATCTATGGGGTCAAAGTCGGTAGTGAAATCAAAGAATATATCCAACCTGGTGCCAACCAAGAAGCCGAATTAGCTGCAGCTTTGGAACGTTATTCAGAAGGTCGCTCAAAACCAACCATCCAACGCTATAAAGGTCTTGGAGAAATGGATGATCACCAATTATGGGAAACAACCATGAATCCAGAACACCGCTTGATGGCACGAGTATCAGTAGACGATGCTGCGGAAGCAGATAAAATCTTTGATATGTTGATGGGGGACCGCGTGGAACCACGTCGTGAATTTATCGAAGAAAACGCTGAATATAGTACACTCGATGTATAAAATTCACCGAACGCTTCCCATTAATGGATATTTTATGGTATAATTACTAGGATTACGTTCAAGTAATACGATGAAGGAGTTTTTATATGTCTAGTGGACTAATTGTTCTCATCTTTATTGTCGCCCTTATCTTGATTGTAGGATATGTGGTTGCAGTCATTTTGAGAAAACGAAATGAAGCCTTACTGGCAGCACTGGAAGAACGAAAAGAAAAGTTATACAACCTTCCGGTCAACGATGAAGTAGAGGCCGTAAAAAACATGCATTTGATTGGTCAAAGTCAAATTGCATTTCGTGAATGGAATCAAAAATGGGTAGATTTATCCTTAAATTCATTTGCTGATATTGAAAACAATCTGTTTGAAGCGGAAGGCTATAACAATTCTTTCCGTTTCATGAAGGCTAAACAAGCCATTGACAATATCGAAAGTCAGATCCAATTGATCGACGAAGATATCAAGGCGATTCGCAAAGCCCTTTCTGATCTGGAAGAGCAGGAACAAAAGAATAGCGGACGTGTGGTTCATGCCTTGGATATGTTTGAAGAACTTCAAAAAGAAGTCACTTCAGACCCAGATCGTTATGGCAGTGCGCTTCCTGAAATTGAAAAACAAATTGGAAATATTCAATCTGAGTTTTCACAATTTGTAACCTTGAATTCTTCAGGTGACCCTGTTGAAGCGGCTGAAATCCTTGATACAGCTGAAAATCATATTGTAGCCTTAAAACAAATTGTTGAGCGAGTGCCAGAAATTGTCACTGCTCTTCAAGCAAAACTTCCAGATCAATTAGAGGATTTGGAAAGTGGCTACCGCAAGCTTTTGGAATCTGGATACCACTTCACTGAAACAGATATTGAATCTCGTTTCCAACAGTTGCATGCTTCCTTGAAGAACAATATGGCAAATGTATCTGCCCTTGAATTGGACAATGCCATTTACGAAAATGAACAAATTCAAGAAGAAATCGATGCTTTGTATCACATCTTTACCCGTGAAATTGAATCACAAAAAGTTGTGAAGAAGTTAGTGAAACAACTACCTGGTTATTTGAAACATGCTAAAGATAACAATGGCAAGCTTGCGGCAGAAGTGGAACGTCTCGGTAAAACATTCGTCTTGAATGAAGCCTTCAGCCAACAGTTAAAAGAGTTGGAAGCTGAGCTATCTTCACAAGAAAATGTGGTAGAAGATGCCTTGAAAGATTCATCTGAAACAGAAAAGGCCTATTCTATCGTAGAAGAAGAGTTAGAAGCTATTGAAGCTCGCTTGAAAGAAATCGAAGATGAGCAAATTGGCTTAAGTGATTCCCTTTCAAAAATTGAAAAAGACGATGCCAATGCTCGCCAAAAAGTCAACATCTATGCCAACCGTTTGCATGCCATTAAACGCTATATGGACAAACGGAACTTGCCAGGAATTCCTCAAGAATTCTTAGAAATTTTCTTCACTGCAAGTAACAATACAGAAGCTTTGATGGATGAGTTGGAAGGGGATAAAATCAACATCGAATCAACCAATCGTTTGTTGGAAATCTTGACCAATGATATGAATGAATTGGAAGAAGCGGCGTATCGAATTGTTCAAAATGCGACATTGACAGAACAATTGTTGCAATACTCGAACCGTTACCGTTCATTTGACGATCATGTACAGGCAGCCTTTGATGAGTCCCTCTATATTTTCGAAAGAGAGTATGACTATGCGGCTTCCTTCAAAGTCATCTCAGATGCTTTGGAAATGGTAGAAGCAGGCGTAACCGATCGCTTTGTTACTTCCTATGAAAAAACCCGCGAGCAAATTCGCTTCTAATAACAAAAAAACGACTTCTTAGGATGTCGTTTTTTTTATCTTCAAATGATCATTGAAACTTGAAATTTAAACCCTATTTTTGTATAGTAAGGGAGAAATAAGAAAGGAAAGCGATGAAAGAAGTAACCGGTCTCCTCGTTATGGATGTAGATGGAACCTTGATCCGACAGGAAGGGATTGATCTACTAGCTCAAGAAGCTGGCGTGGGAGAAAAAGTAGCAGAGATAACAGCACAAGCAATGAATGGAGAGCTGGATTTTGCAGCATCTTTACAGGCGCGTGTCGCTTTATTGAAAGGTTTGGAGACATCTATCTTTCCGAAAATTATAGAGCAGATGGACGTTACACCGGGAGCTAAGACCTTAATCACGGAACTTCATCAAAGAGGTTACAAGGTTGGCCTTGTTTCAGGGGGATTTCATGAAGTCATCGATCCTATCGCGAGGTCTTTAGGAATTGATCTGGTTCGTGCTAATCGTTTGCAGACTTTTGATGGCCGTCTGACAGGGAAAGTGCTCGGAGAGATTGTGACCCCTGAAAGAAAAAAAGACAACCTCCTGACATGGGCGAGAGAAAATCATATTCCACGAAGTCAGACGATTGCTATGGGAGATGGTGCCAATGATCTTCCCATGATTGAAACAGCCGGAATCGGGATTGCCTTTATGGCAAAGCCAATCGTAGCCGAACGAGCTCCATACCGTATTGAAACGAGCGATCTAAGCCTTGTTCTTGAAATTCTAGACCAGCATAGAAAGGAAACAGCATGCATATCCTACTAGCACCGGATTCTTTTAAAGAATCCTTATCCGCCAAACAAGTAGCAGAAGCCTTAAAAAAAGGATTTCAAGAGGCTCTACCAGATGCAACTTTTGACCTCCTTCCCATAGGGGATGGTGGCGAAGGAACCATGGAAACCCTAGCTGGTGTTCTAGATGTAACTGAGTACCAAACGCAAGTAACCGGACCATTTGGACAGCCTGTTTCAATGTCTTACTACCAAAAAGATGAGATGGCATTTTTTGAGATGGCCTCTCTTGTTGGCTTAGGCTCTATCCCAGCTGAAAAACGCAATCCACTAGAACTAGAGACACGAGGAATTGGTGAACTGATTTTGCAATTGGTTGACCAAGGGGTTAAAACGATCTGTGTGGGAATTGGTGGTTCAGCGACCAATGATGGTGGGATTGGGATGGCAGCCGGACTAGGGGTAGCCTTCTATGATGACCAAGGTCATCTGCTTCGTCCTGTAGGTGCTTCGATCGGTCGTGTGGATAGAATAGATACCAGTGCGGTTCCAAATGCTTTACAAGACATCGAGCTCCTGGTCTTAACGGATGTCACCAATCCTCTCTGTGGCAGTCAAGGAGCAACCTATATCTTTGGCGGGCAAAAGGGTTTGAATCCCCTTCTGTTTCCAGCTGTCGACCAGGCTATGCAGGATTTTTACCAGCTAGCAGATGCCCGAATTTTATCCATGGCTGGCGCCGGAGCTGGAGGTGGCATGGCAGCTGGCTTGGTCGCATTTGCGGGTGGTCAGGTTTCCTCGGGAATTGAGAAAAGTTTGGATCTAATCGACTTCGATCGTAAGGTTCAAAAAGCGGATCTGGTCGTCGTGGGAGAAGGTAGGATGGACCTCCAATCTCTGTCTGGAAAAGCTCCTGTCGGGGTAGCCAAACGAACACCAGATAAGATCCCAGTGCTTGCTATTTGTGGGGCCTTAGCAGAGGATTTGCCAGCTTTCCCAAGTCATCATATTGAGGCTGCCTTCTCTATTGTACCAGGTCCTTGTGAGGTGGCAGATGCACTTACTCATGCTGAAAAAAATCTGATTTCCTGTGCTCGAAATATTGGTAACCTCTTAAAAATGAAAGCAAACTAAAAAACCAATTGAAAAGGAAATTCCTTTTCAATTGGTTCTTTCTTTAGCCAAAGAGGCGTTTCCAAAATGATTTTTTTTCAGGTGCTGTGCTCTCTTCCTTCTTTTCAAACAAATTTGGATACTGGAGGCTGATATCGGTTGGAGAAATTCCAGATGGATGATCAGTATGGATGATGAGACCAAAGGGAGAGTGGCGACAGTCATCTGAAACAATGCTTGCCACAAGACCAAGATCCTTTGTTTTTTTCAAATATTGAAGTTGGCTGCTTTCATCCAAGGCAGGCGAAATCTTGACCAATACAGGTTCAAAGCGTTCTGAAATGTTCGTAAGAATTGAAGAATAGTGCTCCAAATAGAGATTGTCCCTTGCCTCCTCCAAGGTACATGATGCAATCACACGCTCCTCATATGTCTCCAAAAATCGACGCTGTTCATCAGGATTGAACCGAGTAGGACCAGCAGCTTTTTCTAAAATCGTTTTATTAATATCTGTCATAAGTTTAGTATAGCATAAAGCGTAGCAGAAGAGTAGAGGAATGCTAAAAAATTAAATAAGGAAGGGAAATGGAAGAAAATAAGGCAGTGGAACCGTTTTCTTGTTAAAAACTTCTCAATTTTCGTAGATTTCCTTGTTTTTTCTTGAAAAAATAGCCTAATTACGATATGATAGAGGAGTAAAAAATATAACTCAATAAGGAGAGTAAGAAATGTCAATTATTACTGATGTTTACGCTCGCGAAGTCCTAGACTCACGCGGTAACCCAACACTTGAAGTAGAAGTTTATACTGAATCAGGTGCTTTCGGACGTGGTATGGTTCCATCAGGAGCTTCTACTGGTGAACACGAAGCTGTAGAACTTCGCGACGGTGACAAATCTCGTTACGGTGGTCTTGGAACTCAAAAAGCTGTTGACAATGTAAACAACATCATTGCTGAAGCAATCATCGGCTACGATGTTCGTGACCAACAAGCTATTGACCGTGCAATGATCGCTCTTGACGGTACTCCTAACAAAGGTAAATTGGGAGCAAACGCAATCCTTGGTGTGTCTATCGCTGTAGCTCGTGCTGCTGCTGACTACCTTGAAATCCCACTTTACAGCTACCTTGGTGGATTCAACACTAAAGTTCTTCCAACTCCAATGATGAACATCATCAATGGTGGATCTCACTCAGATGCTCCAATCGCTTTCCAAGAATTCATGATCGTACCTGCTGGTGCACCTACATTCAAAGAAGCTCTTCGTTGGGGTGCTGAAATCTTCCACGCACTTAAGAAAATCCTTAAAGGTCGTGGTCTTGAAACAGCCGTTGGTGACGAAGGTGGATTTGCTCCTCGTTTTGACGGAACTGAAGATGGTGTAGAAACTATCATCGCTGCTATCGAAGCTGCTGGTTATGTTCCAGGTAAAGACGTATTTATCGGATTTGACTGTGCATCATCAGAATTCTACGATAAAGAACGCAAAGTTTACGATTACACTAAATTCGAAGGTGAAGGAGCTGCTGTCCGCACTGCTGCTGAACAAATCGACTACCTTGAAGAATTGGTAAACAAATACCCAATCATCACTATCGAAGATGGTATGGATGAAAACGACTGGGACGGTTGGAAAGCTCTTACTGAACGTCTTGGTGGTAAAGTTCAATTGGTTGGTGACGACTTCTTCGTAACAAACACTGACTACCTTTCACGTGGTATCGAAGAAAAATGTGCTAACTCTATCCTTATCAAAGTTAACCAAATTGGTACTCTTACTGAAACATTCGATGCTATCGAAATGGCGAAAGAAGCTGGTTACACTGCCGTTGTATCACACCGTTCAGGTGAAACTGAAGATTCAACAATCGCTGACATCGCAGTTGCAACAAACGCAGGACAAATCAAGACTGGTTCACTTTCACGTACAGACCGTATCGCTAAATACAACCAATTGCTTCGCATCGAAGATCAACTTGGTGAAGTAGCTGAATACCGTGGATTGAAATCATTCTACAACCTTAAGAAATAATCTAGTTTACTAGACTAAAAAGATCCTTGAGTTTTCTCAAGGATCTTTTTTGCGATTGGTATAAACAAAAACTCCTCAACTAAAGCGTTGAGGAGTAGTTCTATTAGAACAAGCCTTTGATTTTGTCCAAGGCACCGCTGACCATTTCATTTCCAGATACAAGCCCTTTGGCTTGTTCAAGGTAGTCACCGAGGTTGTCTTTGTTGTCATCAACAAATTTCTTTGCAGCGTCGAAATCTTTCTTTTCGATCATTTCTTTTACTTGGTTAAATAAGTCCATTGGATTCATGCTTGGATCTCCTAAAATATAAGTTGTGAAGTCAGGCTCGCGCCTTTTTCTCATCTATTTAATCATTTTTTTAGAGGTTTGACAACTAAAACGACTTAATGAAAAACTGTACAAACGGCCTCTGGAACATAGAAGTCGTCGGATAGAAGGGTCAATTTTCCGCTAGTAGAATCTCGTTTGAAGACGGTGGCATTAGGTGAATCTTGATGGGCTGCGATCAAATAGTTTTGATCAGGACTAAGCGTGAAATCACGTGGATTGAGCCCTTGAGTTGGAACAATTTCAATCAGTTCTAGACTACCATCAGCCACAACTTTGAAGACAGCGATGGAATTGTGAGCACGGTTAGATGCATAGAGGAATTTTCCATCAGCTGAGAGCTTGATCGCAGAAGCCCATTTTTGACCATCGTAGTCTGATGGAATTGTGGAAACAGTTTGGAAGTGTTCGAATTCACCCATACCGTCATAAAAGAGTACATCGATCGTAGCATTTAATTCATTGATGAGATAGGCAGTCTTATAGTGGGGATGAAAGACCAGGTGACGAGGTCCTGCCCCTGGAGCTGTTTGATACTGATTGATCAGGGTTAGGTTTCCTTCCTCACTGACATCATAGACATGCAAACTGTCTGTTCCTAGGTCACACGTGATCAAGTACTGATCTGGTGTAAGGTCTGCATAGTGGGTATGTGGACTTGCTTGATTGGCATGAGGACCACTTCCTTGGTGGGTGTCTTGATTGACAAAGGACAAACGCCCATCTGACTCTAGCTTATATACGAGAACTTGGCCTTTGTGATAGTTGGCTCCATAGATCAGTTGACGCTTGTCATCGACAGAGACATAGCAGAGTGGTGCTCCCTCTTCAACAACGTGATTGAGCGGCTGAAAATCAGCTGTAAAACTTGCGATTCCTCCTTTTCCCTCTTCAGCTCCGACACTGTAGAGGTTGCCTTTTTCAGAAAAAGCGATATAGGTTGGATTGGGCTCAGCTGCCACTAGTTCAAGTTGGCTCAATGTCCCTGTTTCAGGGTCAAATTGTGCCTTGTAAATTCCTTTGGATTCTTTTTTGGTATAGGTACCGAAATAAATGGTTTGAGACATAGGACACCTCGTATGATTTGTTAGGTTTATTATATCAAAGGTCCTATTGGAAGGCAATTGCTAGTTGAAAAGGCGAGGGCCTTTCTTTCTTATTTTGCTAGTTTTTTCGTAACTTCAAGCTCAAAAAATGCTAAAATAGAAACAGATTGAAATGAAAAGGAGTTCTCTGTGGATAATAAAGAAAAACAGTTTAGTTTGTCCTGGTTTTTTAGATGGTTTTTAGACAACAAGGCCATTACCGTATTTTTAGTTACCTTGCTGTTGGGCTTGAACCTTTTGGTTTTGAGTAAAATCACCTTTATTTTTATTCCTATTTTTGAGTTTGCAGGAGCCGTCATGCTGCCTGTCATTATTTCTGGTTTGCTCTATTACCTGCTTAACCCCATTGTTGACTTTCTTGAAAGAAAAGGACTCAAGCGGATTTTTGCGATTTCCTTAGTCTTTTTCTTGATTGCAGTGCTTTTAATTTGGGGTCTAGCTGTAGTGATTCCATCCGTCCAACGTCAAGTGGTGAGTTTCTTTCATAACCTGCCAACTTATTTGGAAAAGGCCAATGCAACCATCGATGATTTTCTAGATAATCGCGTCTCTTCAGATATCAAACCCCAATTAGATGAAATCACTAAGGAATTGTCTGCAAACATTACTTCTTGGGCCAGTTCGATCTCTGGGCGGGCTGTCAATTGGGTCAGCAACTTGATCGGAGTGGCTTCGCAAGTTATTGTTGCCTTGATCATCATGCCTTTTATTGTCTTTTATCTTCTTCGAGATGGAAAAAATTTAAAGGGCCACATTGTTCGCTTTTTACCGACTAAGATTCGTAAATCGGCTGAACAGGTTCTCTCAGATGTCAATACCCAACTCTCCAACTACGTTCGAGGGCAAATTACGGTAGCCATTGTCGTCGCCATTATGTTCATCATCTTCTTTAAGATCATTGGCTTGCGCTATGCGGTGACACTAGGGATCTCTGCAGGGATCTTGAATTTGATCCCATACTTGGGTAGTTTCTTAGCCATGTTACCTGCCTTAGTATTGGGCTTGGTAGCAGGGCCAGAGATGTTTATCAAGGTCTTGATTGTATTTGCAGTGGAGCAAACCATTGAAGGACGTTTTGTATCACCGTTGGTTTTGGGAAGCCAGTTAAATATCCATCCGATTACCATTTTATTTGTGCTCTTGACGTCAGGATCTATGTTTGGAATCTGGGGAGTTTTCCTTGGAATTCCAGTCTATGCATCTGCTAAGGTGGTGATCGGAGCTATCTTTGAATGGTATAAGGTCGTCAGTGGCTTGTATGAAGAACACAATGAAATAGAAGAGGAAACACACAGTGAGTCATAGTCAACAAATGGTAGAGGCTCTCGATCGGCAAGAGCTAGAAGAGGCAGAAGTTCAATTTCAACAGGCTTTGTTAGAAGATAGTGAAGCACAATTATTGGATTTAGGTCAATATCTTGAAAGTATCGGTTTTTACCCTCAGGCAAAAGAAATCTATGAACAGATTGCAGAAACCTACCCAGAAGTGTATCTGAGTTTGGCAACCATCCTTGCAGAGGAAGGCCAAACGGAAGAGGCCTTTGCTTATTTAGAAGAAATTGGACCTGAATCAAACTGGTATGTGGCCAGTCTCTTGGTTAAGGCGGATCTCTATCAGATGGAAGGCCTAGCAGATGTGGCGCGTGAAAAATTAGTTGAAGCTGCTCATTTGTCTGATGATCCGATCATTCAATTAGGGCTAGCTGAAATTGATCTGGAATTGGAACGCTACCAAGAGGCTATCCAAGAGTATGCCCAGTTAGACAATCGGGAGATTTTAGAAGCAACAGGAATTTCCACCTATCAACGAATTGGGTTTGCCTATGCCAATCTTGGTAAGTTTGAAGCAGCTGTTCCTTTCTTAGAGAAAGCTCTGGAGATTGAATTTGATGACCAGATTGCTTACGAATTAGCGACCTTATTGTCTGACCAAGAAGAATTCCAAAAAGCCCTGATCTACTACAAACAAATTGATACCTTGTCGCCTGATTTTGAGGGCTATGAGTACGGTTATGCCTTGGCTTTACAGGCTGAAAATGACCGTGAAAAAGCGCTTGAGATTGCTAAACAAGGGATCCAGAAGAATCCATTTGATGCCCAATTGAAGCTCCTTGCTTCTCAGCTTTCCTATGAACTCCACCAGCCTGAGCAAGCAGAAGCTTATCTATTAGAGGCTAAAGAAGTGGCAGATGATCTCGAAGAGATTGCTCTTCGCCTGACCACTCTTTATTTGGAACAGGAACGCTTTGACCAAGTCTTGACTTGGCAAAATGAAGAAGTCGAAACAGTTGTCACTCGGTGGAACATTGCCCGTGCCTTGGCTGCCTTGGAGAAAACAGAAGAGGCCGTCTCAGCCTACCAAGAGCTCTATGAGGATTTAAAGGACAACCCAGAATTCCTCGAAGCCTATGTTTATTTGTTGCGTGAGGCTGGAGATGTGACGAAGGCGCGTGAAGTGGCTAACCAGTATTTGGCCATCGTACCAGACGATGTGCAGATGCAAACCCTCTATGATAGCCTCTAATCAAAACCATATCGTGAAGATTCGGAATAGTTTGTGGTATACTGGTAGAAGATAGAATGAGGAGAGAAAAACATGGAACCAGTGAAACTTTTTCAATACAATACCTTAGGTGCCCTAATGGCGGGTCTGTACGGGGGTTCATTTACGATTGGAGAACTCTTGGAACACGGAGATCTCGGAGTTGGGACGCTTGATTCTATTGATGGAGAGTTGATCGTTTTAGATGGTAAGGCATATCAGGCCAAGGGATCAGGGGACCATCCTGAAATAGTCGAAGTTTCTCCGGATGCAAAGGTTCCTTATGCAGCAGTCGTCCCTCACCAAGCAGAAGTGATTTTCCGCCAACGTTTTGAAATGACAGACGAGGAATTGGAAGCCCGTATTGAGTCTTATTATGATGGGGAAAATCTTTTCCGCTCCATTAAGATTCATGGTGACTTTGCCAAGATGCATGTCCGTATGATTCCAAAATCAACACCTGAGATGAAGTTTGCAGAGGTTGCCACCCATCAGCCAGAGTATACACGAGAAAATGTTACTGGAACCATCGTCGGTTTTTGGACACCAGAAATTTTCCATGGCGTGAGCGTGGCTGGTTATCATTTGCACTTTATTTCAGATGACCACACCTTTGGTGGCCATGTCATGGATTTTGTCATCACAGAAGGGATTGTAGAGGTGGGGGCCATCGATCAGCTGGATCAACGTTTCCCAGTTCAAGACCGTCAGTACCTCTTTGCCAAATTCAATGTTGATGAGGTCAAAGAAGACATTAATAAAGCAGAATAAAAAGAGGCTGGGACAAAAGTCCTAGCCTCTCAATTATTTTTGGATTGTAGAGCAAGACGCAGTGGTTGAGTGGGCTCTACTACGCTGATTTCATCAGCTTTTACAGCCCTACTCAACTGTGCGGAGGCGGGACGACGAAATCGAATTCTAACGAATTACCGATTTCTGTCCCACTCTCTTTTATTTTTGAAATCAGTCTGTTAGTTTCATGGCCTTGATTTTTTCTTCTTCTGGGGTAACCCGCAGGGTCTTTTGACCAGTATAGGTCACAAAGCCTGGTTTTCCGCCGGTTGGTTTATTGAGTTTCTTGGCTTCGATCATATCGACTTGGACCAGATTTGAGAGACGGGCCTTGGAATAGTAGGCGGCCAACTCTGCGGCATCGGTCTTCACTTCATCCGATGGATTTAGATTTCCGGTAATGACGACATGGCTGCCTGGGATATCTTTGGCATGGAACCAGAGTTCGTCTTTTTTAGCGATCTTAAAGGTCAGTTCATCGTTTTGCAGATTATTGCGACCCACTAAAATGATGGTTTTGCCATCACTAGCCAGGTATTTTTCTGGTTTTTTCCGTTTATGGATTTTTTCTCGGTTGCGCCGTTTGATAAAGCCGGTCTGGATTAACTCTTCACGAATCTCTGCCACCTCAGCCAGGCTCGCTTGAGAAAGGGCCGTTTCAACCGTTTCAAGATAAGAAATGGTTTCCTTGGTTTCTTGAATGAGGATGGTCAAATGTTTAACGGCTTCTTTTAACTTCTGGTAGCGTTTGAAGTAGCGTTGCGCATTTTGGTTGGGGGTCAGAGCCTTATTGAGTTGGATGGTGATGGGTTCGTTGGTATAGTAATTGTCCAGGACAACCTGGTCTTGGTCGTTTGGTACCTGATGGAGGAAGGTGGTCAGTAATTCTCCTTTTTGGCGGAATTCTTCCGCATTGTCGGTCGCCGCTAACTCCGCTTCTTGTTTGGCTAATTTTTTTCGGTTCTTTTCAAGATCGTTTTCGACCTTGCGGATCAATTCACTAGCCTGTTGTTGCACCCGATCGCGCTCAGCCTTGTCTCGGTAATAGTCATCTAGCAGATCGGAAAGTGTCTCAAAGGTTTGACTAGTGGCATCTTCAAAGGGAATAGCCGAGAAGGATTTGGTCGTTAGGCGTGGCTCAGTTGGAGCTTGGAAAAAGGCACGGAAGGTTTTTAATTTTTCATCCGTCTCAAGTCGCTTGGCCAATTCTTGAGACGTATCTCGCCCCAAACCTTGGAAACATTTTTGAAGGTTCTTTGGGCTTAACTCTTCTTTGTGAAGAAGGGCAAAAAGGGCTTCATCTCCAATTGTAAAAGGATTAACCGCGTCTGTTTTCGGAGGGGCTACATAGATTGATCCAGGAAGAATGGTCCGGTAGCTATTTTGTGAGAAGCCGACATGTTTGATGGCCTCGATGATTTTATTGCTGGTCCGGTCTAGGAGAATAATATTACTGTGCTTGCCCATGATTTCGATCATTAAGCTGACAGAAATGGCATCTCCAATTTCGTTTTTATTGGAGACACGGATTTCGAGAATCCGGTCGTTCTCCAATTGCTCAATCCCTTCGATGACAGCGCCTTGAAGATATTTACGCATGACCATAATAAAGGTATTAGGAAAGGCAGGATTTTCAAAGTTGGTTTGGGTCCGTTGGATCCGTCCGAAAACAGAATGGGCAGAGAGTAAGAGTTTTTGGTTTTTCCGATTGCCTCGGATTTGGAGTACCAATTCTTGCTCGAAAGGTTGATTAATTTTTTGAATGCGACCACTTAAGAGTTCGGCCTTCAATTCTTGCACCATATGGTGTAAAAAAAATCCATCAAAAGACATGGGATTCCTCATCATTCTAGCTGTTATTCTAGTAAATTATATCAAAAATAGAGCGGAAATCCCAGAAAGAAGCAAGGGGATGTAATATAGAAAATGCGAACGTTTCCAAAAAAATACTGAAAAAGTATTGACTTTTTTGAAAGAAAACTTTAAAATGTAAGAAATTAGAAAAGTAGTAAATGAAAGTTTCAAGAGAGCCCACGGTTGCTGAGAGTGGGTAGCGGCAGTTTATGAAATTGGACTAATGATGAGATGAATTTGAAACAATAAAAATTCGGTTGGCACACCTTATCGTGCAACTTGTTGCTAGACAAGACAGAGATATGGGGGGGAGACTATCCTTTTCCCATAAGTGAGGTGGCACCGCGATGACACGTCCTCACATAGCTTTTGCTATGTGTGGGCGTGTTTTTTGTTTTAGATGAGAAGGGAGAAAAGATATGAAGAAACGATGGCGTCGCATTCTTTAGAGGATGAAAAATAGAAGAAAATGAAAAAATAGAAGAGGTAGTAAAATGAAAAATAAACGGTTAATGGGAATTATTGGTTTGATTGCAGCAGCAGTCATTGGGACAGCGATCTATTCAGCTACAGCTGGTAAGGACAACAAGGCAGCAACTAGCAATGAAAAGGCAAAAGTTGGGGTCTTGCAGTTGGTCAGCCACCCTTCGCTTGATTTGATCTACAAGGGGATTCAAGATGGTCTAGCTGAAGAAGGCTATGACAAGGACAAAGTGGACATTGATTTCCTCAATGCAGAAGGGGACCAAAACAAGGTTGCAACTATGAGTAAGCAATTGGCAGAAAAAGATAATCAAGTCTTGATTGGGATTGCAACCCCATCTGCTCAAGGTTTGGCTAGTGCAACCAAAGACAAACCAATTGTCATGGGTGCTGTAACCGATCCAGTCGGTGCAAACTTGGTCAAAGATTTGAAAAAACCAGGTGGCAATATCACTGGGGTATCTGACCACAATCCTACTGAGCAACAGTTGAAATTGATCAAAGAGTTGACTCCAAACGTAAAAACAATCGGGGTTCTTTACTCAACCAGTGAAGACAATTCTAAATCTCAAGTAGAAGAATTTACAAAATTGGCTGAAAAAGCAGGCTACAAGGTGGTTCCGTATTCAGTTCCTTCTACAAACGAAATTGCTTCAACAGTATCGGTTATGTCAGGTAAAGTGGATGCTATCTGGGTTCCAATCGACAATACCATCGCATCAGCATTCTCAACTGTTGTTGAAGCCAATAAAGATGCTAAAAAACCAATCTTCCCAAGTGCGACAGCCATGGTAGAAGCTGGTGGCCTTGGTTCAGTCGTTGTCGACCAACATGATCTTGGGGTAGCAACTGGTAAAATGGCTGCGAAGATCTTGAAAGGTCAAAAACCTGCAGACACACCTGTTGAAATCTTTAGCCAAGGAAAATCTGTCATCAATAAAAAAGTCGCAGATGAATTGGGCATTACTATTCCAGAATCTGTCTTGAAAGATGCTGGACAAGTCATTAAATAAAAACGAAACGAATCACAAGAGTAGCAGGAGAATTTGGCTTTGATAGGTCTTTTAATCGGGACCTTTGAGGAGAAAGAAATGAAAGTCAAGCTAACGGACCTTCATCCGACCCAACTATACTTATCAGAAAAGAAGTTACATGATATCCAGATGCTTGATCAGTCGGCAGAAATCATCAATATGGATCCAATTAGTATTCTTACATTTGGAAATCGCTTCTTGATTACAGACGGGCATCACAGGGCTTATCAGGCTTTGTTGGCGGGTCAAGATACGATTTCTGCTGAGTTTGATAGAGATGGTGGCGATGACTTGTATGCTCTCTATGCGCAAGCTTGCGAGGAAAGAAAGATAGACTCTGTCTTGGATTTAAAAAATCGTATCTTACCTCAAGATGAGTATGAAGCAAAATGGTATAACTGGTGTGATGGTTTTAACCAAGCAGCAACTCTTCTATTGAAAAGGAATGCAGATGAAACCGACCAGGCAAATAGATAATGCATTACGTCCAGTTCCTTCTTCTATTGAAATTAGTCTCATCTAACTTGTTTTTTAACAAAAAATCTGCTAAACTAGATAGTAATCGAATAGAAATCTGCAAGACTAGTATCTCAAGGGAAGTGCGACAGGGAGAAGAGCCGTGACTGAAAGCTCTTTGCATGAAAGCTGAGTGAATTCACTTGCGTAAAGGATTTAGAAATTAAGGTCTGGTTTACGGATAAAAAACGGATGGTACCGCGTGTCAACGCTCCGAATGAGGGTGTTGGCGCGTGGTTTTTTCTATGTCTGTAGAGGGACCATGATGGAGGAAATATGTCAACGATTGAAGAACAATTAAAAGCGCTTCGTGAAGAAACGCTGGCAGCTTTGAAGCAGATTTCTGCTGAAAATGAAAAAGAGATGCAAGAACTACGGGTCTCTGTTCTTGGAAAAAAAGGATCTCTGACGGAAATTCTTAAAGGGATGAAGGATGTCTCTGCTGAGATGCGTCCGGTTATCGGGAAACACGTCAATGAAGCGCGTGATGTCTTGACGGCTGCCTTTGAAGAAACGGCCAAACTTTTGGAAGAAAAGAAAGTCCAAGCCAAATTGGCTAGTGAAAGTATCGACGTGACCCTACCAGGTCGTCCAGTTGCTAGTGGTTACCGTCATATTTTGACCCAAACCAGTGAAGAAATCGAAGATATCTTTATCGGGATGGGCTATCAAGTCGTAGACGGCTTTGAAGTGGAGCAAGACTATTATAACTTTGAACGGATGAATCTGCCTAAAGATCACCCAGCGCGGGATATGCAGGATACCTTCTATATCACAGAAGAAATCTTGCTTCGGACCCATACCTCACCAGTACAGGCACGGGCGATGGATGCGCATGACTTTAGCAAGGGACCATTGAAGATGATCTCTCCAGGGCGTGTTTTCCGTCGGGATACAGATGATGCGACCCACAGCCACCAATTCCATCAGATCGAAGGCTTGGTCGTTGGGAAGAACATCTCAATGGCAGACCTTCAAGGAACGCTTCAATTGATCGTGCAAAAGATGTTTGGGGCAGAACGTCAAATCCGTCTGCGTCCTTCTTACTTCCCATTTACCGAGCCATCGGTTGAGGTGGACGTTTCTTGCTTCAAATGTGGTGGAGCTGGATGTAACGTATGTAAGAAAACTGGTTGGATTGAAATCATGGGAGCTGGTATGGTTCACCCACGCGTCCTTGAGATGAGCGGTATTGACCCAACAGTTTATTCAGGATTTGCCTTTGGACTTGGTCAAGAGCGTGTGGCTATGCTTCGTTACGGAATCAATGATATCCGTGGCTTCTATCAAGGGGATATCCGTTTTTCAGAACAATTTAAATAATCATGTTAGTTAAAGTTAAGGCGAAAGATTTTCATATTTTAAGGGAATTAGAGGTGGAAACCTATGGGGATACCTTTGGTCCCTACAACTCTGATGCCGATATGGAAGATTACTACCAGATGGTTTTATCGCTAGAGCAAATCCAAAAGGACCTAGCAGACCCGGAATCAGAGACCTATTTTGTCCTTGATCACCATCAGGAAATTTGTGGTTTCCTCAAGTTTAACTGGGGCAAGGCACAAACGGAGCCAGTAGAGATGGACAATGCTTTTGAAATTCAGCGCATCTATGTCAAAAAAGAACATCATGGCAAGGGCTATGGCAAGGAAATGTTTACCTTTGCCTTAAAAGAGGCTCAAAAACGTGGATTTGACTGGGTCTGGCTGGGTGTCTGGGAACGGAATTTTAAGGCCCAAAACTTTTACAAACAATTCGGATTTGAACGATTTAGCGAGCACCACTTTATCACAGGGGAAGCTGTGGATATCGACTGGTTGCTGCGCAAGCATTTGAAGGAGAATCCGCAAGCTTAATTGTGGGTCCAAATTGAGAGAAAGGAATTGAGAAGATCTCACCAAGTGGGATCTTACGATCAGAATAATGTTAGTATCATATAAATGGTTAAAACAATTGGTGGACGTGGATGTGCCATCAGAAGAGTTGGCTGAAAAAATGTCAACTACAGGGATCGAAGTAGAAGGTGTGGAATCGCCTGCTACTGGTCTCTCAAAAATTGTCGTCGGAGAAGTCTTGTCTTGTGAAGATGTGCCAGAGACACACCTTCATGTCTGCCAAGTTAATGTGGGGGAAGAAGAAGCGCGTCAAATCGTCTGTGGAGCACCAAATGTGCGAGCAGGCATCAAGGTGATGGTGGCTCTTCCAGGTGCTCGCATCGCAGATAACTACAAGATTAAAAAAGGGAAAATCCGTGGTTTGGAATCCCTTGGGATGATCTGTTCACTTGGTGAGTTAGGCATTTCTGACTCAGTTGTACCGAAAGAATTTGCGGATGGCATCCAAATCTTGCCAGAGGATGCTGTTCCAGGAGAAGAAGTCTTCTCTTACCTAGACTTGGATGATGAAATCATCGAGCTTTCTATCACTCCAAACCGTGCAGATGCTCTTTCGATGCGTGGGGTAGCACATGAAGTAGCAGCCATCTATGACAAGGCAGTCAACTTCAAAGAATTTACTTTAACAGAAACAGACCAAGTTGCAGCGGATGCTCTTTCTGTCAGCATCGACACAGATAAGGCTCCTTATTATGCAGCTCGTATCTTGGACAATGTAACCATCGCACCAAGTCCACAATGGTTGCAAAACCTCCTCATGAATGAAGGCATCCGTCCCATAAATAATGTGGTTGACGTGACCAACTATATCTTGCTTTACTTTGGTCAGCCCATGCATGCCTTTGACTTGGATACCTTTGAAGGAAATGACATCCGTGTACGTGAAGCGCGTGCAGGTGAGAAATTAGTGACCTTGGATGGGGAAGAGCGTGAGTTGGAAACAAGTGACCTCGTGATTACGGTTGCTGACAAACCTGTTGCCCTTGCAGGTGTCATGGGGGGAGAGGCTACAGAAATCTCTGAAAAGTCTACTCGTGTAGTTCTTGAAGCGGCTGTTTTCAATGGCAAATCGATCCGTAAGACTAGTGGTCGCCTCAACCTACGCTCTGAATCATCTTCTCGCTTTGAAAAAGGCATCAATGTGGCAACTGTTAATGAAGCCCTTGATGCCGCAGCAAGTATGATTGCTGAATTGGCTGGTGCAACCGTACGTAAGGGCATCGTTTCAGCAGGCCAGTTAGACACTTCTGATGTAGAAGTTTCTTCTACTCTTGCAGACGTTAACCGTGTCCTTGGAACAGAACTTTCCTACGCGGATGTCGAAGATGTCTTCCGTCGTCTTGGTTTTGGCCTTTCTGGAAATGCAGAAAGCTTCACAGTCAGCGTTCCTCGTCGCCGTTGGGACATCACTATCGAAGCGGACCTCTTTGAAGAAATTGCTCGAATTTATGGTTATGACAAATTACCAGCAACCCTTCCAAAAGATGACGGGACAGCAGGTGAATTGACAGCGACTCAAAAATTGCGTCGCCAAGTTCGGACTATCGCTGAAGGGGCTGGATTGACTGAAATCATTACTTATGCACTGACAACTCCTGAAAAAGCAGTGGAGTTCACGACTGCACCAAGCAACTTAACGGAGCTCATGTGGCCAATGACTGTGGATCGTTCGGTCCTCCGTCAAAATATGATCTCAGGAATCTTGGATACTGTAGCTTATAATGTCGCTCGTAAGAACAAAGATTTGGCCCTCTATGAGATCGGAAAAGTCTTTGAACAGACAGGTAATCCAAAAGAAGACTTGCCAAACGAAATCAATAGCTTTGCCTTTGCTTTGACTGGCTTAGTTGCTGAAAAAGACTTCCAAACTCCAGCTGTTCCAGTTGACTTCTTCTATGCCAAGGGAATCTTGGAAGTCCTCTTTACTCGCTTGGGTCTTGAAGTGACTTATACAGCAACACAGGAAATCAAGAGTCTCCACCCAGGACGTACAGCCTTGCTCTCACTTGGTGACCAGGTGATTGGGGTCTTGGGACAAGTCCACCCTGTAACAGCTAAGGCTTATGACATTCCAGAAACCTATGTGGCAGAATTGAACTTATCTGCTATTGAAGCAGCTCTTCAACCAGCCGCAGCCTTTGTGGAAATCACCAAATTCCCAGCTGTGAGCCGTGATATCGCCCTTCTCCTCAAAGCAGAAGTGACCCACCAAGAAGTGGTTGATGCGATTCAAGCTGCTGGCGTGAAACGCTTAACAGATATCAAACTCTTTGACGTTTTCTCAGGTGAAAAACTAGGACTTGGCATGAAGTCTATGGCCTACAGCTTGACCTTCCAAAATCCAGAAGATAGCTTGACAGATGAAGAAGTCGCACGCTACATGGAAAAAATCCAAGCTTCACTTGAAGAAAAAGTCAATGCAGAAGTGCGTTAAGATGTAAAAAGATGAAACAGTTGAGAATTTCTCAACTGTTTTTTTCTTCCAGGATTTGCAAGTTATAGGCCTTAAAACCCTATAAAAATAAAGAAATTCCTTTAAGTACTCAAAATATCCATGTCAACCATCCTGCTATTATTGACAAATATTTTTATTTTTTTGACAAATATGCTTGTCAAAAAGAAAAAGAAGTGTTACAATGTTTTTAGTTGAAAGAAGGGGAGGTTTCTTATGGGAGCCATATGGATTCTATTTATCCCTTTTCTGGTTATCGTTTATGCAAGCTCAGAAAAGAAGATAAAAGGATTGAACAGACGCATCAGACGATTAGAAAAACAAGTGAAAGGAAATCAAGACATGTCTAGACTTTTAGAAGAATTGAAAGGCCAAACGGCCACTGTTACAGTAGATGGTGTTGGATTTGAGTATGAAATTATAGATATCGATGAAGATTGGGTCAAACTGACCCGTGTGATTCATAAACAACAGAGGGAAACCAAGTTAGTCCGTATCGAAGATATTCAAGGTATTCAACTATAAGGGGGCTGATGCCATGATTTTAAAAAATCGATTGAAAGAGCTGAGGGCGCGTGATGGACTCAACCAATCCGAGCTAGCCAAGCTAGCAGGGGTCTCGCGCCAGTCCATCAGTCTCTTGGAACGTGGTGAGTATACACCTTCTGTCATTATCGCCATGACCATTGCCCAGATCTTCAATGAACCAGTGGAGAATGTCTTTAGTCTAGTAGAGGGAGAAGAATAATATGAAAAAGCAACAACAAGAACGATCCGCTCGTTACCGGTTTTGGAGAAATGTCGGAATCATTACAGTTTCCGGCTTGATTGGAGGAGTCATTGATTTTTTGACAGGCATGTTCGGATCCGAAAAACCCCTTGAAATCCAATCCTTCTTTAGTAAAGAAGGACTCCTTTGGGGTTCAATACTTTTGTTTCTTATCGTGTTTATGGTCACGATAGCCTTACTAATAAGCGCGAGAAAAGTCCATCAAAAAATGCTCCAGATAGAAGACGAAGAGGAAGCCTATCACTATGACATCCAGAAGGAAAAACTGTTTGGGTTAGCGACCATTTTTAAAGGAGTCATGATCTTGCCATACTTTTTAGTCATCATCTTTTATAGTCAATGGGTGTATATGGATAGACCTTCCACAGGGCACTTGGCTTTTATCTTTGGAGACTTTACCATGCTCTATCTCTTTCTTGTCTTGATTGCCCTATTTTTCCTATCGGATATCTTCTTTCGCAAGACCTTCCATCTGATTTATGGAAAACCGATTCCCCGCAATGCCAATGCCAAGGAAGTGCGTGAATTTATGATGAGTATGATGGATGAAGCAGAAAAGCAGATTAGCTACGAGGAAAACTATGAAATTATCATTAAGTTAAGCAATTATATCTTGCCGATTTCCTTAATTGCGATATTCTTAGTTGGCATTGCTTTCCATACAGATATCTTGTTAGCATTAGTAGTGGTATCACTGATTTATGTCTATATCTTGGTCTCTCAGTACAAGATTACCAAACGTTATTATAAAGAGTAGAGGAGTCATCCATGTTAGAAATTAGAAATTTAGAAAAAAGCTTTGGGAATAAGCAGGTTCTCTTCGGAGTAGATCTGACAGCTCAACAAGGGCATATCCTTGGCTTAGTTGGGAAAAATGGGGCCGGGAAAACAACTATTTTCCACAGTATCTTGCGCTTTTTGGACTACAGCGGCGAGATTCGCCTAGGTGGCAAAGCGATCACCCAAGAAACCTACAAGGAAATTGGCTATTTGCCAGAAGAACGTAGTCTTATGCCAAAACTCACGATTTTTGAGCAGGTCCGCTATTTGGCTGCCTTAAAAGGAATGAGCACTGCTGAGGTCAAGGAAAAATTACCGACCTGGATGGAAAAACTCCAAGTAAAAGGAAAATTGACCGATAAAATCAAGAGTCTCTCAAAAGGGAACCAACAGAAGGTTCAATTGATCATCACCTTGATCCATGAGCCTAAATTGATCATTTTAGATGAACCCTTTAGTGGCTTGGATCCGGTCAATACAGAAGTGCTCAAGCAGGTCATCTTTGAAGAAAAAGAGCGTGGGGCAACCATTATCTTTTCTGACCACGTCATGACCAATGTCGAAGAGTTGTGTGATGATATCCTAATGATCCGTGATGGTTCGGTTGTTCTATCAGGACCTGTCCAAGAGGTCCGGAATAGCTATGGCAAGACTCGCCTCTTTGTCTCTAACGACTTTAGCAAAGAAGAGCTAGAAGCTCTGCCACACGTGACCAAGGTCAGCATGACCAAGCAAGGGACTTGGAAGCTGATCTTGGATGATGCGTCAGCTGGTCCAGAATTATTTGACCGCTTGACCAAGGGCCACTACCTAGCAACCTTTGACCACCAAGCCCCAACTATTGATGAGATCTTTAAACTTGAATCAGGAGTAGAAGTATGAAACAGATGTTTGTCGTAATGAAAGAAACCTATATCAGACAAGTGAAATCATGGAGTTTCCTCTTCATGGTCTTCGGTCCCTTCCTCTTTTTAGGATTGAGCATTGGAATCGGTTATCTGACAGGTTCTTCTACAGATGCCAAAAACCAAGTGGCCTTGGTGACAGAAATTCCAGCTGTCAAAGAAAGTCTCAAAGGAACTGATGGCTTGACCTTGGACTACACGGATGAAGCTGCAGCTAAAAAAGCCATTAAGGATGAGAAAGCAGCTGCTTACCTAACGGTCGATGAAAAAGATGGCCAGCTAGAAGCCACTTATGTGGGCGACCAAGCCATGAAAACAGATTTGAAATCGCTTGTCGCTGCGAAATTAAGCCAAGTCCAACAAGGGATCAATCTAGCGCGTGCCAATCTAAGCAAAGAGCAACTGACAGCCTTGTCTCAACAGGTTTCTCTCAAAGAAAAAATTGATGAGAAAAAAGAAGGCTTGAAAATGGTGCAAACCATGGTTGCAGGTGGTCTAGGAATGTTGCTTTATATGATTTTGATCTTCTACTCGAGTATCACAGCCCAAGAAGTGGCTAGTGAAAAGGGAACTAAGATCATGGAAGTAGTCTTCTCTAGTATCAAAGCAACCGACTATTTCTTCGCACGCATGCTCGGACTCTTCGGAGTGATCTTTACCCATATTTTTGTCTATGTGATTGGTTTAGTAGCTGTTTGGATCTTTAGAGCAGATATCCCAGTTGTCAAGGATATTCTCGCTCCAAACTCTCCGATTACCCAACACCTTGCAGAGTCGATCTCGCTCAATACCGTTTTCTTCATTATCCTTGGGATCTTTATGTATGTGGTGCTCTCTGCCTTCTTAGGCTCAACAGTTGCACGACCTGAAGATTCAGGAAAAGCGATTTCGCCACTAATGATGTTAGTTATCTTTAGCTTCCTTGGGGTAACCACCTTGGGAAGCGCCGGTGATGTCTTCTTATTGAAGATTGGTTCCTACATTCCATTCTTTTCAACCTTCTTCATGCCTTTCCGTACCATCAATGGCTATGCGACTGGTCTTGAATCTTGGGCTTCATTGGGAATTGCGGTTCTCTTTACCATCGTGGGAACAGTTCTCATCGCTCGAATTTACGCGAGCTTAATCCTCCAGACCGATGACCTCGGACCGTGGAAGACCATCAAACGTGCTCTCAGCTATCGCTAATTAGATAAGCCCTCAGTTACAGCTGGGGGCTTTTATTATCCATTGAAAATTATTAAACTCTCTTCCTTCATGCGAACATGTATTTTTTATTAAATTATGATATGATGAATGGGAATAAAAAGAATAGAGAAAAGAACGAATGAGACTATATATCAAAGGCGATTATACAAAAAGAGTACCTTATGGTTATTTAGAACTTGCTGGCAAAATGTGGTTTCCAGAAGAAAAGCAAGTATCGTACTCAAATGCTGGAGACAATGAGCAACTACAAGAGTATTTTTCTGTAAATTTATCCTTGAGGAAAAGTACTGCAGATAAGAGATGGTCTAGTGTCCCCCTAAAGGAAGGGGTACGAAGCCTCTTTTCACATATTGAGGAATGTATTGAGATAGAGTTTGAAGACGCATTTGCTACAGATTATAATGAAAAAGGGGACCATCTTCGTATTTTAACTACCCATCTAGAAGTTTTGACAGTTGATAAACGCGCCATGTACATTATGGCGCTTGAGATTGCAAAGGTCATTGACGGGCAAATTAGCGAGGATAGTAAGAAGACATGGCTAACAGTCGAGGAATTTAAGAGAAAGCACGAGGCTATTCTATCTCTGACTTTTGAAGAAGCAAATGAACGAAGTTTGATTGAAATTCAAACGATGGATGTTGTAGACGACCCTCTTTGGGAGGAAGAAGCTAACCGTCGAAAAGAATATATACTAGCACATGGAGGCGATATCTCAGATTTATGAGACTATATATCAAAAGTGATTTTACGAAAAAAATAACCTTTACTACTAGAGAGCTAGTTTGGAAGATGTGGTTTAAAGAACGGAATAGCAAGAAAATAAGCTACTCCAACGTTGGTGATGATGAGATGCTGCAAGATGATTTTTATTTTGGAGCAGAGTTACACAAATGGGCTTCAGTTGACGAAAGATGGGATAAGGCTCCTTTTATAATTCCGAGCAATCCTTGGTTGTCCTTGCAATATGAAGATATTGAACTTGAATTTGAACATGCCTTTATTTCCGACGACCGCGAAAAGGGGGAGTTTCTTCGAATTGCCTCAACTCATGTAGATATTTTGACGGTTGACAAACGTGCTTTATACATTATGGCTATTGAAGTAGCATCTGCCATTGATGGTCAGATTAGCGAAGACGGCAAGCAAAGTTGGCTAAGTGTAGAAGAATTTAAGGAATATCACAAGGATGTTCTTTCACTGACTTATAATGAAGCGGTTGAACTTAGTTTGGAAGAATTAAAGACAATGGTACCGGT
>NZ_KV794415.1:61898-62951 GCF_001808745.1 Streptococcus sp. HMSC057G03
GAACGGCTTCGAGAAGAATACATCAAAATCCACGGCGAACGTGTTTATGACGACGAGGAAGACGAGTGAGACTATACATCAAAAGTGATTTTAAGAAAAAAATAACCTTTACGACAAGAGAGTTGCTCTGTGAAATGTGGTTTAAGGAATGGCATGGTCATCCTATTACATACTCAAACGTTGGTGATGATGAGATGTTGCAAGATGATTTCTTTTTTGGAGTTCAATTTGATAAATGGCGATTTAATGATAAACGATGGAATCATTTACCATATGACAAGAGTGATCCTTGGAATTCGTTTTCTGATGAAAATATTCAATTAGAATTTGAAAATGATTTTATTACTGATGGGAGAGAACGTGGAGAATACCTTAGGATTGCGACTACCCATACTGACATTTTAACGGTTGATAAACGAGCTATGTTTATCATGGCAGTCGAGGTGGCTTCTGCCATTGATGGTCAGATTAGCGAGGATGACAAAGAGACCTGGGTGAATGTAGAGACTTTTAAGGAGTTGCACAAGGATGTCTTATCACTAACCTACGATCAAGCAACTGATATCAGTGTGGAGGAACTGAAAAGTATGAGACCTGTAGAAGATTCCTTGTGGGATGAAGAAGAGCGACTTCATGAAGAGTATATTGCCATCCATGGGGAACGTGTTTACGACGACGATGAGGAAGATGAGTGAGACTATATATTAAAGGTAACTACGAGACTAGTATTTACCAAACCTGTATGGAATATCCTTGGAAAATGTGGTTTAAAGAACGAAAAGGTGTGAAAATTGGTTTTTCTTATGCACGTGATGATGATTTCTATTTTAGCGTTAGTTTGGATAAATTTTCTTCGAACGATGAGCGTTGGGGAAAGGCTGATTTTAGAGTAGGCAACGACCCTTGGGCGACTTTTAAGCGTGAAAAGATAAATTTAAATTTTGAAGACTCCTATGAAAGCGATGGACGAGAAAAAGGAGAATATCTACGAATCATCACGACTCATAAGGATATTCTAACTGTTGATAAGCGAGCTCTTTATATCATGGCAAT
>NZ_KV794415.1:63051-72507 GCF_001808745.1 Streptococcus sp. HMSC057G03
CTGTTGATGAGCCACTCTGGGAAGAATTGGATAGGAAGCGCGAGGAATACATCCGAATTTATGGAGAAGTGGAGTTGGATGACGATGAGGAAGACGAATGAGACTCTATATCAAAAGTGATTTTAAGAAAAAAATAACCTTTACGACAAGAGAGTTGCTCTGTGAAATGTGGTTTAAGGAATGGCATGGTCATCCTATTACATACTCAAACGTTGGTGATGATGAGATGTTGCAAGACGATTTTTACTTTGTAGTAAGCTTTGATAAATGGCGTTTTTGTGACTCAAGATGGGATAATATCCCCTCTTATGATTTAAACAATCCGTGGAATTCCTATAAATATGAAAATATATCCCTTGAATTTGAAAAAACTTTCATTACAGAGTGGAGAGAACGTGGGGATTATTTACGTATCGCAACTTCTCATATAGATGTTTTAACAGTTGATAAACGTGCGATGTATATTATGGCAGTCGATGTAGCTTCTGCCATTGATGGTCAGATTAGCGAGGATGACAAAGAGACCTGGGTGAATGTAGAGACTTTTAAGGAGTTGCACAAGGATGTTCTTTCACTGACTTATGATGAAGCTGTTGAAATCAGTTTGGAAGAATTAAAGACAATGGTACCGGTAAGAGATCCTCTATGGGTAGAGGAGGAACGGCTTCGAGAAGAATACATCAAAATCCATGGTGAACGTGTTTATGACGATGAGGAAGACGATTGAAATTATATATGCATGATAATAGATGGAATAATGTTCGGTTGAAAGAAGGGATTGCCAACGAATTTGGAAGTCATGTATATGAAAATCTTGAATTAGATTTTGAAGACAATCCAGTAACAGACTATCAAGAAAAAGGAGACTGTCTCCGTTTAGCCTCTACCCACCTTGACCTTCTCACTGTTGATAAACGTGCTTTCTACATTATGGCTATTGAAATTGCGACTGCAATTGACGGTCAGATTAGCGAAGATGATAAAGAGAGCTGGTTAAGTGTAGAGGAATTTAAAAAACGGCATGAGGATATCCTTTCGATGAGTTATGAATAGGCCAATGAGCTGAGTTTGGAAGAAATTCCCTTTATGAACGATGTGAGAGACCCTGTTTGGGCAGAAGATGACCGCAGGAATGAGGAATACATCAAAATCCATGGTGAAGTGGAGTTGGATGACGAGGACGACGAGTGAAACTATATCTTAAAGGTAACTACGAAACTAACATCTATCAAGCCTGTATGGAATATCCTTGGAAAATGTGGTTCAAGGAACGTAAGGGAGTGCAGGTTGAGTTTTCTTATGCACGTGATGATGACTTCTATTTTAGTGTTAGTTTGGATAAATTTTCTTCAAATGATGAGCGTTGGGGAATGGCTGATTTTAGAGTAGGCAACGATCCTTGGGCGACTTTTAAGTATGAAGATATAAATTTAAATTTTGTAGATTCCTATGAAAGTGATGGACGAGAAAAAGGAAACTATCTACGAATCATCACGACTCATAAAGATATTCTAACGGTTGATAAGCGAGCTCTTTATATCATGGCAATTGAGGTAGCCTCTGCCATTGGCGGTCACATTAGCGAAGATGATAAGGAAACATGGCTGAGCATTGAAGAATTTAAAACAAAACATGCAGATTTGTTGCATTTAACCTACAATGAAGCGGTTGACATTAGCTTGAAAGAGATAGAAGCAATGAAAGCTGTTGATGAGCCACTCTGGGAAGAATTGGATCGAAAGCGTGAAGAATACATCCGAATCCATGGAGAAGTGGAGTTGGTTGACGACGAATGAGGCATTCTACTTCAATCTGTAAGCCTTCAGTTGTTTCTGAGGGCTTTTTGATTTCACATTGACTTTTGCAAGCCTTTTCACTACAATAGAACTACAGAAAAGGAGGCGGACATGAACTATATTGAGTTTGCTGAAAATGAGCGTCTGTCCACGATTGTCCTTGGGATGATGCGGATCAGTCAGATGAGTGAAGACGAGGTGGAGGCCTTGGTGGAGGCGGCCTTATCGATTGGGATCAACACTTTTGACCTGGCGGATATCTATGGCAATGGTCAGTGTGAGATCCTGCTGGGGAAGGTTCTCAAGGGCCGTCCGGATCTTCGGGATCAGATGTGGATCCAGTCTAAGTGTGGGATTCGCAAAGACGGCTTTACCTATTTTGATTTTTCTAAGGACTATATTTTGGACTCCGTCAATGGCATCCTCGAGCGTTTGCAGATTGAGCGCTTAGATAGTCTCCTCCTTCACCGACCGGATGCCCTCATGGAGCCGGAAGAAGTGGCGGCAGCTTTTGATCACTTGGAGCAAGCGGGCAAGGTCCGTCATTTTGGGGTGTCCAATCAAAATCCTATGATGATGGAATTGCTCAAAACGGCTGTCAAACAGCCTCTCAAGGTCAACCAGTTGCAGTTGAGTGCCGCCTTTACGCCTAGCTTTGAGGCTGGTTTTCATGTCAACATGGAAGGGCCAAAAGCAGCCGTGCGAGATGGCAGTGTCTTTGAATATTGTCGCTTAACCGATACGGTGATTCAAGCCTGGTCTGCCCTCCAGCATGGCTATTTTAAGGGGAACTTTGTCGGCAAGGAAGAGTTTGCGGCCCTCAATCATGTCCTCAATGACTTGGCGAAGAAATACCAGGTCACTCCGACAGCCATCGCCCTTGCTTGGGTCCTCCGCTATCCGGGTAAGATGCAGGCTGTCATCGGAACGACCAAACCCCAGCATGTCCTTGAAGCAGGGAAAGCAGCAACAGTCACTCTAACCCGCAAGGAATGGTACCAAATCTACTTGGCTGCAGGAAATGATTTGCCTTAGAATCTTGTTAGTAGACCAGACTTCACTTGTATCAGTGGGCTGGTCTTTTGTTTTATACTTTACGAATTTTTCTTGACAAGTCTTTCTTTTTTATGGTATTCTTTATGCAACAAGTGTTGCGCAACAAATGTTGCGCGAAAGGAGTCTTATGCCACCAAAGGTTAAATTCAGTAAAGAGGCTATCATTGGGACAGCTTTACAATTGGTGAGAGAAGAGGGCATGGCTAGCTTGACAGCTCGAGCATTAGCGGAGAAACTGGGAGCTACACCGAGAGTCATTTTTGGGCAATTTGCTAATATGGCTGAGTTACAAGCAGAGGTTATTGGTGCTGCGGAAATGGTCGTGGTGGAGTATATTCGCAAGGCCTTAGAAGATGAGAAGCCTTTTCGATCTGTCGGGGTTGCTTATATCCTTTTCGCCTCAAAAGAGCCCCAACTATTTCAATTGCTTTTCCAAAATCCTAGCAAAGAGCCGATTCGTCGCTTTCAAGATTTTCTTCCTATGAAGGATTATAGTTACCAATTGGTTCTGGATTCGATTGTCGCAGACTATCCGTTGACGTTAGAGGAGGCTAGTCGCTTGTACCAGCATCTATTTATCTACTCACACGGGATGGCCTCTATGGTTGCTTCTGGTATTTATCAGTTTAGCATGGAAGAAGTGATTGGATTACTGACAGAGGTTTTTCAATCTCTCATCAAAGAAATGGTAGGAAAGAAATGATTCAACTAGAAAATGTTCAAAAAAGCTATGGCCAAACCAAGGTTTTAAAAGGGATTGATTTGCAGATTCAAGACCAGGATGATGTGGTTATCCTAGGCCCTTCTGGATCAGGAAAGTCAACTCTCTTAAACGTATTATCCGGATTAGAAAAGGTAGATGAGGGGCATATCCTCATTCAAGGACAGGATTTATCGCAACTCACGGATGCGCAATTGACAGCCTTTAGACGTGAGAAGATCGCCTTTATTTTTCAGCAGTATTATTTATTACCGAATCTCACGGTTAGACAGAATGTAAAGATGGGAGCTGATCTGGCAAACAATCATGATTTTTTGCAGATCATCGAGGATTTGGGTCTTGGCGATAAGCTGGACAAGTATCCAAGTGAATTGTCGGGTGGGGAACAGCAGAGAGTCTCCATTGCTCGTGCCTTGGCCAAAAAGCCAGAGATTCTCTTCTTAGATGAGCCGACGGGGGCCCTAGATGAAGAAACAGGGCGCAAGATTCTCGACTATATCTGGAAGTTAAAGGAAAAGCTAGGCTTTACCCTCATTATGGTGACGCACAACCAAAATATTGCGGATATGGCCAGAACCATCATTCGTGTCAATAGTGGCAAGATTATCGAAGTTGTGACCAATGATCAGCCTCAGACTGCCTATGAGATTGGATGGTAAGCTATGTTTTCAGTAAAAGATATTCGAAAATTAGTTGTCGTTAGTATCATTGGAGTCTGTGCGGTCTTTGTGGCCAATCTCTTCTTGAATTTTTACCTGGATATCGAGCAGTTGGAGATTTCTAAATCCAATCCGATGATTCAGACCTACTATGATGCCCAGGTTTCGCTATCTTGGATGGTGGCCATGGTCAGTGGGGTCGTCTTGTCCTTGACGTCGATCCTTCTCATGTGTTTTTATATCAAACAATTTGTTGATGACCACAAGGAACAATTAGGGATTTTAAAGGCTTTAGGCTATAGCAATAGCCAGTTGGCGAAACGATTTTGGGCTTTTGGACTCAGTTTTGGAGTTGGAGCACTTCTTGGCTATTTCGCTTCTTTTCTTATGATGGGTCATTTTTATGACTTTCGCAATGAGAAGGGGATTCTGCCAGACATTACCATTCATTTTCATTGGCAGCTCTTGGTCGCTTTGGTGATGCTGCCAACGACTTTCTTTATGGTCCTTGCGATTGGCTATGCTAGAAGACAACTACAAACGCCGGCCCTTCGCTTATTGAAAAAATCCCCAAGTCCAATCAAGGTCAAAAGGAGAAAAAGGGCTTCTAAGAAAGAGAAATCCTTCCTAAAAGAGCTGTCTTCGTCGCTGATTTGGGGGAGAAAATCGATCCTGTTTTTTGTGGTCTTTGGCTCTATGTGTTTTGCGGCCATGGTTCAATTGTCTTTTGGCCTAAGGGACTACACAGATGACATCATCCAAACGATGATGATTATGATTGGTTTGATCCTTTCTTTCTCAATCCTCTTTTTGTCATTGGGAATTGTCGTTTCAGAAAGTCGCGAAACCTTGGCTCTTATGAAGGCTTTTGGCTACACCGATCGTGAATGCCAAAGTCATATTCTCGCTCCTTATCGTTTCTGGGCTTATCTAGGATTTGCCCTTGGGACGGCTTATCAATACGGCATCATGGAAATCTTGATTGGTGTGATCAAAGATACGGTACCTGAAAAGATTGAGCACAACTTTGACTGGAATGTGTGCTTTTGGACTTTGCTCGGTTTTGCGGTGGTTTATGAAAGCCTCTTTTATCTATCCAACAGAAAACTCCAAAAACAAACCATCAAAGAAGTGCTCTTAGCTGAATAAATAGAAAAGAGAGTGGGACAGAAATTGGTAATTCGTTAGAATTCGATTTCGTCGTCCCCCCTCCGCACAGTTGAGTAGGGCTGTAAAAGCTGATGAAATCAGCGTAGTAGAGCCCAGTCAACCGCTGCGTCTTGCTCGACAATTCAAAGACAACTGAGAGGCTAGGACTTTTGTCCCAGCCTCATTTGTTCTAGATCAACAGAAAAACGGATGCTGTCTAAAAATCTTGCATTTTTTTGCAATTTAGGTTACAATGAAGACTATAAAAAATGCGTAATCCCTAGGGTCTTTCCCTCAGGGAATTTTGTGTGTTTTGACCAATTTTTCAGTGGAAAAAAGCTTTGCTTCTACCGCAGAAAAAAGTATGAAAAACTATGGAGGTAATAATGATTCGATCCTTAATTTCCGAGATCAAAGAATTCAAGAAGCCCTCGATTTTGGCTTCCTTGTTCATGGTCTTTGAAGTCATGTTTGAGATTTCGATTCCCTTTGTCATGGCGAGTCTTTTGGACCAAGGTGTTCAACAAAGAAACATGAACAATATTTTGTTTTACGGTGGGCTCATGCTGGTCTGTGCCTTTCTCTCCCTCTTTTGTGGGATGCAGTCTGCCCGTTATGGCGCCTATGCATCGGCTGGTTTTGCCAAAAACCTTCGTCGGGCTATTTTCAAAAAGGTTCAAACCTTCTCATTTGAGAATATTGATCAGTTCTCATCTGGTGGTCTGGTTACTCGGATGATGACGGACGTGACCAATGTGCAAAATGCTTATCAAATGGTCATCCGGATCTGTGTGCGGGCACCGCTCAATTTGATCTTTGCCATTGTGGCTTGTTTCTTGATCAATCCGGAAATGGCCATGATCTTTGTCTATGTGACCATCTTTTTGGCAGCGGTCTTAAGCATCATTATGAAGATTGTGTATCCGCTCTTTACAGAAGTATTTGAAGCTTATGACAATCTCAACAACAGCATTCAGGAAAACATCACCAATATGCGAGTGGTGAAGTCCTACGTTAAGGAAGCAGATGAAACGGTTAAATTCAAGAAGGCTTCGCGTTTGATTTATAACATGTTTATGAAGGCTATCCGTGTCGTTGTCTTGAGTAGCCCAGCTATGATGCTTTCCATGTATGCTTCTTTCCTTTTGATCTCTTGGATTGGGGCTCATCTGATCGTTGGTGGCCAACTCTCCACTGGGAATCTGACTTCTATGTTTAGCTACACCATGACCATTCTCATGTCGCTCATGATGTTTATGATGATCTTTGTCATGTTGTCGATTTCCATGGCCTCTGTCGAGCGGATCAATGAAGTCTTGACGACCAAAACGACGATTGACTCTCCAGAAAATGGGATCAAAGAAGTTGCTGATGGTTCCATCAACTTTGAGGATGTGACCTTTGCTTATACCGATGAAAATGGCGACAAGACCCATGTCTTACAAGGGATTAATCTTTCTATTCGTTCAGGGGAAGTGATTGGTATCTTGGGAGGAACAGGATCAGGAAAATCAAGCTTGGTGCAGTTGATTCCTCGTCTCTATGATGTCGAGTCTGGTCGGGTGACAGTAGCAGGCCACGATGTCAAAGAATACGATCTTGATTCCCTTCGTAAGCAAGTGGCCATGGTTCTTCAGACCAATGTCCTTTTCTCTGGTACGATTAAAGAAAATATGCGCTGGGGAAATAAGGATGCGACAGATGAAGAGATCATCGCAGCTTGTAAGATTGCCCAAGCCGATGAATTTATTCAAGATTTCAAAGATGGCTATGACACTATGATTGAGCGTGGGGGATCCAATGTCTCCGGTGGCCAACGCCAGCGTCTCTGTATCGCGCGTGCCCTTCTCATGAATCCGAAGATCTTGATCTTGGATGATTCGACTTCGGCGGTCGATACCAAGACGGATAGTTTGATCCGTCAAGGATTGGCAACCAGTTTGAAAGAGACTACCAAAATCATCATTGGTCAACGAATTTCCTCTATTCAAGATGCAGATCGCATCATCGTGATGAATGATGGCCAAATCGATGCGATCGGTCGTCATGAGGAATTGCTTGCGACCAATGCCATCTACCAAGAAGTATATGAAATGCAAACACAAGGGAAAGGAGAAGCAGATGAAAACTAAGAAAAAAGCAAATCTAGGCTCTATCCTTCGCCTGCTCGACTTCCTTTGGAAAAACTACAAGGTGTCCTTGATTGTTTCCTTTATCTTAATTATTCTATCGTCACTTGCGACGGTCAATGTGACAGCTTCGATTCAGTCCTTGGTCGACGTCTATGTGGAGCCCATGCTGACAAGCAACAGCCATGATTTTGGACCGCTCTTGTCCTTCTTGACACGAGTTGGTTTGATCTGTTTGATCGGGGTACTTGCCAACTATGGCTTTACCTTGATTATGGCGACTGTTTCACAAGACTCACTTAGAAGTCTTCGAAATCAGTTGTTTGCTCGCATGCAAAAACTGCCCGTTCGTTACTTTGATACCCACCAACACGGGGACATCATGTCTATCTATACCAATGATATTGATGCTCTTCGCCAAGCGATTGAACAATCCATTCCTCAACTCTTATCCTCAGCGATTACCATCCTTGGGGTAACGATTACCATGCTGACGGTTAGTCCACTCCTGTTCTTGATTGTTCTTTTCATGGTTATCGTCATGGTCTTTATCATCAAGGATGTTTCTGGTAAATCAGGTCGTTACTTTGGGGCCCAACAAAAGAACTTGGGGATTGAGAACGGCTTTATTGAAGAAATGATGTCTGGTCAAAAAGTGGTCAAGGCCTTTGTGCACGAATCTGAAAGCATTGAAGATTTTGATCGGATCAATGACCAGCTCTTTGAATCCTCTTATCTAGCCAATCGCTATGCCAATGTCCTCATGCCGATTCTTGGGAACTTGGGAAATGTTTCCTTTGTTCTGACAGCCTTGATCGGTGGACTATTTGCGCTAAACGGCGTCGGTGGTTTAACCATTGGTGGTCTCATGGCCTTTCTGCAATTGAACCGTTCCTTTACAGGTCCGATTGCCCAGGTTTCTCAACAATTGAACTTTGTCCTCATGGCCTTGGCTGGTGGAGATCGTGTCTTTGATCTTTTGGACGAAGAAGAAGAAGTCGACCAAGGAAAAGTGACGTTGGTCAATTATGAACTGGTCGATGGAGAAATGGTCGAAACCGATCAGAAAACCAACAAATGGGCTTGGAAACACCCTCGTCCAAATGGGGATTACCAGCTTGTGAAAATGGTCGGAAATGTGGTCTTTGATGATGTTGACTTCTCTTATGATGGGAAGAAACAAATCCTTCATGGCATCAACTTGTACGCGGATAAGGGTCAAAAAGTGGCCTTTGTCGGAGCGACTGGTGCAGGAAAGACAACCATCACCAACTTGATCAACCGCTTCTATGATATCCAATCCGGAATGATTACTTATGATGGGATCGATATTAAATTGATTGAGAAAGATTCTCTGCGTCGTTCCCTCGGAATCGTTCTTCAAGATACCCACTTATTCACTGGTACGATTGCGGAAAACATCGCTTATGGCCGTGCTGATGCAACACGGGAAGAAATCCTTGAAGCAGCTCGGATTGCCAATGTGGATTCCTTTGTTAAGCACTTGGATCAGGGCTATGAGACAGTCTTGACGGATGATGGGGCTGGCCTATCAAATGGTCAACGACAATTGATCGCCATTGCCCGTGCAGCCCTTGCCAATGCGCCTGTCTTGATTCTGGACGAAGCGACGTCTTCGATTGATTCACGGACAGAGAAGATGGTGCAAGAAGGGATGGATCGCCTGATGGAAGGTCGGACAGTCTTTGTTATCGCCCACCGTCTATCGACGATTGTCAATTCCGATGTCATCATAGTGATGGACCACGGACGCATTATCGAACGAGGCAACCATGCTTCCTTGATGGCAGAACGTGGCACCTATTACCGCTTGTACACCGGTGGACTTGAAATTGATTAATAATAAAAAAAGCTTGAGCGTTAGCTCAGGCTTTTTTGGCTTATGGATAATGACTTCTTAGAAACTTTCCTTAGGTGAGTACGGA
>NZ_KV794415.1:72607-80962 GCF_001808745.1 Streptococcus sp. HMSC057G03
AAACAGTTTCCCAAACTGTTTTACTCTCAAAATTCCTGAGTGCCTGAAACGTTATTGTTTCAGGCACTTTTCTCACAGCGGAAAGTCTCGAAAATAAATAGCCATTCATCAAAAATCCTGACTACACTTTCAGGCTTTTTGCTTATTTCTCAAGTAAGTCTTGGATCAAGTCTTCCATGGCAGCTGGCTCTGTTTTGGAGGAGAAACGTTGGGCGACTTGGCCTTGTCGGTCGATGACAAATTTTGCGAAGTTCCATTCGATGCGTTTGCCAAGTGGTCCGGCTGCTTGGCTTTTGAGCCAGTCATAGAGAGGAAGGGCTTCTTTACCATTGACCTTGGCTTTAGCGAATCGTGGGAAGGTGGTCTGGTAGTTGAGGCTGCAGAAGCTATTGATTTCTTCTGCAGTTCCTGGTGCCTGCCCCATGAATTGGTTACAGGGAATGTCTAGGATTTCCAGCCCCTTTTCCTGGTAGCGTAGGTAGAGATCTTGCAGTCCTTGGTATTGCGGGGTCAAGCCACAGCCTGTTGCTGTATTGACCACGATGAGGACCTTACCTTGGTAGTGAGAAAGGGGAATTTCCTCCCCTTGTTGGTTTTCTAACGAAAAATCATAAATGCTAGTCATAGGTGGTATCCTTTCTGTCTTTTCAACTTTTATTGTAGCACAAATGTCCTAAAATTGGGCCAAGAGGAGCATGACTTCTTGCTTTAGTCCCTCCTGTGAAAATGATATAATAAGAAGATAACAAGCTCTCAAGAAAATACCAAAAGGAGAATGGAACGGATGAAATTACTCTATACGGATGTTCGGACCCCCTTGACCCAGGTCCTGACACAAGAAGCCGTAGGGTTAGTGGAACAGGGCAAGCGTGTGTTTTACATTGCACCAAACTCTCTTTCCTTTGAAAAAGAAGCCAAGGTATTGTCCTATTTAGAAGGTCAGGCTTCTTTTGCCATTACCGTCACGCGCTTTACCCAAATGGCCCGTTATTTCATCCTGAACCAGGTCTTTGAGGAGCAACCCTTAGATGACATCGGTCTCGGTATGTTGTTTTTTAAAGCCCTTTCCCAAATGAAGGAGCAGGATCTTAAAGTTTACGGAGCCCTACGCAAGGATCCTCAGTTTATCCAGCAACTGGTTCAGCTCTACCATGAATTACAGACAGCCCAGATGGATTTTACAGATTTAGAGTTGCTCGGGGAAGCTGAAAAAAGAGAGGATCTCATAGCGATTTTTGAAGCTGTCTCTGAGATGCTGGTCCAGCACCAGTATGAATCCCAGTCCAAGATGGCCGTTTTCCTCAACCAGGTTGAAGAGGGGCACTTGGAAGAGCAATTGAAAGATGTGGCGATCGTCGTCGATGGCTTCACGCGTTTCTCTGCGGAAGAAGAGGCCTTGATTGGTCTCCTTCACCGAAAAGGAGTGGAGATTGTCATCGGGGTCTATGCCAGTGAAAAAGCCTATCGAGCAAGCTTCAGAGAGGGCAATCTCTATCAGGCTAGTGTTGACTTTCTGCTCCAGCTGGCAAAGACTTTCCAAGTTCAGCCTCAGTATTGTGGGCAAGCGATCGAAGATTCCTTTAGTCGCATGACGCGTATGTTAGAAGCGTGCTACGATTTTTCACAAGTGGAAAATGAGCTCAAGGAACACGATCGAACAGCGGTCCAACTCTGGCAGACCAATACGCAAAAAGAAGAGTTGGAATTTGTCGCTAAATCCATCCGTCAGCGCCTTCATGATGGGGCACGCTATCGGGATATTCGGGTCTTGCTAGGCGATGTAGAAGCTTATCAACTGCAACTCAAGACCATTTTTGATCAGTATCAGATACCCTTTTACTTGGGACGAAGCGAAGCCATGGTCCATCACCCCTTGATTCAGGTCATTGAATCCTTGTGGCGGATCAAGCAGTTCAATTACCAGACAGAAGACGTCATCAATCTGTTGAAAACGGGTCTGTATAGTGATCTGACGCAAGAAGAAGTCGATGCTTTTGAGCAGTACCTTCGCTTTGCAGAAGTAAAGGGTGCTGCAAAATTTCACAAGCCATTTACCAGCAATCGTCAGGGTAAGTTCAATCTAGAAGCACTCAATGCCCTCCGAGAACGCGTCGTAGAACCTCTAGCGCCCTTCTTTTCACAGCGCAAACAAAAGGTGACCCATCTCTTAACAGCCTTTACAGAGTTTCTGCAAGAGGCTCAGCTTTCTCAGAATCTACAAGCTTTGATCAAGGATCTAGCTTTGGAAGAGCAGGAGCGCTATGATCAAGTTTGGAAGGCCTTCCTCCACGTCTTAGAAGAATTGAATCTGGTTTTTGAGGACCAAGAACTGACAGTGGATGACTTTTTAGCTCTTGTCTTATCGGGGATGCAATTGTCTCAATACCGGACAGTTCCTGCTACGGTCGATGTGGTGACGGTTCAGTCCTATGACTTGATTGAACCTTTGACAGCGCCTTTTGTTTACGCGATCGGGCTGACCCAGGAGCGTTTTCCAAAGATCGCTCAGAACACCTCTCTACTCAGTGAAGAAGAGCGCCAGCAGCTGAATGAGGCCACCCAAGAAGGAGCAGAGCTCCAGGTGGTGACCAGCGAAAATCTCAAGAAGAATCGCTTTGTGGCGGTTTCGCTCCTCAATGCGGCGACCAACCAACTGGTCCTATCGGCCCCTAGCTTGGTCAATGAAATGGAAGATAGTGTCTCTCCTTACCTTGTCGAATTGACCAAGGAACCTATTGCCATCGAGTGGACGACCAAACAAGCCCAAGCCTCGAGTGATGATATCGGGACTTACCGGGCCCTCCTAGCGCGCGTGATCGAACTCCATCAAGAAGAAATTACGAGTGAGTTGTCTCCTGAAGAAGCCAGCTTTTGGGGTGTGGCGGTACGGGTCTTGCGCAAGAAATTAGCCGCTGAAGGTATCCAGATTCCTCAGATTTCAACGGAATTAAAGAGCCGTCAGCTTCAGTCGGATACGCTTCAAGCGCTCTATCCAGAGGGCAAAGCCTTGACCTTATCCGCTTCTGCCTTGAATGAATACTACAAGCACCAGTATGCCTTTTATCTGCGCTATGTCTTGGGCTTACAAGAGGATGAAACCATCCGGCCAGACGCTCGTAGTCATGGGAATTTCTTGCACCGGATCTTTGAACGAGTCTTAAAAGATAGTTCCGATCAAGCGTTTGATCGGCGTTTAAATGAGGCGATTCGAGAAACCAGCCAAGAAGCAGAGTTTCAGCAATTGTATACAGAAAGTGGAGAGACCGAGTTTATTCGCAACTTGCTTCTTGATACTGCGAAAACAACGGGGCGTGTCCTCGCCCAGCAAAATGGCATCGAGACCATTGGTGAGGAGACTCTCTTTGGCGGGAGCGCCCACACCTCTTATCCTTTGTCTGATGGCCGTCTCCTGCAGCTACGAGGCAAGGTGGACCGCATTGATCAGTTAAGTGATCGGGGAGCTCTTGGCGTTGTGGATTATAAGTCGAGCTTGACGCAATTCCACTATGACAAGTTCTTTAATGGCCTGAATTCTCAATTGCCAACCTATCTCTCTGCCATTCAGGATCTGAAGGAATACCAAGCGGAGCAAGGGATTTTCGGAGCCATGTATTTGGAAATGGGAGATCCCCTAGTAGATCTGAGAAAGACCAAGACAGTCGAGGACGCCATCAACCAAACTATGAAAAGTCAACAGTACAAGGGGCTCTTTATGGCAGATCAGGCGCCTTATCTGGGAGAGGCCTATGATAAGAACAAGGCTATGATGCTGAGTAAGGAAGAACTGGACTTGCTCCTCTTGTACAACGCTTATCTCTATAAAACAGCAGCAGAAGGGATTCTCAAGGGGCAATTTGCCATCAATCCCTATAGTGAAAATGGGCGCAATATCGCACCATTTGTGGAGCAGTTTAAATCTATCACAGGATTTGAAGCCGATCGTCACCTAGGTCAGGCACGGTTCTTGACCAAACTAGACCAAAAAGGAATACGCGGTGAAAAGGTGAAAGCCGCTTGGATCGAGAAGATGAAGGAGGTCTTGAACAAATGATCAAACAAGCATTTTTGACAAGAGAAGAAATCAAGGCCCTTCAGGCCCAAGAGGCAGCTTCTACCAAAGAGCAAAAGCGAACACCAGAACAGATCGACGCCATCTATAGTTCGGGGACCAATATCCTGGTGTCAGCCTCTGCTGGATCGGGAAAGACCTTTGTCATAGTGCAAAGGATTTTGGATCAGATCCAGCGAGGCATCTCGATTAAGGAACTCTTTATCTCGACCTTTACGGTCAAGGCAGCAGGAGAGCTCAAGGATCGTTTGGAAAGTGAACTTGGAAAAGCCCTGCAAGCGAGCGATGATCCAGAGCTTAAGCAACACCTGGCCCGTCAAATCGCAGATGTCGCTACTAGCGATATCGGAACCATGGACTCCTTTACCCAAAAGGTCCTAACGCGCTATGGCTATTTGCTTGGGTTGGCACCTCAGTTTCGCATTTTACAAAACGCCAGTGAGCAACGCCTCTTACAAAATGAAGTCTTTCAAGCTGTTTTTGACCGCTATTACCAGGGGGAAAATCAAGAGGCCTTTGTGCAGATGGTCAAGAATTTCACGGGGCAGCGCAAAAATTTGACCTTGTTTAAAGAACAGATCTACCAGATCTATGACTTTCTTCAGTCGACCAGTGATCCGGAGAAATGGCTGGAAGAGCATTTCCTAAAAGGTTATGAGGAGACTGATTTTGAACAGGTTGAAGGCGATCTGATGGAGAGCATCCAGCAGGCCCTTTATGAGGCAGAAAGCTTTTTTGCCTTTCATTTGTCCAATGAGGGCCGAGCATTTGGCAAGGCCAAATATTTGGAAGCTGTAGAAGAGGTGCTCGATCAGATTGGAAGCCTGACAGGTCGCACCAATAAAGAACAACTGACCTCTGTCCTAAAGGCAGTCGTGGCGATTAGCCGGGCTTCAAATGGGGGAGCCTTGACCAATAGAGCCCGAAAAGAAGAGCTGAAAGACCTAGTTACGGCCTATAACCAGGATAAAACCATACATATCAATCGCCTCAGAGACTTGGAAAATCAGCTCTATCAGCTGGAATTTCAACAAACCTTCCACCAAGAAGAAGGCCCCATGCTCTCCTTGCTCCGGGACTTTATCAGAGACTTTGCTCGCGCTTATCTGGAGCGAAAAATCCAAGAAAAAGCTTATGAATTTGGGGATATCAGTCATTTTGCCATTCAAATTTTAGAGCAATTTCCAGAGGTGAGACAAGCCTTTCAAGAGCGTTATCATGAGGTCATGGTCGATGAGTACCAGGATACCAACCACACCCAAGAGCGGATGTTGGACTTGCTGTCAAATGGCCACAATCGCTTCATGGTGGGGGATATCAAGCAATCCATTTACCGCTTCCGTCAGGCGGATCCACAGATTTTTAATGATAAATTTAAAGCCTACCAAGAAGAAGGGGCGAAAGGGCGGTTGATTCTCCTCAAGGAAAATTTCCGGAGTCATGTGGAGGTGTTGGACGCGACCAATGATGTCTTTCGTCATTTGATGGACGAAGAGGTGGGCGAGATTGAATACAATCAAACCCACTATCTGGTCGCAGGAAGCGATAAGCAGCGGATGGCCTTGCCTCAACATCGGGCAGAATTTTTGCTTTATGATGGCACCCAAGATCAGGAAGAAAAGACCGAAGACGAGGAAGCTCCTCTTGGAGTCGAGACGATTTCCAAGGGAGAAATTCTCCTGGTTATCAAAGAAATTTTACGTCTCCATCGGGTGGAAAAAGTGCCCTTTAAAGAGATCACGCTCTTAACGGCGACTCGAACGCGAAATGATGCGATACTGGAAGCCTTTGACCAGTACCATATTCCGATTGTGGCAGATAGCGGACAGGCGCATTATCTTGAGTCACTGGAAGTGATGGTCATGTTGGATACCTTGCGGACCATTAACAATCCCTTGCATGATTATCCCTTAGTAGCCCTCATGAAATCCCCCATGTTTGACTTTGATGAAGATGAGTTGGCACGGATTTCCTTGCAGACGCTTCCAGAGCAAAAGCAAATGGCCTTCTACCACAAGGTCCAGTTAGCCCTTGAAAAGACTGCAGAGCAGGCACGATTGATCGATGCCAAGCTCTCAGCTAAAATCGAGAACTTCCTCAAGGTTTTATCCACTTGGAGAGCTGCTGCTAAGACCTCTTCGCTCTATGATTTGCTGTGGAAAATCTATGAGGATCGCTATTACTATGACTATGTCGGCGCCCTTCCAAATGGCGCCAAGCGACAGGCCAACCTCTATGCCTTGACGCTTCGAGCCAATGATTATGAAAAAGCCAGCTTTAAGGGCTTGTCGCGCTTCATTGCCATGATCGACAAGGTGATCGAAAATGAACACGATTTGGCCAGCGTCCCTCTTGCAGCACCAAAAGATGCCGTCCAGCTCATGACCGTCCATAAGAGTAAGGGGCTGGAATTCAAGTATGTCTTTATTCTCAATATGGACAAGGCCTTTAACCGTAAGGATCAATCGGGGCCGATTATCCTCAGCCGTCAAAAAGGGATTGGCTTTAAATACATTGCCAACCTGCCAGTTGAGACCGAAAATCCAGCCGCTCCTGAAAGCATCCGCCTGCAGATCGAAACACCTTGCTACCAAGGCAATGTGGAAGAAACAAAATTAGCCACGATTTCAGAGCAGATGCGTCTTCTATATGTTGCTATGACACGGGCCGAGCTCAAGCTCTATCTAGTCGGAAAAGGTAGCGAGGACAAATTGCGTGATACCGATTGGGGGACCAGTCGCAATGGCAAGCTGGATCCGGAAAAACGAAAAGAATGGACCTCTTATCAGGACTGGCTCTTTGCTATTCAAGATGTGTTTGCCAAGAATACCCTGGCTTATGACACGCGTTTTGTGACAGATGAAGACCTAACACCGGATCAACTGGTGCCTATAGAGAAAGAGCAGGATTCCCGCCTGGATCAGCTCAAGGATGTCCGCCAGTCAGAGGATATTCGTCGGGCTTTGGATATCTTGGAAAATGTTGATCGCCTCAATCAGCTCTATGCTCCGGCCATTCATTTGCCAAGTGTCCGTACCCCTAGCCAGATCAAGAAATTCTACGAGCCGGTCATGGATGCCAATGGCGTCCAGATCATGGATGCGAAGCTTGTTGCGCCTGAGTTTGAGCTTCCAACTTTTGGTCAAGAAAAAGCCGTGACTGGAGCACAAGTCGGTAGTGCAGTCCATGAGCTTATGCAGCGCGTGCCTCTTGAAGAAGAAATCACGCTGGATACACTGCGTCAAGCCTTGGAGCAAGTCCAAGCAGAGCCAGCAGTCAAAGCGCGCATCAAGCTAGAGGCCATTCTCGCTTTCTATGAGACGCCTTTGGGGACCTTGCTTCAAAGAGAAGCCCCTCGGGTTCATCGTGAAGCCCCCTTTGCCATGCTGAAGAAAGATCCAGCTAGTGGAGAGGACTTTGTCGTGCGGGGGATCTTGGATGGGTATATCGTGCTAGAAGATCGGATCCTGCTCTTTGACTACAAGACAGATCACTACAAGGTCCCTAGCCAATTGGTCGAACGCTACCGAGATCAGCTCGATCTCTATGCAGAAGCTCTTCGCCGTTCCTATGGCCAAGAGCACGTTGAAAAATATCTGATACTTTTAGGTGGCCCTCATCTAGAAGTAGTGAAAGTGGAGTAACACATGATAATTGCAAAGGAAAAAATTGAACGCATCCAAAGGATGGAAGGTTATTTGAATGACTATGCTAAGACTTTGGAAGATACCAAAAAAGCAATGGATCGACTAAAAGAGCATCAAGAGAGCTATATCCAACTGCGCGATTATTATAGTAGTCAAGCCTATTTTGATGATTTGGACTTGTCCAATCAGTCTGACTTTCCAGCAGATCTACCTTGTGGTGTCTTGTCCGAAGATGCTGTCTATGATTTGTTAGACGAGCATTTTCAGATGGGAGTTGATCTATTGGAGATCGCAACGAAGATGATCAAAGAACGGTGAATGATCTCTTCACCTTTTGAAACAAACACAAAAAAAGCTCCGGTTTTCCGGAGCATTTAGATTGAAGACAAATGTCATCATAGAAACTTTCCTTAGGTGAGTACGGACGTCAGGTGAAATTATCCAGTGGATGATTTCAGCAATCCAGGAAGTTCCATGACTAAATCAAGATACAAAGGGCGACTACGGATAAAGTCAAAATAGGAAGTTTGACGAAGAATCTTTAGATTCTAGGAGAACTTATCTTTTTGACACAATCCGCAGCCTGTGTTCAATTAGTTTTGAACCTCTTCGCTCTTTAATTTCTGGGCTCAGGCTAAA
>NZ_KV794415.1:81062-91375 GCF_001808745.1 Streptococcus sp. HMSC057G03
CACTTTTCTCACGGCGGAAAGTTTCAGTATATGTTTGAATCAAACATAATATATATCATTCTAATTTTTTTAGCATTACTTGTGTTAGCATATCGTGACAAACCCTACCAGTAAAAGAAAATTTTCCAAAATGGACTTTTTCTTCAGCAAAAAAAGCTCCGGTTTCCCGGAGCTTTTTGAATGATTAGTGTGAGACACGGCGACGTGCTGCTTTTTTGCGGTTTTCTTCGATGAAAGCTGCTTTTTGTTCTTCTGGTTCGATTACTTTTTTCTTGAATGTGTAAACTGCACCTGCGACAGCAGCAACTGTACCAGCAACACCAGTAACAAAACCTTTACCAAATCCTTTAGCCATGAGAATTTCTCCTTTTCTGAACTTTAAATATTTATGTTATAATATATGGTAACGAAAAAACGTGAATTTTGCAAGGAAAAACGATGAAAACCAAGATAATTGTGATTGTGGGACCGACTGCTGTTGGGAAAACAGCTCTTGCGATCGATTTGGCGCAAGCCCTCAATGGTGAAATCATCAGTGGCGATAGTCAGCAAGTCTATCGCAAGCTGGATATTGGAACAGCCAAGGCGACACCAGAAGAGCAAGCTGCAGCTCCCCATCATTTGATCGATGTGCGGGAGGTAACCGAGTCTTACTCGGCTTTTGATTTTGTAAGAGAAGCTAAACAGGCCATCGCGGAGATCACAGCCCGAGGCAAGCTTCCCATCATTGCAGGTGGGACGGGCCTCTACATCCAAAGTCTTCTTGAAGGCTATCATCTTGGTGGTGAAGTTCCTCATGAAGAGATTCTGGCCTATCGCGCTCAATTAGACGTGCTGTCGGATGAAGACTTGTACCAAAGAGTGGCGGAGCAAGGACTTGTGATTCCTCAGCTCAATCGCCGTCGGGCCATGCGGGCTCTTGAAATTGCGCATTTTGGGCAGGACCTCGCAAACGAAGAGACCGATTATGACCCCTATCTCATCTGTCTAGATGATGAACGGTCCTTGATCTATGAGCGCATCAATCGCCGAGTAGATCGCATGCTTGAGGAAGGCTTGCTGGATGAAGCCCGTTGGCTCTATGATAACCATCCCGAGGCTCAGGCAGCTAAAGGCATTGGTTACAAGGAACTCTTTCCTTACTTTAAGGGAGAGCAGAGCCTTGAGGAAGCCACTGAGATCCTCAAGCGCAATACGCGTCGTTTTGCCAAACGGCAGCTGACTTGGTTTCGAAATCGAATGGAAGTAAAATTTTACGCCATTTCTGCCCCCCACTTCAAGGAGCAGGTTCTTGCAGATGTAAAGGAGTTTTTACAGCATGATTGAAACAGAAAAAAAACAAGAACTCATCCTTTTGGTTGGTGTGGAACTTCAAGGCATGGACAATTTTGATATGTCTATGGAGGAGTTGGCGAGCCTGGCTAAAACAGCTGGTGGGGATGTCCGGGGCTCTTATACACAAAAGCGGGAGAAATACGATACCAAGACCTTTGTCGGCTCAGGAAAACTCGAAGAAATCGCTCAAATGGTCGAAGCAGATGAGATTACGACCGTGGTGGTCAATAATCGCCTAACCCCCCGTCAAAATGTTAACTTAGAAGAAATCCTTGGGGTTAAGGTCATTGACCGGATGCAGTTGATTTTAGATATCTTTGCCATGCGGGCTAGGAGTCATGAAGGGAAGTTGCAGGTGCACTTGGCCCAGCTCAAATACCTCTTGCCACGTCTTGTCGGTCAAGGGATCATGCTCAGCCGTCAGGCCGGGGGAATTGGTTCTCGTGGTCCAGGGGAAAGTCAGTTGGAGTTGAACCGCCGGAGCGTTCGCAATCAAATCACCGATATTGAGCGCCAGCTCAAGGCAGTTGAAAAGAACCGGGAAACCCTTCGTGAAAAACGCTTGGAATCACCTGTCTTCAAGATTGGTTTGATCGGCTATACCAATGCAGGAAAATCGACCATTATGAATCAGTTGACCAGTAAGAGCCAGTATGAAGCCGATGAACTCTTTGCGACCTTGGACGCCACAACCAAGAGCATCCACCTAACAGGCAATCTGCAAGTGACGCTGACCGATACGGTTGGCTTTATCCAAGATCTACCAACAGAGTTGGTTTCGAGCTTTAAGTCGACCTTGGAAGAAAGTAAGAATGTAGACCTTCTGGTCCATGTCATCGATGCGTCTGATCCCAATCATGAAGAACATGAAAAGACCGTGCTTTCGATCATGAAGGACCTGGATATGTTGGAGATCCCTCGTTTGACTCTTTACAACAAAGCAGATAAAGTAGCAGACTTTACTCCAACCCAGACACCTTTTAGCTTGATTTCAGCGCGCTCTGAGACAGCCCGTGAAGATCTCCAGGCTTTGCTACTAGAAAAACTGAGAGAACTCTTTGTTCCCTTTACCATTCGCGTTCCTTTTTCAAAATCTTATCGGACACATGATCTAGAAACGGTTGCGATCATTGACCAGCGGGAATTTGAAGAGGATGTCGAGGTCATTCAAGGCTATATCGCAGAGAAAAATAAGTGGAAGTTGGAAGAATTTTATGACGGATTACGTTGATTTAGCAATAAAATATGGAGGCTATACCAGCCTCGATCGGGTCTATCTGACCAATCTTTTAAGCACGATCCCTGAGGAATTGCGTCTCCGTGTGATTACGCCTCCCCCAAGTGTGATCAACGCCTATTTTGCTGAGCTCTATCAAAAGAAGAGCCCCAAGGAGGCCATGGATTATTTCTTGGACTTAAGTCGGGTATTTGACTTATTCACAGTTCAGCAAAGCTTTGATGAACGAAAGCCATTTATCCGCCTCAATTTATCAGGTAAATCTTATGGCTTGGCTTACGTAAATGAAGAGCTAGCCTGTGTCTTTGCTGAAGATCCAGCAGAGGCTATCACCCCTGCCATTTTATTTGAAGTCGCAGAGATCTTTCCGCATTGTTTGATCTTTGAAAAAGATGGCAAGATCTGTTTGCAAGAGGCCGGCCCAGAAGGGGTCACTAAAACAGAGGCCCTCTCAGCCCTGACTGATTTGATGACCTTGGAAGATGGACGCTTGAAACTGTCAGGATATAACCAAGAAGAGCTTCTCGAGCTAGCGCAAGCCTACCCAGGCGACCTTTCTTTCCGTTTAGAGAACCGGACGGCCATGATTTATATAGATAGAAAGTAGACAATGGACATTCAATTTTTAGGAACGGGAGCTGGGCAACCCTCAAAAGCCCGTAATGTATCGAGCCTAGCGCTCAAATTGCTGGACGAGATCAATGAAGTCTGGCTCTTTGATTGTGGCGAAGCGACACAGAATCAAATTTTAGAAACGACTATTCGTCCGCGAAAGGTTAGCAAGATCTTTATTACTCACCTACACGGAGACCATATTTTTGGTTTGCCAGGTTTCCTCTCTAGTCGGGCCTTTCAGGCCAATGAAGAGCAGACGGATCTGGATATCTATGGACCAGCAGGGATCAAATCCTTTGTCATGACCAGTCTTCGCGTATCAGGCTCTCGCCTGCCTTACCGCATCCATTTTCATGAATTCGATGAACATTCTCTAGGTAAGATTTTAGAAACCGATAAATTCACGGTTTATGCAGAAGCTTTGGACCACACCATTTTCTGTGTGGGTTACCGGATCATGCAAAAAGACCTCGAAGGGACGCTGGACGCAGATAAGCTCAAGGCAGCAGGGGTTCCTTTTGGACCGCTCTTTGGGAAAGTCAAAAATGGCCAAGATGTTACCCTGGAAGATGGCACTAAGATCATTGCAGCCGATTATATTTCAGCCCCTCGACCTGGTAAGGTCATCACTATCCTTGGCGATACACGAAAGACCAATGCCAGCGTCAGACTCGCGGTCAATGCGGATGTCCTTGTGCATGAGTCTACTTATGGCAAGGGCGATGAGAAGATTGCTAAGAAACACGGTCACTCGACCAATATGCAGGCGGCAGAAGTAGCGCGTGAAGCTGGAGCCAAGCGTCTTCTTTTGAACCATATTAGTGCTCGCTTCTTATCAAAAGACATCAGCCAATTGCGCAAGGATGCATCCAGCATTTTTGAAAATGTCTATGTCGTCAAAGATTTGGAAGAAGTGGAGATCTAAGATGCGAACCATTCTCATAACAGGAGCAAGTGGAGGCTTGGCCCAAGAAATGGTCAATCTCCTCCCTGAAGATCGGCTGATTCTCCTAGGCAGAAATCAAGAAAAACTGGAAAAGCTCTATGCCAGTCATCCTCAAGCTGAATGCATCGGGATCAATATCACTGATTCCTCAGCCGTCCAAGATTTGATAGAAGAGCTGACTCAGCGCTACGGGCAGATCGATATCTTGGTCAACAACGCAGGCTATGGGATTTTTGAGGCCTTTGATCGCATTTCTGACCAGCAGGTGCAGGAAATGTTTGAGGTCAATACCTTTGCTCTCATGCAGCTTTCACGCTTGATTGGTGCGCACATGAAGGCAGCAGGCAAGGGGCACATCGTCAACATCGTCAGCATGGCAGGACTGGTCGCAACAGCCAAATCCAGCCTTTATTCGGCTACTAAGTTTGCGGCCATCGGCTTCTCCAATGCCCTGCGGTTAGAACTGATGCCCTTTGGTGTCCATGTGACGACGGTCAATCCAGGCCCTATCCGGACCACTTTCTTTGATCAGGCAGACCCAGACGGAAGCTATGTCAAAGCTGTGGATCGCTACATTTTGGAACCAGACTTTGTGGCTAAGAAGATCGTGAAAAGCTTTGGAAAACCAAAACGTGAGCTCAATCTGCCTTGGCTTTTGAACCTGACCCACAAGCTCTATACTCTTTTCCCACGCATCTCGGACAAGCTAGCCTGCAAGATGTTTAACTTCAAATAGGAGGAGATCGATGGCCGCAAATATTCAAGCTTATTTAGAGAACCTCCAGCAACCCTGGGGACAGATCTATTATGATATCCTTTTTGAACAATTGAAGGACATCAAGGGAAAGCGAGTGCTTGATTTTGGCAGTGGCTTCGGTCTCGTGGCCAACCACCTGGCACAAGACAATGAAGTCCTTGCTGTGGAGCCTAATGAGGAAATGGTGGCCTTGCGGGTCCAGGATCATCCTTACCAGCAACTCGTTGGGAGTCTGGACCAAATAGAGAGCTTTGAAGATGCCAGTTTTGATGTCATCCTCTGCCACAATGTCTTGGAGTATGTAGAGGATCGCAAGGTGGTTCTCAAGGCATTCACCCGTCTCTTGAAACCAGGAGGCCTGCTCTCTATCGTCAAGCACAATGAGGTTGGCCGCGTCCTGCAGACCGTCGTTTTTGAAAATGATACTCAGAAGGCGCTTGATCTCTTAGCAGGTCAGGACCTGGAAACCCACTCCATGGGTTTGGCACAGGCCTATGATCTAGATAGAGCAGTAGACGATCTAGCCCTCGAAGTTCAGGACTACCAAGGGATCCGTGTCTTTTATGCCTTGCAGGACAATCGCTTCAAGGGCCAAGAAGGCTGGAGAGAGTCTATGCTCAAGATGGAGCTGGCTGTTTGCCAAGAGTCCCCTTACCGGGATATCGCCTTCTTCCAGCACTATCGGTTAAAAAGGAGTTAAGATGTTAGATTATAAAAAAGAAATTCCAGCGATGACAGACCTACTCGCACTCTACAGCTCGGTGGGTTGGACCAATTATACCAACAACCCATCTATGCTGGAACAAGCTGTCAAAGCTAGTCTCTGGCAGTTGGCCGTCTATGATGAGAAAGAGCTCGTCGCTTACATTCGCTTGGTAGGAGATGGCCACTCTGTCCTTTTAGTCCAGGACCTCTTGGTGCGACCAGATCACCAGCGCCAAGGCATTGGAAGGAAACTCTTAACAGAGGCTTTAGCGACCTTCCCAAATGTCTATCAACGGCTCCTCGTCACAGAACGTAGCGAGAAAAATCTAGCCTTTTACCAGTCACTCGGCTTTGTCGAACTTTCCGAGCAAGCCTGTACAGGGATGATTTATATGAAATAGAGAGTGGGACAGAAATCGGTAATTCGTTAGAATTCGATTTCGTCGCCCCACCTCCGCACAGTTGTGTAGGGCTGTAAAAGCTGATGAAATCAGCGTAGTAGAGCCCAGTCAACCGCTGCGTCTTGCTCGACAATTCAAAGATAACTGAGAGGCTAGGACTTTTGTCCCAGCCTTATCTATTTGACTGACAAAAGGGGAGATTGATGGTAAAATGAGGAAGAGATTAGGAGGAGATGGGATGAAGAAGAAAATAAAATGGGGACTTGTCTTATGTTCGGTACTTATACCAGTATGTTTGAGTGCCTGCAAACAAGGAACTGTAGAAAAACAAGGTTCTTCGAATAAAGAAGTACAGAAGAAAATCGATCGAAAAAACATTCATTTTGACAAGACAGGACCTGCAGCAACATTTGATTGGGATGCAAAGAACAGTATCAGATACATAACGTTTGAAAAACTTCCACAATATATGAGGTCAGATGATAGCGATGGGATTTCAATATATGGACAGCAACCGAATGAAGCCTCTCTATCTGAGGAAGGAAGAGTTCAAAAAGCTTTGCAGGTCGTTGAAGGAGTCTATGTAGATCCAAGGGGAATAGACACAGTAATCAAGGCCAATGGGGCAAAAAATCAAGAGGATATGTATACTCGACTCTGGAACGATTATATTATCCCTAAAATTGAAAAAAACAGTAGTACTTTTGATCCAAATACTTATGTGGAATATCTTGGTGAGAAGTACCCCCTCAAAATATATGGTCCCATGTATTTGAAGCTCATGACGAATGCATTGAGCTTTGGAAAAAAATATGAATTAAAGGGCTATGCAGTTAAGGGAAACAAAGTATTTATTCGCATTCAGGTACCAACGTACTTCCCAGAGCTTTTACCGAGAGGGAATAAATATTATAAAAATCCTAATGAGTCAGATTTCAATCAAGCCTTCTATGATTGGCTCGATGAATTCCATCAAAGGTATGCTGAAAAAGAAATAAATCGAGATGATCATATTTCCTATATCATGCTTTCAACAGTTTTACAACAGTTAGTTAACAAAAATTTCGAGGCAACCTCATTATCCGGTTATGCTTATAGTAAAACTTCGCCTACGGAATTCACGGTTGAAATGGAAGTGACAAATCAAGGTGATGTTCGAATTGATTTAAAAAACTTGGCTATTCTCTTACAAATCCCTCAACAAATGAAGGGGGATAATCAGTATGGTAAGCAAGATGAGAATAATATCTTTTGGACCATCCCATCTGGAAATAATAGTGATGGACAAAAGGTAAAAGAAAAATTAAAGAATTTTAACCCAAAAAATCCTGTTAAAAGCTATGCGATTGGAGAGCCAGTTCTATTTGCTAATGGCTTAGAAGTTACACTGAATAGTGTAACAGACGATCCAAATTTGGATGTTCAGGATGATCAAGACCGTATCGATACAAAGAAAAAACAACATCGATTGATCGTCGAATTCACCCTATCAAATACAACACCTCTCAGTATTGAAAATACTCCAGATTATACAAATGTAGATCTCTATGATGGCCATGGCAAATCTGCTTATATGCTGAATAATACTTTAAATTACAAACAGCCAACAGTCCTTGAAGCAGGAGAATCTGGTATATATAAAATTAACTATTTAACAGATGGGGATGGACCATTTACGGTTGTTTATGGTGATGCAAAATGGGTCGTTCAAAAATAGAGAAAAATCCAAATCTTTAATCAGCTTATTGTAAAAGCTAGTGAGTTTAAGAAATTATAAGAAGCTTCAGTTGTCAATAAATTATTAAAGAAATTTATTCATATGTGGTTGGAAAAGTCGGAAGACTTTTAAAGAAAAATGACGAACAAATAAGGTAAAAGAAGCGTACAGAAAGTAGAAAAGAGAGAATGAAGAAGATTTTTAAATCAATCAAGTTTTGGATATTTGTATTACTTGTTACCTTGGCAGGAGGCTGGTTTATCCGGTATGAAATTCATAAGCGTGATATATCACAATTTGTAACTTGGAAACCTCGTCCACACATAGTTGATTCCCAATTTATTGCAGGTGGGAAAGCAGTAGCTATTCAATGGGATAATAAAAAAGAAGTGGATGAGGCGCTGGAAGCAAATTCGTACAATCCAAAAGTTAAAGTAGAATGGTTTATAAATGGTGGAAATAGTGAACGGTACATTGCACAAGAAAGTTACAAATTAAAATCTGACCCACGTCTCTATTTTCAATATTATATTCGTGGTAATCAAGTTCCTTACCTAACTACAAATAAAGCACAAAAGGGAGAGTACTGGCTCATTGATGTCTATGATACCAAGGACAAGCGCTTAGTGAAGAAAACATATGATGTTTTTAAGATAGTACGAGATATGGATAAGAATTATATCCCCTTATCTGTTAAAGTTTCTTCTATGTTGTTGGATACATATGATGGAGAAACATACATTCCGATTGATATTCTTGTCGATAAGAAAGACAAATATATTGTAGAACCTGGAAATATCTATGTACAAACAGAGTATCAATCTCGTATAGGGTTAATGAATGTTAAGGATGGAAAGTTCGCTTGGAAAACCTCATCAGGCAAAGGTTATGAACAAGTTCAAAAAGAAAATCGAGAAAGCGACAAAGACTTGCATCCATTTGAATACAATTTTGAAAGAGGACAATTGCAGCTCCAACATTCACGTTTGTTATTTACAGATCGTAGTAATGAGACTAAGGATATCCCATTGAAAACACTCTATCCGAAAGTATATTCGATTTTAAGCAAAGGGAATAATCCAACTACTTTAAAATGGGATGAAAAACCGACAAAAGGGGAGAATGCCTACCTATACTTTCTCGGACCAGAAGATCTCAACTTTGATATTTCATTTTTGGAACTGCTTTATAAAGTTCCAGAGCAGCGTTCAGGTGGATGGGATGATGTCTTACGGTATCATAAGATACCAGCAGAGCTTTCAAAAGATGGGCAAGAACATCTTGCAAATAACAAAAAGGAGTTTTTCCAATATTTTACAAAGGAATTAAATCAAAGTAAGGATACTACAGAGTTCTCATTGCTGAGACGCTTATATGAAGTACAGAACTACGTAGTCTCTAGGGATTTTGGAAAGTCCTTCGGTGATCTGACCTTACCAGCTGAGTATACTAAAGATGGAAAGGTTCATGTCGTTCAAAATGATGAAGAATTCTTCAAATATATGGATTTAGAGAAAATTCCTAATAAAAAGATGAAAGAAGATATTAAAAAAATGTTCTCATACGATATAAAAAATTAATGGATTAGGTTAAATTTTACAAGGAGGTCAGGCTATGAAGCCCAACTATTTCAAACTATTCGCAGGAATTCCACTTATTCTTTGTTGCCTGTTTCTTTCCAGTTGTAAGATCATGAAACCGAGTGATTATAAAAAAGCGAAGGAAGTTGTCAGCAGTGAGCTTGCTAAGGTTGGTCTGCATGGGAATGTTAAAATTAACCGTCTTTCCTGGCAGGCTTTAGAAATTCCAGGTTATAATGTCGATTTTACTTATTCGGAGAAAACCTATGACGGTCAAACCGTACCTCTTGAGGTGCATGCTTTCTTACAAAATGACTGGTCTGATCCCTATGGACAAACCACTCCAAGTTATAAAGAAGTTTTTACAGAGCAGAAGGCAGTACAGAAAAAAGAGGCCCAACTACTGGATAAGCTTAAAAAGCAGGATCTAGGCCTGACGCTCTCTTATTTTCATTTTCTCCCCAATGTTGATTCTTCTTATCAAAAGGAGGCTGCAGAAGAATTGGAAGAACTGGCGGCTCAAAATAGGCAAGAAGGAAAGAACGATTTTGCGGGTTATTACCAGATTCCGTACGCCACCCTTATTCAAAAGGGGATGGTTCGTATGATGATCTCAGTAGAAGACGATCAAGCCATCCAAGAAAAGGATTTAAAAGCTGCCGCTAAAAAGTTGGATGCTAGTGTTCTTCCAGATGGTGACTATGATTTCTATTATCTGGATTTCAAGAATAAAGATCATGAATCCATCTCTTATCATTTCAACGTTAAGGATGGACAGGTTGTGAAATTGGATCAGTAAAAAAGTAAAATAGAATAAACGACAGCTCAGGATGAAGATCCCTGAGCCGTTTTTTTTATCTATTAAAGAAAAACAGATAAAAAAGAGAACCTTTCGGTTCTCTCTATTTGTTTCAACTTCTATGAATGAGAGTAGAAGTTTCTTCGTTAGGGGGTTGATAGAAGTAAGGACTTGATACGATTAGTTATCAGTCAATTTCCGTTTGATTCCAACAGCACCTG
>NZ_KV794415.1:91475-91744 GCF_001808745.1 Streptococcus sp. HMSC057G03
ATTCCAACAGCACCTGCTAAGACAAGAATTCCTGAGAAGACAAGTCCAGATGCAACAACTTCACCTGTATTTGGAAGAAGCGGTTTGCGACGTCCACCATTGTTTCCACCATTTGAACCAGGCGCACTTGGTGTCGTTGTGGTACCAGAATGACTAGGTTTATTTGGATTTTCTGTTGAAGATGAAGTAGTAGACTTAGGCTCCTCTGTTGAAACAGTTGTATCAGGAGTCTCAGGTGTAGTCGTTACAGTAGTCTTAGGCTCATCGGT
>NZ_KV794416.1:0-96785 GCF_001808745.1 Streptococcus sp. HMSC057G03
TGTGTCGGCGGTTCGATTCCGTCTCGCGCCATCAATTCAATAATCAGGAAGGGTAGCGAAGAGGCTAAACGCGGCGGACTGTAAATCCGCTCCTTCGGGTTCGGGGGTTCGAATCCCTCCCCTTCCATCCTTTACGGGCATAGTTTAAAGGTAGAACTAAGGTCTCCAAAACCTTCAGTGTGGGTTCAATTCCTACTGCCCGTGTTAATAATTATGGCGGGTGTGGTGAAGTGGTTAACACACCAGATTGTGGCTCTGGCATGCGTGGGTTCGATCCCCATCACTCGCCTATTTATTATTTACATTATTGGGGTATAGCCAAGCGGTAAGGCAAGGGACTTTGACTCCCTCATGCGTTGGTTCGAATCCAGCTACCCCAGTTAAATTTATGCCGGCGTGGCGGAATTGGCAGACGCGCTGGACTCAAAATCCAGTGTCCGCAAGGACGTGCCGGTTCGACCCCGGCCGCCGGTATAGTAATAAAGACAAGGTTTTCGGACCTTGTCTTTTTTTCTTTGTTGTGTGTCGAGTTACCAATTTTTTCCATTTTAAAATAAATCATCAAGTTTATTAGCCAATGTTTTCTGTTTGCTAGGGTACAAATGGGAATAAGTATCAATTGTTGTTGTAATAGATGCGTGTCCTAATCTTTCTTTGACAACAAGATAATCTTCTCCTTGATTTATAAGTAATGATGCATGAGAGTGTCTCAGATCATGAATTCTTATTTTCTTTAAATCTTTATCCCTTTCTAGTATTTGCTTAAACTTCTTATCAATCATATTTTTTGTAATTGTTATTGGTGTACTCTGTATTATTTGAAGTTCTTCAGTATTTTTCGTAAATTCCTCAAGTTTTTCTTTTTGTTTTACTTTCCAATCTTTAAGCATTTCTGCTAATTTCTGATTTATTGTTATATTTCTAGTTCCTGAACGTGTTTTTGTTGTATTAATGTAGCTTGTATTATTGACAAAGTATACCGTTTTGGTAACGTAAATCGTATTTGTTAAAAGGTTTATATCATTCCAGTTCAATGCGAGTATTTCTCCCATTCTCATTCCAGTAAAGAAAGCAATTACGAAAAACAGGTCATAGCTAATTTCATCATCTCGAATAAGTTCTCTAAATCTTGTGAATTCTTCTATACTCCAAAATTTGATATTAGGCTTGCTAATTGGTAATTTTCTCAGATTCTCAACAGGATTTTTATCAATGAGGGATTTTCTTATACCAGTATCAAAAATTTTTTTAAGTAGAATTAGAATTTTATTAATTGTATTATAACTTAATGTTTCATTTTCATTTTGTTTTTTAGGTTTTGTTTTTAGGTATTCACGAAATTCGAATATATGGTCATACGTTAATTTATTTAAATTTGTATCTTTAAAATAAGGCTTAATATGACGCTCATAATTGTTTCTTTGTGTACTTGTGTAGCTTACTTTTCTGCCATTTTTCAAATCATCTTCTTCAAGTAAGTCGAATAACATATCCGTTGTCACTATAAAGTCAAATTGTTTCTCTTTTAATTCTACAACTCGAATATGTTGTTCTAGTTCTAGGGCTTCCTTTTTAGATTTTAATCCTTTTCGAATGATACGTATTCTTTTTTGTGTGACGGGGTGGAAACCATTAGAAACATCAACGGTCCATTTACCACTTTTAGTTTTACGAATAGTCATTCATTATGCTTCTTTCTGGAGTTCAATTCCTAGTAGTTCTTCAGCGACACTAGCTGGAATTGTACCTATCCGTTTGTTATCGTAGATGTTAAAACCACGATTAACTAATAGTAATTTGCCGGTATGGATAATCTTTCTTGCAGTTCCTGGAGCAAATCCAAGTTCGATAAGGTCATCTTTTGTTACAGTTTTAATCATGTGATCTCCTTTTCTGATTAGATTAAGTAAGGGGAGGATTAACTCCCCTTGTCTAATACTTATTTTTGTTTTACATCTACTAAATGGATAGCATCCGCCTTGTAATACATCGTTGAACTAATCATAGTGGCTTGTAAATTGTCAAATGTGACTGGTACTTGATCCATTGCTTGGATATAGTCATTATCGACTAAAGCTTCTGGATTATCTACTGAGACTTGGGTTGATTTCTTTTTGAATTGTCCATCCTTGATTGTTACATTGTATTTCCAACCGATGATTTTATCGGTATTAAAACGTCTTTCGCTACCATCTCGGTTTTTGATAATTTCTCCGTTTACATCTGCTCGGACTTCCGTTTCAAATTTTGGAATAACTTCATCCAATTCAAATTTTGTTCCAATGTTATTAAAATTCCAGTCATTTTGTGAAAGCATTTTTGCCATAGTTAATTTCTCCTTTTGATATTTTCTTTGATTGTAGGGATTAAATCCTCTCTTTTAAAGAGAATTGCCCTTTCTATTAATCCACTTGCTAAATCTGGTGGATATTCCATATTGTTGAGTGCGAGATAGTTTGATTTCTCATACTCATGCAGTAAGTTATTGTCGTATAGAAATTTATACGCTCTTAGAATAGCTCCAGAACCTTTATAGGTAAACCATTCTAATTTTTGTTCTAGTTCTGTTTTTGGTTTTGAAATAATGATAGAGACAGGTTTTGAGTGACCTAAAAACTTTTCCCAAGATCTCAAAGGTTTTGAGAAATAGCTATCACTATAGAATCTCACTTTTTCTTTGAGATATCCCTTGGTAAAGTTGAGAAGATCTATTTCTGAATGCAACCATTCTTGAATGAAGTAGTGAGCTTTTTCTTTCCTAAGTTCTAACTCAGTTCTTATCCAATTTTCTATATACCGCTTGCTGATACCGAGCTTCTCAGCTCGTTCTAAACGTTTATCGTAAATTCTAAGTCTTTCATCATCATTGGGTTTTCTCAAATATAAGGTCTGGCCGATTGTTTCATCTCCGTAGGTATTGTAGTAGGTGCTTTTTCCATATATAAAGCGTTTCTTCTGACAAATCTTTAGAAGCTGATTAGGAGTGAAATAGGGTGTTTCATTAAAATCATCTATTGCAATATCAATTCGTCTTACTGAAAATTGATTGTAATTGTAGTAGAGGTTGTTCAGAAACTGTCTTTCGGACAGACTATTTGGATCTAATACCATATCTCTAAAGAACTCGAGTGCCTGTCCTGACATGACAAGCATGTAGGACGACTCTTTCGCTCCATAGTAGATACGGATATTTCCATGATGAAGCTGGCTATCATAGTTATAGTATTTAAGGCTCCCTTTATTCTCTATAAATAGGTCATAATCAAGAAATAGAATGTCTTCGATTATTTCTCTTGGCGAAAATTCAGTCTTATCAAACTGAATTTGAATCCAGTCAAATACAGAACGTAAATGTTCATTTTTTGCCATAGATTTTGATTCAACTTTTTGCCTAATTTTGCCACCCATAAAATCTCTAAAACCCTTGATAATACTGAATTCTTTCGATGATACACCTAACTTGCAGAGGGTGGTGTTACTACACACCCTAACGGTCAAAAATGGTCCGTCCGCATTTACGCTCATTTTCGGCTTTCTGCCTCATGGCTCAGCCGAAAACTCGCTATTAGCCGAACCTATTTTTTGACCTCTTCTGAACAAACCCTAGTAAGCCGGTTTGCATCGACTCTTCAATATCTTGGATTTTCTTTTTTAGACTGGCATTCTCATTTTTTATCAACCGTATTTCTCGCTTGAATTCCTGTTTTAAGGCGCTCAGTTCATCGTAGAGCTCATCTATTACTTGGTTTAGGGATTCGTGCTCATTGTCTGCTAGACTCCCAAATATGGCTTGTATAGCCTCTTTTAGACCTATTTCAAGTTTTAGGTTAGCTAACTTTTGAAATTGTCTAAGGTCTTCGTTTGTAAAGTCATAGGCAACTGTATAATTTAATTGACGAGTTCTTGGATTTCTACTGATAGGAATTTTAATTTTTTTAAATTCCTTGCCACTTATCTCTTTAATCAGTTGAATCCAATTTTTAAGAGTAGAGGTAGAGTTTAGGCCAGAAATTTGATTGACTAACTCTTTATTGGTCATCTTTTTGTGAAACCTCCGAAATTTTCTTGTGCAACTGAAGAGTTTTCTGTGGTATAATTGTTACATAATATGTTTTGATCTTGGAACGAACGGCACATTTGTTTCAAGATTTTTTTATTTTGTCGAATCTTACCTCCTTTATTAAAATTTTTTAAATCGAACTATTAGTTACATACGCTTTTACCTCCTTTTATGATATAATATTCTCAATGGAATATTTAATCTTAAAATAAATATTCCTTATGGAATAATTCTATTTTATACCGTTTAGAATATTTTGTCAAGCTAAAATATACAGAATCGAATATTGAAGAGGAAACAATGTTTAATAATAATTCTTTTGGAGATCGTCTTAAGCAACTGAGAAAGAGTAAGAAGTTAACTCAAGTACAAGTTTCTGAGATGATTGATGTACAACAAGGTACTTATTCTCGTTGGGAAAATGGAACTTTAGAGCCTAATTTAGAAGCCGTTGTCAAATTAGCAAAATTATTTGATACCACGACAGATTACTTATTAGGAAAAACGATTTACAGTACTCTAGATGTTGTCCCACATCCAATCACTAGAATTGATTTGAAGAAGCTAAAAGGGTTTAATAAAACTGAACTAGACGATCTGAAATTTGCGATTGTTATGAATGGAATTAAAAACCATTCGACTCTACCTAAGTATTTGGATGAGCTAGTCTCTGAATATAATTTAGATGAAGAAGAGCAAGAAATATTGCATACCCTTTTTAAAGAGGTTTCTGACTATTTTAATGCAGATTGATGGTTTATTTGATTAAGTTTCAATAGGTAAAGATTAGTATATTCTTGTTGAGTGATTTTATTTTATGAAGGTTGTTTATAGTTGAAAGGGGAAAGAGTTTGACTGATATCCACTGGTAGAGAACTTCTGATGAGGCTTTGAACAAGCCCTTATATGATATCAATCACCGACAACGAAAATATTTGGCTTACAGAACTGCTTGTGAAGCTCTAGTGGATGAGTTTGAGTAAATGTTGTACTTATTCTTGCAATTTATCATTAACAAAAAGAGAGAACCGACTCAAAATCGACTCTCTCTAATCAATCACTCTAGCTAATACAGTCAATAAATTTAAAATTCATTTTTAAAAAACTAATTACTTCTATAATTTATTTTCACATGCAAATTTTAACTCTTGAAGATCTTTTTTTAGTAAGATAGGCAATTCACGTCTCATCATTTTCCTTAATAATAAGATAGACCAGCCACTTAAACTCTCTTGAACTACAACCTCAGAAGATCCATTTGATAATTTTTTTATATACCAATTATGAATTGCATGAGCTCCTATTGTATTACCTGTCCATCCAAAACATGCAGCTGAAGCTGTATGGATTTCGGATTTATATTTTAGACCTCCTGATTTCCATTCAAATTTTGCCCCCTCTTGAATGTGAGATGCTAATAATTTTATTTCTGAAATTCCATTACGCCAGTTATGCCAATTATTGATTTCAGATAATACTGCCATAATTTTATCTCTTTCTGCATGAATAATTATATGTTCTTCAGCAAAAACAAGTGCATTAAAATCACATACTACATTAAAGTCCATCATATCTAGTGCCACCTCTCTATTTAAATTAATTTCAATCAATAGTCATTTTGATGATTGACTTATATTATAGCAATTATTTTAAAAATAGTGAAGAATATAATTAAGATAGCGAGATTCTCTGATGATGATCTTAGGACGATAAGTTATGGAGTGTTACCAAAAAGTTACTAAAATTTGAAAAATGAGTCTATTTTGCAAGATTCAAAAGTCCCAAAACCCTATTAAATCAAGGATATAAGATTTAAAAAGTGTATTCATAGAACTCAAAATCCAGTGTCCGCAAGGACGTGCCGGTTCGACCCCGGCCGCCGGTATAGATTATAAAAGGAGTTTTTACTCCTTTTTTTGTTTATTTTTTTTCTTTTTTGTGATATAATTAACCGGTAAAGTTTCTGCTAGTGAATTAGAAGGAGTTTATTTTGTCTGAAGTTGCAAATAAAATCGATCGATTTTTAAATTCTATTTTATTATTATCTGAGAATCAACATGAGATTTTAGTTGGGTCTTGTACAAGTGGTGTTTCATTAACCAACACTCAGGAACATATTTTGATGCTGGTTGCTGATGAAGCTCTAACCAATTCTGTCTTAGCAAAGAAATTGAATGTTAGTCAGGCAGCGATCACGAAGGCTGTGAAGCCCTTATTAAGTCAGGGGATGCTGGAGACTTATCGCGATGAAAATGATGCACGGGTTCTCTATTACCGCTTAACTGAGATTGGTAAGCCGATTGCCTTAGAGCATCAGCACCACCATCTGCATACCCTTCACACTTATGAGGATGTTTTGTCGAAGTTTACTAAGAATGAGCAAGGGGTCATTTCGCGGTTTTTAGATTTATTGGAAGAGGAGTTATAGTTTGAGGTATATTACGGTTTCAAATTTATCGTTCTATTATGATCGAGAACCGGTTCTGGAAGGGATCAATTACTACTTAGATAGTGGGGAGTTTGTTACCTTGACCGGGGAGAATGGGGCTGCTAAGTCAACCTTGATTAAGGCTAGCCTTGGCATCTTACAGCCCAAGGTTGGGACTGTTGAGATTTCAAAGACGAATGTGAAGGGAAAGAAGTTAAGGATTGCTTATTTGCCGCAACAAATTGCTAGTTTTAATGCAGGGTTTCCAAGTACGGTCTATGAATTTGTGAAATCAGGTCGGTACCCTCGTAAAGGATGGTTTCGAAAGTTGAATGAGCACGATGAAAAACATATTCTGAAGAGTTTAGAATCTGTTGGGATGCTGGAGTTCAAGGATCGGGCGATTGGTTCTTTGTCTGGTGGTCAGAAACAGCGGGCTGTCATTGCTAGGATGTTTGCTTCAGATCCGGATATCTTTGTTTTAGATGAACCTACGACAGGGATGGATGCGACGACAAAGAGTGATTTTTATGAGTTGATGCATCACAGTGCGCATCACCATCAAAAATCTGTTTTGATGATTACGCATGATCCTGAAGAGGTTAACCAATTTGCGGATCGGAATATTCATTTGGTTCGTGACCAAAGCTCTCCTTGGAGATGTTTTAATGTCCATGATACTGAAGGGGAGGGTGACCATGCTTGATTTATTCCAGTATGATTTTATGCAACGGGCCTTGTTGGCTATGGTTGCCATGAGTCTTTTTTCTCCTGTATTAGGGATTTTCTTGATTTTAAGACGGCAGAGTCTTATGAGTGATACGCTAAGTCACGTCTCTCTTGCGGGTGTCGCTTTTGGGCTTTTCCTTGGGATCTCTCCAACGCTCTCGACCATGATCATTGTCATTATTGCTGCGGTTTTTCTTGAGTATTTGCGGACCTTATTTAAGGACTTTATGGAGATCGGGACGGCAATTTTAATGTCCACAGGTCTTGCCCTAGCTTTGGTACTGATGCGTGGTGGTGGGAAGAGCTCGATGAGCTTGGATCAGTATTTGTTTGGTTCTACCCTAACCATTACGGATGAACAGGTGATCGCCTTGTTTGTGATTGCTTTCGTTGTATTAGTGCTGACGGCCTTATTCTTGCGGCCTATGTATATTTTGACCTTTGATGAAGATACGGCCTTTGTGGATGGGCTTCCGGTCCGGACCATGTCCATCTTATTTAATGTGGTAACGGGGGTTGCTATCGCCTTGATGATTCCTGCAGCAGGATCGTTATTGGTTTCAACCATCATGGTCTTACCGGCTAGTATTGCGCTGAAATTAGGGAAGAACTTCCGTGGGGTCATGCTGCTTGCGGTCATTATTGGCTTTATCGGGATGTTTAGTGGGTTGATTTTGTCTTATATTGCAGATACACCAGCGAGTGCCAGCATCACGCTTTTATTTGTGGCCTTGTTCTTGCTTGTGAATCTTGGATCACGTTTGAGGAAGTAAATATGAAATTTAAAAAAATAGGTTTAATGTTGTTGGTGGCTTTTGCCCTTATCTTGACTGCTTGTGGCAAAAGTCAGAGTCAAAATGGAAAATTAAAAGTGATGACCACTTTTTATCCTGTTTATGATTTTACAAAAAATATTGTCGGAGATGAAGGAACGGTAGACCTGCTCATTGGAGCGGGATCAGAGCCTCATGAATATGAATTGTCTGCTAAGGGGCGGGCTATGATTCAAGATTCGGATGTTTTCGTCTATGAGAATGAAAACATGGAAACGTGGGTTCCAAATCTTTTGAAATCAATGAAGGATAAGAAAACCAAAGTGATCGATGCCACCAAGGGCATGGTCTTGCTTCCTGGATTGGAAGAGGAACATGAACACGAAGGGGGCGAAGAACACCATCATGAATATGATCCTCACCTTTGGCTCTCTCCACATCGTGCCATGAAGATGGTAGAGTCGATTCGCGATCAGTTGGTCGCAGCTTATCCAGATAAGAAAAAGACGTTTGAGAAAAATGCCCAAGCCTATCTGAAGAAATTACAGGCTTTGGATCAAGCTTATCAGGATGGATTGAAAGATGCGAAGCAAAAGAATTTCGTGACCCAACACGCGGCTTTCCGTTACTTGGCCTTGGATTATGGATTAAACCAGGTGGCCATTTCAGGGATTTCACCTGATAGCGAGCCTTCTGCTGCACGATTGCGTGAATTGACAGAGTATATCAAGAAAAATGAGATCAAGGTCATTTACTTTGAGGAAAATGCTTCTAAATCCTTGGCGAAAACCTTGTCTTCTGAAGCTGGTGTCGAATTGGCTGTCTTAAATCCTTTGGAAAGCCTGACGGAGAAAGAAATGAAAGATGGCGAAGACTACGTGTCTGTTATGAAGGAAAATCTAAAGGCGCTAGAGAAAACAACGTCACAAGCTGGTAAGGATATTCAACCGGAACATGAGGAAGAAACTAAGACGGTTCAAAAGGGCTATTTCGAGGATAACCAAGTCAAAGATCGTAGCTTAGAAAATTATGCAGGTGATTGGCAATCGGTTTATCCATACTTGCAAGATGGAACTTTGGATCAGGTCTTTGATTATAAGGCAAAATTAAATCCAACCATGACTGCTGCTGAGTATAAGGAATATTATACCAAGGGTTACCAAACAGATATTGATCGGATTAAGATTGATAAGGATTCAATGGAGTTTTATCAAAAAGGATCTTCTAAGAAATATGCCTATAAATACGTAGGTAAGCACATTTTGACTTATAAGAAGGGGAATCGTGGTGTTCGGTATCTCTTTGAAGCCAAGGAAAGCGATGCGGGAGACTTCAAATATGTTCAATTTAGTGACCATGAAATCACTCCGGTAAAGGCAGCTCACTTCCACATTTTCCATGGAGGAAAGAGTCAAGAAGCGCTTTATGATGAGTTGGAAAATTGGCCAACTTATTATCCTTCCAACTTATCTGGTTTAGAAGTGGCACAAGAAATGCTGGCTCACTGAAAGTAGTATTCAAAGAGAGATTGGGATGTATTATCCCGGTCTTTTTTTGATCCGAAATAGGAAGTAGAGCTTGTCAAATGTTTGAAAATACGTTACAATGAAGGGGCTTTAAACTAAAAAAATGTATGGGGAATTTTTAATGAAAAAAGTTGGTGCAATTCTGGTGAGTTTTCTTAGTGTGCTCCTGTTAGTGGCTTGTTCGCAACAGAGAACGAGCAAAAGATCAACCGCCTCCTCTAGTCAAACGACGACCTCTTCTGAAGTCAAAAAGACGGATGCTTCTAGTTCAGAAGTGAAGGAGAAAGAAAAAAAAGAAGAGAAAAAAGAAGTGAAGAAAATGGATCTTGAGGCTATTGCTAATGGGGATTACAGCAGTATTGCTGGTGTCTGGCAAGATGATAAAGGAAACAAGCTGGTCTTTAACGACAAAGGGTTGGTTTCACAAGAGTTGGAGGGCTATGGTGCTTCTTTGACGGATTATGGGACAGCCTCAGAAGGGATCTATGGTGGTCGTGATGGTGGTTTCTTGTTGGAGTATATCCCTGCAGGAGTAACCATTGGTGATCAGGTCGATGATCAAGGGCAAGTTGTTTTTAAGGATACATCCGATGCCTCTAAGAACCGCTTGTGGTCTGGTGTTGGAATCGCTAGTTTTGGGGAACAAGGATCGATCTACTATCATGTAGGAGATGAATAATAGAAAAAAGTCGTCTGCTTTCAGACGACTTTTTTTATGGATGTGGGGGGAGCCAAGAAAGATCGAACTGAAGCAGCTGGGCTTCAAGGAGATCTTGGTGGGCAATCTCTTGCCGCTCTTTGCCATCTAATCGGGCTTTTTGGATAAAATAGGCACCTGTAGTATGGGAGTTAGCGCAAATTTTGAGCTCATGGTTTGGAAGATGGAGAAGAACTTCTTTAAAGAGAGGGAGCCCTAGATCATAGATTGGTTTTCCTGGACAGGTTGGGTAGAGTCCAAGGACCGACCAGATGTACCAAGCAGATAGGCTACCGTTGTCCTCATCACCTGGATAGGCTTGGAAATCTTGATGGAAAGCTTGGGAACGGATCTGGTGGATAAGAAGATTGGTATAATCGGGGTGAAGACTATGGCGGAAGAGATAGGGAATGTGAAAGCTAGGCTGATTGGAGATGGCAATCTGCCCAAATGGAGCCTGGGCCATTTCACTCATTTCGTGGATTTCATAGCCATATCCTCTTACGTCAAATTGAGGTCTTTGATTGGCCAGATCCAGCAGTCGTTGGGTGAAGACTTTTTTTCCGCCCATCAGCTCTATTAGGCCGGAGAGGTCGTGTAAGGCTCCAAAAGTAGCCTGGGTTGCAGAGCATTCTGCATAATCTTCTCCCCAGCTGGTAGGAGAGAAGGGCTCTTTAAAGTTTCCATTGGTGGATCGCGCTCTCATGAAACCCGTTTGGGCATCGTACAATGTTCGGTAGGAGAGGCTGGAAGTAGCATACCGAGCGGCTGTTTCTGCATGCCCCAATTGCTTGGCAACGGTAGCAATGCAAAAATCACTGTAAGCATAATCTAGGCTGTGGCTCACACTTTCGTGAAAATCATCGGGTAGGTAGCCAAGTACTTTGTAGGCTTCATTGCCATGGCGACCAAAATGTTGCATGGGATCTGTTTTTTGGGCTGTCTGGAGCATGGCTGTGAGCATGTTTTCATGTAGGTCTGGTGCGATCCCTTTTGTGACAGCATCCGCAAAGACTCCATCGATGAGAGTGCCTGGCATCATCCCTCGTTCATCTGGGGCCAACCATTTTGGTAGAAAACCAGTATCCTGGTAAGTATTTAAAAATCCTTCGAGGAAGTGACGGTAGTAATCGGGGTAGACAAGGCTATAGAGCGGAAAAGAGGTCCGAAAGAGATCCCAAAATCCGATATTGGTGTAGGCTTTTCCTGGTTTAATTTCATTATGGGTGACATCTAGATGCCAGTCATTTCCCTCGGTATCTGTTTCATAAAAAGTTTGAGGGAAAAGGAGGAGTCGGTACAGGCAGTGGTCGAAAAAGGCTTGATCACATCCTCCGTTATCTTTCACTTCAATTCGCTTTAGTAGCTGATTCCATTGATCGGCTGCTTCTTTTTTAGCTTCCTCTAAGGGAAGGTTGGGAAGATGTCTGTGAGCCATGTCTTGGGACAGATAAGAGCTTCCTAATTGGACGGTCACTTCATTGCTAGAAAAGGTGAGAAAAAGGTCCTGATCGATGTGAGTGACAGTCTCGATTGGCTGGCTAAATTGCCACTGGAGATAGAAAGAGTAGGAAGTATCTGCGGTATGGGCCTGATCCAGAATGCGGAAGTGACAGGTGTGGTCTGTAAGGGTCAAGTCCTCTAGTTCATTTGCTGCATGAAAGCAGAGAGTCAATTTTTCTGGCGCTTGAAAGCGCAGGACAGCCCCGTAGCGGCTTGGAACCAGCTCGCTTTGAATCTGATAACGTTCCGAAAAAATACGGAGAAAGTGGGGCTGAAAAAGAGCTTCTTTGATCGAATAACTGCTTTGGCGACGGAAGAGGTCGGAACTTGTAACTTCTCCTGTGATGGGCGTGATGAGGCACCAAGCGTAGTCTCCGATCCAGGGACTAGGCTGGTGGGTGAGGCGAAAGCCCTGAAAAATAGGGAGATTAGGGTTGAAAACCCAAGCTCCTTGTTCGTGTGTCGTCTGGGGAAGAAAGTAATTCATTCCAAAAGGGACTCCGGTATAAGGGAGGGTGTTTCCGTGCGAATAGTGGGGATGATTATCACTTCCCCAGCGGGTATCGATGGTCTGGCAAGTTGTGTGCATCTGGTCTCCTTTTTCTTCATCAACCTTAAATGGTCTGTGTTTTTCTTGGAACATGCAGTGGTATTTTCTTCATTGTATCAAAGCGTTGTCAAATATGATAGCGTTTTTATCAAATGGAAAATTTTGTAGAAAAAGGGCTATAGTTTGCGTATGTATTTCCCTTTTGAAATCTTTTATACTGAATAGGAAAGAATCGATACGTGTGAGGAAAATAAATGACCTATTCAAAAGAAATTGTGCGAGAATGGCTGGACCAAGTAGCAGAACGTGCCAAGGAGTACCCTGAGTGGGTGGATGTCTTTGAACGTTGCTACACAGACACTTTAGACAATACAGTTGAAATCTTAGAAGATGGCTCGACCTTTGTGCTGACTGGGGATATCCCAGCTATGTGGTTGCGTGACTCAACGGCTCAATTGAGACCTTATCTTCATGTGGCTAAAAGAGATCCTCTCTTGCGTCAGACCATTGCAGGTTTGGTCAAACGTCAGATGACTTTGATCCTCAAAGATCCCTATGCTAACTCTTTTAATATTGAAGAGAACTGGAAGGGGCATCACGAGACCGACCATACAGATCTCAATGGCTGGATTTGGGAACGCAAGTATGAAGTAGATTCGCTGTGTTACCCCTTGCAACTGGCTTATCTCCTTTGGAAAGAAACTGGTGAGACTAGCCAGTTTGATGAAACTTTTGTTACGGCGACCAAGGAGATCCTTCATCTCTGGACGGTGGAGCAAGACCACAAGAACTCTCCTTATCGCTTTGTTCGGGATACGGATCGTAAGGAAGACACGTTAGTGAATGACGGCTTTGGTCCAGAATTTGCCGTGACAGGGATGACCTGGTCAGCCTTTCGTCCAAGTGATGACTGCTGTCAGTATAGCTATCTGATTCCATCCAATATGTTTGCAGTGGTTGTCTTGGGTTATGTGCAAGAAATCTTTGCAGAGTTGAATCTAGCTGATAGTGAAAGCATCATTGCTGATGCCAAACGCCTGCAAGCTGAGATCCAAGATGGGATCGAAAACTACGCCTACACCACCAACAGCAAGGGCGAGAAAATCTATGCCTTTGAGGTAGACGGTTTGGGAAATGCTAGCATCATGGATGATCCTAACGTACCAAGTTTGTTAGCTGCTCCCTATCTTGGTTACTGTGATGTGAACGATGAGGTCTATCAAGCCACTCGTCGCACCATTCTGAGTCCTGAAAATCCTTACTTCTATGAAGGAAAGTACGCTAGTGGGCTAGGAAGTTCTCATACTTTCTACCGCTATATCTGGCCGATTGCCCTGTCGATCCAAGGATTGACAACGACGGACAAGGCAGAGAAGAAATTCTTGCTCGATCAGTTGGTTGCTTGCGACGGTGGCACGGGTGTCATGCACGAAAGTTTCCACGTAGATGATCCGACTAAATACTCGCGTGAATGGTTCTCTTGGGCTAACATGATGTTCTGCGAGTTGGTCTTGGATTGCTTGGATATTCGCTAATGAGCTGTCGCTCAACAGATTCCTCTAAGGAATCACAAATATTTTTAAATTTAAGTTAGAATGAGGTTTTACTCATGGAAAATGTTGTTGTACATATCATCTCTCACAGCCACTGGGATCGTGAGTGGTATCTACCTTTTGAAAGCCACCGCATGCAATTGGTGGAACTGTTTGACAATCTGTTTGATCTTTTTGAAAATGATCCTGAATTCAAGAGCTTCCACTTGGATGGCCAAACGATCGTCCTTGATGACTATTTAGAAATTCGCCCTGAAAACCGTGACAAGGTGCAGCGTTATATCGACGAAGGCAAGCTCAAGATTGGTCCTTTCTATATCTTGCAGGATGATTACTTGATTTCCAGTGAAGCCAATGTTCGCAATACCTTGATTGGACAAGCTGAATGTGCCAAATGGGGCAAATCTACTCAGATCGGTTACTTCCCAGACACCTTTGGAAATATGGGGCAAGCTCCTCAAATCCTTCAAAAATCAGGGATTCACGTAGCGGCCTTTGGGCGTGGTGTCAAGCCAATTGGATTTGACAACCAAGTTCTTGGAGATGAGCAATTCACCTCTCAATTTTCTGAAATGTACTGGCAAGGGGCGGATGGTAGCCGTGTGCTGGGTATTCTTTTTGCCAACTGGTACAGTAACGGAAATGAAATTCCAGTGGATAAAGATGAAGCTTTGGCTTTCTGGAAACAAAAATTGGCAGATGTTCGTGACTATGCATCGACCAACCAATGGTTGATGATGAATGGTTGTGACCACCAACCGGTTCAACGAAACTTGAGTGAAGCCATTCGTGTGGCCAACGAACTCTTTCCTGACGTGACCTTTATTCACAGTTCTTTTGATGACTACGTGCAAGCAGTGGAAAGTGCGCTCCCTGAACAATTATCAACCGTTACAGGAGAATTGACCAGCCAGGAAACCGATGGTTGGTACACACTGGCAAATACATCTTCTTCTCGGATTTATCTCAAACAAGCCTTCCAAGAAAATAGCAACTTACTCGAGCAAGTGGTCGAACCTTTGACCATCATCACTGGTGGACATCACCACAAGGATCAGTTGACCTATGCCTGGAAGACGCTCTTGCAAAATGCGCCACACGATAGTATTTGTGGATGTAGCGTGGATGATGTTCACCGCGAAATGGAAGTTCGTTTTGCCAAGGTCAATCAAGTTGGAAACTTTGTCAAGACCAACCTTCTGAACGAATGGAAGGGTAAACTAGCGACTCAAAAAGCCCAGAGTGAGCATCTCTTTACGGTCATCAATACAGGCTTGCATGATAAGGTGGATACCGTCAGCACGATCGTCGATGTAGCGGTTTGTCCATTTAAGGAGTTGCATCCTACAGAAGGCTTCAAGAAAATGGCAGCTTTGACCTTGCCAGACTATCATGTAGAAGATTTAGACGGTCATCTTGTAGAAGCTGAGATTGAAGACTTGGGAGCAAGCTTTGGCTATACCTTGCCTAAGGATAAATTCCGCCAACCCTATATTGCACGTCAAGTGCGCGTGACGGTTCCGGTTCATTTGGCAGCCTTGTCTTGGACGACCTTCCAGCTCTTAGAAGGTAAAGCACCTCATCATGATGGTCTGTTCCAAAATGGGGTGATCGATACACCATTTGTAACCCTTAGTATCGATGAAGGTTTGACCCTCTATGATAAAACGACCAATGAGGCTTATGAGGATTTCCTTCGCTTCGAAGACCGCGGTGATATCGGAAATGAATATATCTACTTCCAACCAAAAGGGACAGAGCCAATCTATGCGGACTTAACAGCTTATGAGGTCTTGGAAAACAATGCTCGCTATGCCAAAATCTTGCTCAAGCATGACTTGACCATTCCAGTCAGCGCAGATGAACAATTGGATGCGGAGCAAAGAGGGATTATCGAGTTCATGAGACGAGATGCAGGTCGCTCAGAAGAGCTGACAACCATCCCTCTTGAAACGGAGATGATCATCTTTGTAGATGATCCGCAAATTCGCTTCAAGACGCGCTTCACCAATACAGCCAAGGATCACCGTATCCGCCTCTTGGTTAAGACTCACAATACGCGTCCAAGCAACGACTCGGAAAGCATTTATGAGGTGGTGACACGGCCAAATAAACCAGCCGCTTCTTGGAAAAATCCTGAAAATCCTCAACACCAACAAGCCTTTGTCAGCTTGTATGATGATGTCAAAGGAGTGACAGTAGCTAACAAAGGATTGAACGAATATGAAATCCTTGGAGACGACACAATAGCTGTAACACTTCTTCGTGCTTCAGGAGAACTCGGTGACTGGGGCTATTTCCCAACACCAGAAGCACAATGCTTGCGGGCCTTTGAGGTGGAATATGCAGTGGAATGCCATCAAGCTCAGGGCCGCTTCTCAGCTTTCCGTCGTGCCAAAGCCTTCCAGGTACCATTTACAGATCTTCAAGTTGCAAAACAAGAGGGTAGCGTTGCAGCAACGGGAAGTCTCTTTAACCATCCGGCACTGAACTTGCCACAAGTATGTCCAACAGCCTTTAAGGTAGCAGAAAATGAAGAAGGTTACATCCTTCGCTATTACAATATGAGCCAAGAAAATGTGCGCGTGTCAGAAGGGCAACAAACGGTTGTCGATCTTCTGGAGCAACCGTATCCGGTCCACTCAGGACTATTGGCACCACAGGAAATTCGAACAGAATTGATCAAAAAAGAAGAAATTTAATTTCAAAAAGTAAACATAAACAGAAAGGAGGAGCGAAAAAAGTAAGAACCGACTGCTTTTCTCGCTCCTTTTTGCAGGTGAAAGCAATGACCATTGCAACGATTGATATCGGAGGGACTGGGATTAAGTTTGCTAGTCTCACTCCTGATGGAAAGATTTTAGATAAGGCCAGCACCCCAACGCCAAAAACTCTAGAGGATTTGCTGGCTTGGTTGGACCAACGCTTGTCAGAACGTGACTACCGTGGGATTGCCATAAGTGTCCCAGGAGCCGTTCATCAAGAAACCGGGGTGATTGAGGGGATCAGTGCCATTCCTTATATCCATGGTTTTTCTTGGTATGAGGCGCTTGCTCATCATAAGCTCCCTGTCCATTTAGAAAATGATGCCAACTGTGTTGGACTGAGTGAATTGCTGGCGCATCCTGAGATTGAAAATGCAGCCTGTGTTGTCATTGGCACAGGAATTGGTGGGGCTATGATTATCAATGGTAAGCTTCACCGTGGTCGCCATGGTTTGGGTGGAGAGTTTGGTTACATGACAACCATCGAACCAGCAGAAAAACTCAATAACTGGTCACAATTAGCTTCTACAGGAAACATGGTTCGTTATGTGATTGAAAAATCAGGTCAGTCAGACTGGGATGGCCGTAAGGTTTATCAAGAGGCTGCAGCAGGCAATGCCCTTTGCCAAGAAGCCATTGAGCGGATGAATCGAAATCTAGCTCAAGGGCTCCTCAATATTCAGTACCTAATCGACCCAGATGTCATTAGCCTCGGTGGCTCTATCAGTCAGAACCCAGATTTTATCAAAGGGGTGCAAAAAGCGGTAGACGTCTTTGTGGAAAGATATGAAGAGTATACAATTGCGCCAGTGATCCAAGCTTGCACCTATCAGGCAGATGCCAATCTCTACGGTGCCCTTGTCAATTGGTTACAGGAGGAAAACCAATGGTAACTTTTACAGGACTTAGTTCCAAACAAGCCCAAGCTATCGAAGCATTAAAAAAGCACATTTCTCTACCAGATGTAGAAGTGGCGGTCACCCAGTCTGACCAAGCTTCTATCTCTATCAAAGGTGAGGGTGGAGAATATCAATTGACTTATCGCAAACCTCACCAACTCTATCGCGCCTTATCTGTTCTCGCAACAGCTTTAGAAGAAGGGACTAAGGTAGAGATTGAAGAACAAGCGGCTTATGAAGATTTAGCCTACATGGCTGACTGTTCGCGAAATGCAGTTCTAAATGTTGCATCTGCCAAGCAGATGATTGAAGTCTTAGCTCTCATGGGTTATTCAACCTTTGAGCTTTATATGGAAGATACCTATCAGATTGAAGGGCAACCTTACTTTGGCTATTTCCGTGGCGCTTATGCTGCTGAAGAATTACAGGAAATCGAAGCTTACGCCCAGCAGTTTGATATGACCTTTGTACCATGTATCCAGACCTTGGCTCACTTATCAGCCTTTGTCAAATGGGGTGTCAAAGAAGTCCAGCAACTTCGTGATGTAGAGGACATTCTCCTCATCGGTGAAGAAAAAGTTTACGACCTAATCGACGGCATGTTTGCCACTCTGTCTAAACTGCAGACACGCAAGGTCAATATTGGCATGGATGAAGCCCACTTGGTTGGTTTGGGACGCTACCTCATCTTAAACGGTGTTGTGGACCGTAGCCTCCTCATGTGTCAACATTTGGAGCGCGTGCTGGATATTGCAGACAAGTATGGTTTCCACTGCCAGATGTGGAGCGATATGTTCTTCAAGCTCATGTCAGCAGATGGCCAGTACGACCGTGATGTCGAAATTCCAGAAGAAACTCGTGTTTACTTAGACCGCCTTAAAGACCGTGTGACCTTGGTTTACTGGGATTATTATCAGGATAGCGAAGAAAAATACAACCGTAACTTCGGTAATCACCACAAGATTAGCCAGGATATTGCCTTTGCAGGTGGTGCTTGGAAGTGGATTGGTTTCACACCACACAACCATTTCAGTCGTCTCATCGCTATCGAAGCAAACAAAGCCTGCCGTGCCAATCAGATCAAAGAAGTCATTGTGACTGGTTGGGGAGACAATGGTGGTGAAACAGCTCAGTTCTCTATTCTGCCAAGCTTGCAAATCTGGGCAGAACTCAGCTACCGCAATGATTTAGACCGTTTGTCAGCTCATTTCAAGACCAATACAGGTCTACCGGTTGAGGACTTCATGCAGCTGGATTTGGCCAATCTTTTACCAGATCTACCAGGAAATCTAAGTGGTATCAATCCCAACCGCTATGTCTTTTATCAGGATGTTCTTTGCCCAATTCTTGATAAGCATATGACTCCTGAACAGGACAAGCCTCACTTTGCCCAGGCAGCTGAGACTCTGACTGACATTAAAGAAAAAGCTGGAGTCTACGCTTATCTTTTCGAAACTCAGGCACAGTTGAATGCCATTTTAAGTAGCAAGGTGGATGTAGGCCGACGCATTCGTCAAGCCTATCAAGCAGGTGATAAAGAGAGCTTGCAACAAATCGCTAGAGAAGAACTGCCAAAACTCAGAAGCCAGATTGAAACCTTCCACAAGCTCTTTAGCCAGCAATGGTTGAAAGAAAACAAGGTCTTTGGCTTGGATACATTAGATATCCGTATGGGTGGACTCTTGCAACGAATCAAGCGCGCAGAAAGCCGCATTGAAGATTATCTAGCTGGTTCCATCTCACGGATTGATGAGTTGGAAGTAGAGATTTTGCCATTCAACGATTTCTACGGAGATAAGGACTTCGCAGCCACAACGGCTAATCAGTGGCATACCATTGCGACTGCATCAACTATTTATACAACGTAAAAAATGCCAAGTTGGATGACAGATGTCTTATCTACGGTGGATAGGAGTAGAAGAGGAGCTGTGTTTACCATCGCCCTTTTCTACTCCTTTTTTAAAGCTATGTCATAAATTTGTAGAATTTTTTCTATAATTAGGAGTTTGAAAAGAGAAAATGGCTATCTTATAATAAGTATTGCAAACGCTACCAAAGCAAAAACACGCTCAAGGCTCAAAGGGGGGAGTTAAATGAAAAAGTTTGTAAGGACTCTGAGAGAAAATTTCATTTTTCTTTTAATGGTCTTACCTGGTGCAGCGTGGTTAATCTTATTCTTCTATATTCCGGTTTTTGGGAATATCGTAGCATTTAAGGACTATCATATTACGGGAGAGGGCTTCATTGACAGTGTCATGAAGAGTAAGTGGGTTGGCTTTGACAACTTCAAATTCCTCTTTAGTTCCAAAGATGCCTACATTATTACAAGAAACACGGTATTGTACAACTTAGGATTCATCTTCTTAGGATTGATTGTTTCCGTTGGGATCGCCATCATCTTTAGTGAGTTGAGATCAAAAAGAGTGGTCAAGGTGCTTCAAACCTCCATGCTCTTCCCATACTTCTTATCATGGGTTATCATCAGCTTCTTCACCGATGCCTTCCTTAACGTGGACAAAGGATTGGTCAACCACATCTTAGCTTCATTTGGTATGAAAGCCATCAATTTCTATTCGGAATTGTGGATCTGGCCAGCGCTTCTCCTCTTCTTAGGAATCTGGAAAGGCTTTGGTTATAGCAGTGTCATGTACTATGCAACCATCATGGGAATCGATCCAACCTTCTATGAAGCAGCGACCGTGGATGGTGCGTCTAAGTGGCAACGCATTCGCAACATCACCATTCCTCAGTTGTCTTCCTTGATTACAGTTTTGACCATTCTTGCAGTCGGAAATATCTTCCGCGCAGACTTCGGTCTTTTCTACCAAATCCCGCATAATGCTGGAGCGCTCTATAGCGTAACCAACGTTATTGATGTTTATGTCTACAACGGTTTGACCAAGTCAGGGGATATCGGGATGACAGCAGCAGCCGGTCTTTACCAATCGGTAGTCGGTTTGGTTCTTGTTTTGATCTCAAATATCATTGCCCGTCGCATTGATAAGAATGCCGCTCTCTTCTAGAAAGGAGGATCGTATGAAAAAATCAACCATTCAAAAAGAAAAAATTGATAATGTCGGGATCCATTCTTTCAGTAAGAAGAGCAACTTCTTCTTTACCTTGTTGTTGACCTTGGTCGGCTTGACCTGTGTGCTTCCCTTCATCTTCGTTGTCATGATCTCTTTGACAGACGAACAAAGTTTGGCAGTCCATGGCTTCCAATTCTGGCCAGCAAAATTTGGATTTGATGGTTATCTCTTCTTGGTACAATTCAAAGACAAAATCTTGCAAGCCCTCTTCATTACCTTGTTTGTGACCATTGTGGGAACAGCATGTAATGTCTTTATCACCACAACTTATGCTTACGCAATCTCACGGAGTACCTTTAAATACCGCAAGTTCTTTACCGTATTTTCACTCCTTAGTATGCTCTTTAGTGCAGGGTTGGTTCCAAGCTACATTGTGACCACTCAACTCTTGCAGTTAGGTGATACCATCGGGGCTTTGATTATCCCAATGTTGCTCAGTCCATTTAACATCATCTTGATGCGGACCTTCTTTAAACGGACCATTCCAGAAGCCATCCTTGAATCCGCTCGGATCGATGGGGCAAGTGAAACACGGATCTTCTTCCAAATCTGCTTGCCATTGTCTCTACCAGGGATTGCGACTATCAGTTTGTTCACTGCTTTAGGATTCTGGAACGACTGGTTCAACGCCCTCCTCTATATTAAGAGTGACAACCTTTACCCATTGCAATACCTCTTGATGCAAATCCAAAACAATATGGATTACATCGCTAAAAACGTCGGGGTATCCGGCCAATTGGCAGGAGCTGTACAATCCATCCCACGGGAAACAGGACGTATGGCCATGGTGGTTGTGGCAACAGTGCCAATCGCCATTCTCTATCCATTCTTCCAACGCTACTTTGTAAAAGGCTTGACCATCGGTGGTGTGAAAGAATAACATCGTTCATTGAAAATCAACAGGATTTTCAACTCATAACTTAGTCTAAAAAGAAAATAACATAAAGGAGATTTTTCTTATGAAAAATTGGAAAAAATATGCGTTAGCATCTGCTAGTGTCATCGCTCTTGGAGCTACTCTTGCTGCTTGTGGAAGCCTTACAGGTAACAACAAGAAATCTGCAACAACTGAAGACGGGAAACCAATCATCAAGATGTACCAAATCGGTGATAAACCAGATAACTTGGATGTTCTTCTTAAAAATGCCAACAAGATCATTGAAAAGAAAGTTGGCGCAAAATTGGATATCCAATATCTTGGTTGGGGTGACTACGCACAAAAAATGAACGTCATCATCTCATCTGGTGAAAACTATGATATTGCCTTTGCCAACAACTACGTTATCAATGCTCAAAAAGGTGCCTATGCTGACTTGACAGAATTGTACAAGAAAGAAGGGAAAGAACTTTACAAAGCACTTGACCCAGCATACATCAAAGGGAACACTGTAAATGGCAAGATCTATGCTGTTCCAGTAGCAGCCAACGTTGCATCTTCTCAAAACTTTGCCTTCAACGGACCACTTCTTGAAAAATATGGTATCGACGTTTCAAACGTCAAAGACTATGCTTCTCTTGAACCAGTCTTGAAAGCTATCAAAGAAAAAGATCCAAACGTTGTTCCATTTGCAATGAACAAGAGCTACGGTGGACCTTCAGATGACTTCGACTATGTGGCTGTTGATGGACTTCCATTCGTTGTTGACTTGAAAGGTGACACTACTAAGATCGTTGACCGTTACACAATTCCTCGTTATGTAGAAAACTTGAAGACTCTTCACAAATACTACGAAGCAGGATACATTCCAAAAGACGTAGCAACGAGCGACACTGGTTATGATCTTTCTCAAGATACATGGTTGGTTCGTGAAGAAACAGTAGGACCAGCTGACTACGGTAACAGCTTGCTTTCTCGTGTAGCAAACCGTAAGATCGACATCAAACCATTTACTGAACTGTACAAGAAAAACAACACCACTCAAGTAGCTAACTTTGTTATCTCAAACAACTCTAAGAACAAAGAAAAAGCCATGGAAGTGTTGAACCTCTTGAACACTGATCCAGAACTCTTGAACGGCCTTGTTTATGGACCAGAAGGCAAGAACTGGGAAAAAGTTGCCGGTAAAGAAAACCGTGTCAAAGTCTTGGATGGCTACAACGGAAACACTCACATGTCTGGATGGAACACTGGTAACAACTGGATTCTTTACATCAACGAAAACGTAACAGATGAACAAATTGCACAATCTAAGAAAGATTTGGAAACTGCAAAAGAATCTCCAGCACTTGGCTTCATCTTTAACACAGACAAAGTGAAATCAGAAATCACTGCTCTTACAAATACTTTGAACCAATTCGCAGGTGCGATCAATACTGGTACTGTGGATCCTGAAGTAGAAGTTCCTAAGATGCTTGAAAAATTGAAATCAGAAGGTGCTTACCAAAAAGTACTTGATGAAATGCAAAAACAATACGACGAATTCCTTGCTTCTAAAAAATAAGAACAGGTAGTGCGAAAAGGCTTTGGGGTGATCTCCAGAGCCTTTTTATTTCTTTATGAAAATGAATCCTGTAAATGAAAATCAATATTTCAATTTACTAATGCAAATATGAGGAAAGCGTTTTATTTTTATGGTATAATAGAATGACTAATTGGAAAAGAGGCTGAAAGATGGGGAAAATCATTGAATTCATTTTTACGAGAGTCTATGTTGCCATGCTGGTAACAGGGATTTTTGGGGTCTTGACGATCTGTGGGGGCATCCTTCTAGGAGTAGGACCAGCCAGTGCCACTATCATGAGCCTCTATGCGGAAAATGGCATGACCTACAAGGACTATCATTGGTCACGCGCTTGGGAACTCTTCAAAGAAAATCTGGTTCCGGCCAATCAAGTTTTTTACACCTTCTTTGCCATTGAAGGAATCCTCCTCTATGGCATGTACCTCATGGTCCAGATTCCTCACTTAAATTTCTTCCAAATTTTGGTTCTTCTGTTTAATCTAGTTTTCCTCTTGGTTGCGCCTCTAGCTTACGCCGTTTATTTGAAATTGCAAGTGCATTTTGCTCTCTCTTATGCCAACAGTATCAAGCTCAGTTTGATCGGAATGTTGCTGGACATTCGTCCAGTTCTTAAGCTCATCCTTGGAACAGCACTACTTGGTGTCATTAGCTATTATATGCCAGCCCTTCTCTTTTTTGTCTTGATCGGTGTATGGCATTTCTTTGTCAATGATATCTTTGACCCTGTTTATCAAAACATCCACGAAAAATTGGTATCCTAACGATGAAAAAAATCTGGTTAAGTACGCTTTTAAAATTCTACGCCTATGTCATGGTGGTCATTTTGACCATTATGGGCCTGGTCGTAGCGGGGATCTCTTGGAAAAACCAGCAAGCTGAAGCCGATCGGATCGCCCAACGGGTCTTGACTGAAGTCGTGACGGATCTCGAGACCTCTTATCAGCGGGTCACACAAGAAGGGCGTAGTCTCGTTGAAAACCCTGCAAAATTAGAAGGGGTTTATCGCTATTTTACCTTGTCACCATCGGAGTATGAGACTTGGCGATTGAATGCCCAGTTTCCTTCTTATATCCAATTGTCCCTACATAAGAATATTGACAGTCTCTATTTGAGCAATAAAAACATCGAGGGTATCGATGTCACCTTGTCGGATTACAAGACAGTATTTGTCTCTACCCGGCAATCGAAGGGGGGTAAGCAAGTTTCCGCGGACCATTACAAGGCTCCTGCGACAGCCATTCCGGTTCCTTTGACAGATCCGACTACGGGTGCTGGAGTTGGGATTGCTTATATGACTCTGGACCAGGAAATTTTGACGGCAGCAATTGACAATGCTAGAGGCGATCTTCCGGTCGCTGTGCGAGTCTTCACTCCCTTTGGGAAAGAGATGTACCATGAAGGAGATAAAGGACAATCAAAGGATGTTAAATGGCAAACTCGTAGCACGATCTATGGCTATAAGGTGGATGTCGTCGTTTCTGAAAGTTATTTGGTCAAGAAGGGTCTAGCTAACCTGACCACTTTTCTCTCCATTGCCTTCCTGATTTTCTTGATCCTGTACTTGTTATTACGGCAGATTTTCAAAAATTACCGGCGTCAAGTCCTCGACTTGGTCGATACCATGAATCAGATCAGTCAAGGCGATAGTGAACGTCGGATTGATACTTCGACGAAGGACCAAGAACTTTTGGTCATTGGTAATATGATCAATACCATGTTAGACAATATGGACAAGAACATTCGGGATATCTACCAGTTGCAGCTCAGCCAAAAAGATGCCAATATGCGGGCCTTACAAGCCCAGATCAATCCCCATTTCATGTACAATACACTGGAATTTATCCGGATGTATGCCGTCATGCAAGAGCAGGATGAATTGGGTGATATTATCTATGAGTTTAGTAGTCTCTTGCGCAATAATATCTCAGATGAGCGAGTGACGACGGTTGAAAATGAGCTCGAATTTTGTCGCAAATACAGCTACCTCTGCATGGTACGTTATCCCAAATCGATTGCCTATGGCTTTAAGATCGATCCAGGTTTGGAAAAAATGAAGATTCCAAAATTCACCATCCAGCCTTTGGTCGAGAACTATTTTGCGCATGGGGTGGACCATAAACGCAAGGACAATGTGATCAGTGTCAAGGTCTTGCAAGGAGAAGGGCAGGTCATCATCTTGATCACTGATAATGGGCGCGGGATGAAAGAAGAACAGCTAGAAAGCATTCAAGAGATGCTAGCCAATCGCAATCCACGCTCAGAAATCGAAGAAAAGAGTGGTCGGCAGTCCATCGGAATTGTCAATGTCCATGAACGCCTGCTGCTCTATTTTGGAGATCGCTACCATATCCAAGTCTTCTCCCAACCTCACCATGGAGTGACTTATACGATAACCATTCAAGATGAATAAAGGAGACAGAATGTACAAAGTCTTATTAGTAGACGATGAGTATATGATTACAGAAGGGTTAAAAAAATTAATCCCCTTTGACCACTGGAATATGGAAGTGGTCGCAACTGCAGAAGATGCAGACCAGGCCCTTGATTATGTGCGAGAGTATCCGGTAGATGTGGTGATCACGGATGTCAATATGCCTGGGAAAACTGGACTTCAGATGATTGCTGAGATGAAGGATTTGATCCCAGATGCTGCCTTTATCATTATGTCAGGCTATCAGGATTTTGAATATGTCAAGACAGCCCTCAATTTGCGCGTGGCAGACTACCTGCTCAAACCTGTCAATAAGGTGGAGATGGGCAATATTCTAGAAAAAATTCGGAACCAAATCCAGCAACCAAGCCAAGAGTTGGCCAACCGTTTGATTCACGATGACATCTCTGAGGAAGAGTTTTGTCGGTACATCGCAGGTCGGAATTCACTGTGGATTGGGATTGCTAAGGAGAAAAAAGGCTTTATCAGCTCGTCTTACCAAGTTCTAGGGCAAAATCTTCAACTCTTTATCTCAGATCAAGAAGAAGAAGCCATGATTGAGAAGGCCTTTGAGCCTCCGTATAAGGAGCACTTTCATCAATTTAAGGACCTAGTAGAGCGGAGCCTCTTTTATGGGGCGATCCCTCTCAATCAAGATGAAGAGGTCTTCCATTACTACGAACCGGCCTACCGGGTGATCATGCAAGGAAATATCCAACAGATCTTAGAAGAACTGGACTGGTTAGAAAAAATGATCCTTGAGAAGACACCTAAGGTTTCACTGACCAAGCAGCTCTTTATCCAATTTTTGATGGATGTCTTTCATTTGTTTGAATACCTGCAAGGAGATGATTTGGCCGATGTGGTTAAGAAAGTCCATGATGCTGCCACCTTTAGCGAGATGATTGGCTTTATCCAGGAAGAGTTGTCCCGTTTCTTATCCCACTATCGGATGAATGAAAATGTAGCGAGTGTCCTCCAAGTGATTAGCCGTGATTACCAAAAAGAGCTGTCACTCAAGGACATCAGTCAGGCTCTCTTTATCAATCCAGTCTATTTAGGACAATTGATTAAACGAGAAACCAATGCGACTTTCGCAGAACTCCTCAACAAACAGCGGATTAAGGCTGCCCAGCAGCTCCTCTTATCGACCAATGACAGCATTGAAGATATCTGCTATAAAGTCGGTTACAGTAATGTAGGCTATTTCTACAAGGTTTTCCGTAAACTCTGTGGAAAATCGCCTAAAACCTATCGCTTACAAGTCATGACAGAGCATGCAGAAGATGAGTAAAAGGCTGAGACGCTTTGTCTCAGCCTTTTTACTTTTCATCTTAAGTCCTTTGTATCTTGATTGAAATGAACACGGACTGCGGATTGTATCAAAAAGATGTATCCTCCTAGAATCTAATAATTCTTCGTCGAATACCCTATTTTGACTTTATCCGCTACGTCCTTTGTATCTTGATTTTCCCAACTAGCAGCTCAGCTTCAATGGTGATTTCTTTGAGTTGGGTCCAATCGATTTTTTCTTGGTCAACGTGAAATAGAAGGGGGGTCATGGCGAGGAGCGCCTGGCGTTCTTCAGGAGTTAAACTCTTGGTGAGGCTGACCGTTTCGGATGAGAGGATCTGGCAGTGGTCTTCAAAGTGCTCCAAAATTTCCTGGTTGGAGTAGGACTGCTTGGTCAATTGATCTTGGGCCAACTGACGAATTTCTTTTAGATGAGAAGAGGTTGGAACGACCTTAATGATGACCCCTTCAGCTTTTAAGACACGCTCAAATTCAGCGTAATTAGCCGGGGAGAAGATGTCCAAAATGACATCCATACTCTTGGATTGAATGGGTAGATGAGCCAAGTCTCCTACAAACCAATTGACCTTCCAGCTAGCGTCACTCTTGGCAGCTAGTTGCACAGATTCCTTGGAAAGATCAAAGGCATAGAAAGTAGCCTTGGGATAGGCTTCTTGTAGTTTTCGGGAGTAATAGCCTTCTCCGCAACCGATATCTAGAATTCTGGCATCACTGGTCGGAATTTTTTGTCCGATCGCTGTTAGAATCGGCTCGTAAAAACCTGCTTCCAAGATTAGCTGGCGATTCTGGAAATTTTCTTTGTCATAGTCCTTCGATTGTTTGATCTGAGGAGCTAGGTTGACATAGCCGAATTTCGCTAAATCAAAAGAATGGCCCTTGGGACATTTAAAACTGGTCTCCACAAGTTCTAGGTCCAGTTGACAGATGGGACAGGCAAAAGCAGTGGCTGTTTGAAATCGTTGTAATTTTGGTTTGATCGGTGTATTCATATTAGTAGTGTAACAAAAGAGCCTCTAGATAGCAACCGATGTTTTAATGGGACTAAGTCACACTTTTTTAACGAATCTACGCGGTATTGAATGGAACTTGAGTCTCTTTATTTAATTTCCTTATTTTAATCTCTTCTATCTCGCCACTCATCTCTTCATTTTGACCACTTATCCCCAAAAGCCGTTTTTTAAATGGCTTTTTTGTTAGACTGGTTCTATCAAAAGGAGAGAGAACATGATATTACAAGCTAAAAACATCAGTAAACGATATGGAAATCATTTAGCCGTAAACAATATTCATTTACAGTTTGAAAAGGGAACCTTTAATGCGATTCTAGGACCAAATGGGGCGGGGAAATCAACAACGATTTCCATATTGATTGGTTTGAAACAACCAACGCAAGGTGAAATCATCTATGAACCAGGTACTAAAATTGGTGTGGTCTTCCAGACTAGTGTCTTAGATGAGATGCTAACGGTTAGGGAAAATCTGACCATTCGTGCGAAACAGTATAAAGGCTTAAAACCCGATCGTGTGTCTAATCTCATTGGTCGGCTAGGCCTATCAGCTTTCCAAAAGCAGAAATACGGAACGCTTTCAGGTGGCCAAAAGCGTCGAGTTGACATTGCGCGTGCTCTACTACACAGTCCAGACCTTTTGTTCTTAGATGAGCCAACGACAGGTCTGGATATCCAAACCCGGAAGTCTATTTGGGATTTGCTCTATCAATTGCAGAGAGAAGAGGGAATGACTGTTGTTTTGACCACGCATTATCTTGACGAAGCAGATGAAGCTGATCAAATTTATATTGTAGACCATGGGGAAGTGATTGCTCAAGGATCGGCACTAGATATTAAGAGTCAGTATGCTACTAATATCTTAAAGATTCGTTTCAAGGAGATGCAGCAGATAGAAAGTCTCAAATCTTCGGGAATGTCAGTAGAGCAACAAAGTCAATTGGAGTATATTTTTCAACCCAAGAGTGAAAGGGAAGCCATTGATTATCTGGCGCAAGTTAGAGATAATCTAGCCCATTTTGAGTTTCGTCCAGGGACCATGGATGATGCCTTTATTGCACTTACAGGAAGAGAGGTCCGCTAATGCTAGCCTTACTAAAGCGAAATTTTTTATTGTATTTTAGGAATCGTTCAGGAGTTTTCTTCTCCCTGTTGGGAGCCTTGATTTCCTTTGTTCTCTATATTATTTTTCTTCAAAAAAATCTAACAGATGCTTGGGCTCAGCTCCCCAATAGTGGTCCTGTGTTAAATAATTGGTTAATGAGTGGGACGCTGGCTGTGACAGGGATTACGACAAGTCTGGCTGCCCTGACTCAGTTAGTAAAGGACCGTGAACATCAAGTAGATCAGGATCTTTATTTATCGGACCAAGGAAAGTGGCGGTTACCATTTTCGTATCTAACGAGCGCAATCATCATCTCTTTTTTCATGCAGGCCCTTATGTATGTGCTGATGTGTGGCTATTTTAGAGAAGTTCCAACCCTTTCTCTATTACCTGAGGTACTCCTCATCATGTTGCTTAGTAGCCTGCTTTCTAGTTTAGTGAATGCCATTTTTGTTTATTTTTTCCATTCCGTAGACAGTCTTGGGAAGTTTTCGACCATAGTGGGTACAGCTTCTGGTTTTTTGGTAGGGACTTATGTACCTTTAGGTGTTTTACCTGATTTTGCACAACTACTAATGGAATGTACTCCAGCAACTTATATTGCTGCACTTTATCGACAAGTACTCATGAAAGAAGCAGTGAGCGAAACCTTTAAGGGGAGGGATGATCTTCTTCGAGAATTTCAAGAAAAAATGGGTGTTCAGCTCAAATGGCAAGCCTTATTGACAAAGGAACAAACATACCTTATAGTGTTAGGTGGTATTCTTCTAGCATTGGGGATTTGGATTTCCTTAGCAAAAAGATCGAGTAAAAGAAAGTAAGTGAGAATTGGAGTAGGAATGAAGATTCGTTTTGAGGAAAAACAGGATATCCCAGAAAACGACCCCTGTGTGGTCATTCAAGCCAAGCAATTATCTGATCAAGCACGAGAGGTGATGGACTATCTTGAACAGTTTTCGACAGTGAATCAAGTAGTGATTCCTATCAAAACAGATGATCATTTGATCATGGTGAAAATTGATGACATTATTTTAGCCGAGATTGATAAGAATCAGCTAACCATTTATACGACAGACAAAACGTTTACCGTCAGAGATACTTTGACAAATTTTCAACATCGGATTAATCGTCGTAATTTTTTACAGATATCCCGCCACGCGGTGATGAATATCGACCATTTGGAATCGCTATCGGATAGTTTTTCAGGCAATATGATGGCTAAACTGACACGTGGAGTAAAATCAAGTGTCAGTCGGAAATATGTCAAATCCTTGATGGATTATTTAGGGGTATAGGAGAAAGTGATGAAACGAGTTATAGCTTATTTTGTATCTGGTATGAGGACAGGATCCTTCTTTTATTTGTGTTTGGTGTTATTATCCCATGTCTATCCCAACATCGTCTATCCCGCTGTAAATGTCCGCAACATCCTAGCGATCTTTTTGATGAGTGGGACAATGGGGGTCTTGACGTTCATTCTTGAGGAAGAAGAGTTTTTGACCTATAGTTTGCGTGTAGCCTTGCATTTAGTTGTGACAGCTACCATCTTAGCATTGACCTACTTATTTTTTGGCTGGGGGGCAGCCTTACGGAGTCCTATTCCTTGGTTGATCTTTCTAGCCATTTACGGTCTGATCTGGCTGTACCAGATTTGGCAACTCCATAAAAAAACTCAACGAATCAACCAAGCTTTGTTGCATCGCAGAAAAGGGAAATAGTCCCAGAAAAAAGTGTATAAGAAAACCACGAAGTTCATACCAAACTTCGTGGTTTTACTTTCTTAATAAGTCAAAACAAAGTATTTTTTCTTACCGCGACGGATAACGGTCAATTCATTTTCTAATTTATCGCTATCGCTCAAGACATAGTCAAGGTCTTGGATGCGTTCGCCGTTGACGTAGATAGCTCCATTTTGAACATCTTCGCGGGCTTGGCGTTTAGAATTGACCACACCAGCTGTGACCAAGAGTTCAACAATGTTGAGGTTGTCTTCTGCTTGGACCTGGTAGTTTGGCACACCACGAAGGCCTTGTTTGAGTTCTTTGACAGAAAGGTTTTTGATGTTTCCTGCAAAGAGTTGTTCTGTGATGTTGAGGGCTTCCTTGTAGGCTTCTTCGCCGTGGACAAGGGTAACCACTTCACGCGCCAAGATCTTTTGAGCCAAGCGTTCATGAGGAGCGGCCTCAAACTGTTTGCGGATCTCTTCAATCTCATCAAGTGACAAGAAAGTGAAGATCTTCAAGAAGCGCACAGCATCTGCATCCATCACATTCATCCAGAATTGGTACATTTCGTATGGAGATGTTTTGTCTGCATTGAGCCAGACCGCATTGCCTTCTGATTTACCGAATTTCTTACCAGTTGCATCTGTGATCAAAGGAACAGTCATAACATGACCAGTTTTATCTGCTTTACGACGCATCAACTCAGTACCAGCTGTCATGTTTCCCCATTGGTCAGACCCACCGATTTGAAGGGTGACATTGTGTTCTTGGTTGAGGACGTAGAAGTCATAGCCTTGCATGATTTGGTAGGCAAACTCCGTGTAAGAAATCCCTGTCTCAATCCGTTTTTTAACAGATTCTTTACTCATCATAGCATTGACCGTAAAGTATTTTCCGACATCACGAAGGAAGTCAATAAAGCTAATGCTTCCGAACCAATCGTAGTTGTTGACCATTTCGGCTTTGTTGTCACCATTTTCAAAATCGAGGAAACGAGACAATTGCCCTTGAATGGAGCGAACCCATTCTTGTACAGTTTCTTTTGTTTGGAGACTACGTTCAGCATCTTTGAAGGACGGATCACCAATGAGACCAGTCGCACCGCCAACGAGCGCATAAGGTTTGTGGCCTGCTAGTTGAAGGCGACGGCTAGTCAAGATGGCAACCAAGTGACCAAGGTGAAGGCTGTCAGCAGTTGGATCATAACCAGTATAATAAGAAACCTGACCTTCTTCCAGTGCTTTGCGTAAGGCTTCTTCATCCGTCGTTTGAAATACCAAACCACGCTCTTTTAGCTCATCAAAAATGTGCATGTATCTTTTCTCCTTTATAAGTTTATTCATTTCTCTATTCTACCATAAACCACGGAAATGGCAATGGTTTCCATCATTTTCTTGTCCTTACCCAAGCAGAATGAGTGACGATTTCTACGCTCTTGTGATTGAAAACAAAGGGTCTAATCTGCTATAATATAGGGAACAAGGAGAAAGAATCAGTGAATCAATTAAAAGAGAAGCTGCAAGAGTTTTGGAAGAAAGTCCAAAAATTCTTTGCAAAGATGTATACAGAAACTCCGAATAAGGAAAAAAATGAGGAAAGTAGCTGGTCTGTCGGCGATATTTTTGCGACCTTTTTGCGAACCCTCAAACTCTTGTGGGATGTCATGATCGCCCTGTTCGTGTGCCTCTTTTTATTTGGTGCAGGGATCGGGATTGGTTATGCGGCGAGCCTCTTTAGCAATGTCAAGGTTCCAAAGACAGAAGAATTGGTCCAGCAGGTCCGCAACGTCAGCAGTGTTTCAAAACTGACTTATTCAGATAAGAGCTTGATTGCAGAAGTGGACAGTGATTTGATCCGCACGCCAGTAGCTGGAGACGCCATTTCAGACAATGTCAAAAAGGCTGTGATCGCTACTGAGGATGAGAATTTTGAAAGCCACAAGGGGGTTGTACCTAAAGCCGTTCTTCGGGCAACACTTGGATCCGTAGCCGGTGTGGGTTCCTCTAGTGGGGGATCAACCCTGACCCAGCAGTTGATCAAACAGCAAGTCGTGGGAGACGCTCCAACCTTTACTCGTAAGGCGACAGAGATTATCGATGCCTTGGCTTTAGAGCGGGGAATGGATAAAAATGAAATCCTAACCACCTACTTAAATGTTTCGCCTTTTGGACGAAACAATCGGGGACAAAATATTGCGGGTGTGGAAGCCGCTGCTCAAGGGATCTTTGGTGTCTCTGCGAAAGACTTATCCGTTCCACAAGCGGCCTTTATCGCTGGCTTGCCACAAAGTCCGATTGTCTACTCTCCTTATGCTGCAGACGGTAGCTTAAAGAGCAAGGAGAACCTCGAGTTAGGTCTGGCGCGTGCCAAAGACGTTTTATTCAATATGTACCGGACAGGAGCCTTGTCGAAAAAAGACTACGAGACCTATGCCCAGTACGACTTGACCAAAGACTTCATCGCTCCAGATGGCATCGAGAAAACACCGCATGACTACCTCTACTTCCAAGCCATGGCAGAAGCAAAAGAGGCCATGTATGATTACTTGATCAAGCGAGACAATGTCACCAAGCAAGACTTGAAAAATAATGAAACCGTCAAGGCTTATCAAGAATTAGCGGAGAGCGAGTTGCGCGAAGGTGGCTACACCATTCAAACCACGATTAACAAACCGGTTCACAATGCGATGCAGGCCGCAGTAGCAAACTTTGGAAGTGTCTTGGATGATGGGACGGGTCTTGTAGAAGTTGGGAATGTCCTTATGGACAACCGAACGGGTGCCGTTTTAGGATTTATCGGTGGACGGAATTTTGACGGCAACCAAAACAACCATGCCTTTGATACAGAGCGTTCCCCAGGGTCTACTATCAAGCCGCTGTTGGCCTATGGGATTGCCATCGACCAAGGCTTGATGGGAAGCAATAGCATCCTTTCTAACTATCCGACTAATTTCTCAAGTGGTGAGCCGATCATGCACGTGGATAGCCGAGGAACAGCGATGATGGATCTCCGTGAGGCCCTCAATACCTCATGGAATATTCCAGCTTACTGGACTTACCGGACCCTTCGTGAAAAGGGTGTGGATGTCCCATCCTACATGAAGAAAATGGGCTATGATATCCCTGAATATGGCATTGAAAGCCTGCCAATGGGGGGAGGAATTGAGGTCACTGTTGCCCAACATACCAATGGTTTCCAAACCATTGCTAACAATGGGAACTACCTCAAACGCTACATGGTAGAGCAAATCATTGATCGAGATGGAGATGTAGTTTACAAGCACGAGGCAGATCCTGTTCGTGTTTACTCTCCAGCAACGGCAACGATTATGCAGGATCTCTTGCGCGGGGTTATTACGTCTGGTGCAACAACGACCTTTAAGTCACGGATTAGCCAAGTCAACCCAACGCTGGCAGGTGCAGACTGGATTGGAAAAACTGGTACCACTAACTCAAATGGAGATATGTGGCTCATGTTGTCCACCCCTAATGTTTCTTTAGGAGGTTGGATTGGCCATGACAACAATGCTTCCATGCAGACCTTGACTGGATACAACAACAATGCCCAATACATGGCGCAGTTAGCGAATGCGATCTACCAAGCAGATCCAAGTCTCTTTGGAATTCAGGATAAATTCACTCTCGATAAGAGTGTGATCCGTTCTGAAGTGCTCAAATCGACGGGTGAAAGACCGGGCCGCGTCAATGTCAATGGCCGGGATATCGATGTGAGCGGTCAAACGGTGACGAGTCTTTGGGCTAAAAACGGAGCGCCAACTACTCAATACCACTTTGCCATCGGGGGATCGGATAGCGATTATCAAAGTGCTTGGGCAGCGATTCTGGGTAATAGCAGTGGAAATCAGTCGAATAATAAGAACAATTCGACAACCAATAGTTCATCAAGCAATAGTTCAAATCGAAACAGCTCAAATCGTGGCAATCGACGCTAGTCTGATCCAGTAGAAAACCTAGAGAAAGCCTTGATTTTTGGAGCAAAAAACGGTATAATAGTGATAACTAATTTGTCGTGTGCTTTATTTGAAATATTGTCCAAATAAGAGCTTACAGCAGTTAAATCTTACTTGAATAAGTCGATTTAGCTGCTCTTTTTGTGCCTATTTTTCAGAAAAATCCTAGTTTGTTACACAAATTTAATTTTTCTAAAAATTACAAAAAGCGACGAATGAGGTGAAGAGACAGCTCTTCACGTGATGCAAATCACACAATTGTAGTTAAAACCGGATAGGTGGTGAAAGTCATTTTACCAAGCTATCCTAGTATGGAAAAAGGAGCTAAAAACTTTGGCAGGACATGACGTTCAATACGGGAAACATCGGACCCGTCGTAGTTTTTCAAGAATCAAAGAGGTTCTTGATTTACCAAACTTGATTGAAATCCAGACAGACTCATTCAAAGATTTCTTGGATCATGGCTTGAAGGAAGTATTTGAAGATGTGCTTCCCATCTCAAACTTCACGGATACAATGGAATTGGAATTTGTGGGTTATGAAATCCGCGAACCTAAGTATTCGCTTGAAGAAGCGCGAATCCACGATGCCAGCTACTCAGCACCAATCTTTGTGACCTTCCGTTTGGTCAACAAAGAAACAGGTGAAATCAAGACCCAAGAAGTTTTCTTTGGTGATTTCCCAATCATGACGGAGATGGGAACCTTCATCATCAATGGTGGAGAACGGATTATCGTATCTCAGTTGGTCCGCTCACCAGGTGTCTACTTCAATGATAAGGTGGACAAGAATGGTAAGGTAGGTTATGGATCAACTGTTATCCCTAACCGTGGGGCTTGGTTAGAGCTTGAAACTGACTCAAAAGACATTGCTTACACGCGCATCGACCGCACACGTAAGATTCCATTTACAACTCTTGTGCGTGCTCTTGGATTCTCTGGAGATGATGAAATCATCGATATCTTTGGGGACAGCGAATTGGTTCGCAATACCATTGAAAAAGATATCCACAAAAATCCAATGGATTCACGGACAGATGAAGCCCTCAAAGAAATCTACGAGCGTCTTCGTCCAGGTGAACCAAAAACAGCGGAAAGCTCACGTAGCTTGTTGGTAGCCCGTTTCTTTGATCCACGTCGTTATGACTTGGCACCAGTTGGTCGCTACAAGATCAACAAGAAACTCAATATCAAGAACCGCTTGTTGAACCAAACAATCGCAGAACCATTGGTAGATGCTGAAACAGGGGAAATCCTTGTAGAAGCTGGTACTGTCATGACGCGCGATGTGATCGACAGCATCTCAGAACAATTGGATAACGGTTTGAACAAAATCACCTACATTCCAAATGATGCTGCTGTTTTGACAGAGCCGGTAGAGTTGCAAAAATTCAAAGTTGTCGCTCCAACAGATCCAGACCGTGTTGTCACCATCATCGGAAATGCTAATCCATCTGACAAAGTACGCATCGTAACTCCAGCAGATATCTTGGCAGAAATGAGCTATTTCTTGAACCTTGCAGAAGGTCTTGGCCGTGTGGATGATATCGACCACCTTGGAAACCGTCGGATTCGTGCCGTTGGTGAATTGCTTGCCAATCAAGTGCGTCTTGGACTTTCACGGATGGAACGAAACGTTCGCGAACGCATGTCTGTACAAGATAACGATGTCTTGACACCACAACAAATTATTAACATTCGTCCAGTAACTGCAGCGATCAAAGAATTCTTTGGTTCTTCACAGTTGTCACAGTTCATGGACCAACACAACCCACTTTCTGAGTTGTCTCACAAACGTCGTTTGTCTGCCTTAGGGCCTGGTGGTTTGACACGTGACCGTGCCGGATATGAAGTGCGTGACGTGCACTATACCCACTATGGTCGTATGTGTCCAATCGAAACACCTGAAGGACCAAACATCGGTTTGATCAACAACTTGTCATCTTATGGACACTTGAACAAATATGGTTTCATCCAAACACCATACCGTAAAGTGGACCGTGAAAAAGGTGTAGTGACCAACGAAATCGTTTGGTTGACAGCCGATGAAGAAGATGAGTACATCGTTGCTCAGGCCAACTCTAAGTTGAACGAAAAAGGTGGCTTTGCTGAGCCAATCGTTATGGGACGTCACCGTGGTAACAACCAAGAATTCCCATCTGATCAAGTCGACTACATGGACGTATCTCCAAAACAAGTAGTTGCTGTTGCGACAGCATGTATTCCTTTCTTGGAAAACGATGACTCCAACCGTGCCCTCATGGGTGCCAACATGCAACGTCAGGCTGTGCCATTGATCGATCCAAAAGCCCCTTATGTGGGTACTGGTATGGAATACCAAGCTGCCCATGACTCAGGAGCTGCAGTCATTGCTCAACACGATGGTAAAGTTACTTATGCAGATGCAGACAAGGTAGAAGTTCGTCGGGAAGATGGATCTCTTGATGTTTATCATATCCAAAAATTCCGTCGTTCAAACTCAGGTACGGCTTACAACCAACGTACCCTTGTAAAAGTTGGCGATGTCGTTGAAAAAGGCGACTTTATCGCTGACGGTCCATCGATGGAAAAAGGGGAAATGGCCCTTGGTCAAAACCCAATCGTCGCTTATATGACATGGGAAGGGTATAACTTCGAGGATGCCGTTATCATGAGCGAACGCTTGGTGAAAGAAGATGTCTACACATCTGTTCACTTGGAAGAATTCGAATCAGAAACACGCGATACCAAGTTAGGCCCTGAAGAAATTACCCGTGAAATTCCAAACGTCGGTGAAGATGCTCTTCGTGACTTGGATGAAACAGGTATTATCCGTATTGGTGCAGAAGTAAAAGAAGGCGATATCCTTGTCGGTAAGGTAACACCGAAGGGTGAAAAAGACCTTTCTGCTGAAGAACGTCTCCTTCACGCGATCTTTGGAGATAAATCTCGTGAAGTGCGGGATACTTCTCTTCGTGTACCTCACGGTGGAGATGGAGTCGTTCGCGATGTTAAGATCTTTACGCGTGCAAACGGAGATGAATTGCAATCTGGTGTCAACATGTTGGTTCGTGTTTACATCGCACAAAAACGTAAGATCCGCGTTGGAGATAAGATGGCCGGTCGTCACGGAAACAAAGGGGTTGTGTCTCGTATTGTTCCAGTTGAAGATATGCCTTACCTTCCAGACGGTACACCAGTTGATATCATGTTGAACCCTCTTGGGGTGCCATCACGTATGAATATCGGTCAGGTTATGGAACTTCACCTTGGTATGGCCGCTCGTAACTTGGGTATTCACATCGCAACACCAGTCTTTGATGGAGCAAGCTCAGAAGATCTCTGGGATACTGTTCGTGAAGCAGGTATGGATAGCGATGCTAAGACAATCCTTTACGATGGACGTACAGGTGAGCCATTTGACAACCGTGTCTCTGTCGGTGTCATGTACATGATCAAGCTTCACCACATGGTTGATGATAAACTCCATGCCCGTTCAGTCGGACCATACTCAATGGTTACCCAACAACCACTCGGAGGGAAAGCTCAGTTTGGTGGACAACGTTTCGGGGAAATGGAAGTGTGGGCCCTTGAGGCTTATGGTGCATCAAATGTCCTTCAAGAAATCTTGACTTACAAGTCAGATGATGTCAACGGACGTTTGAAAGCTTATGAAGCGATTACCAAAGGTAAACCAATTCCAAAACCAGGTGTACCAGAATCCTTCCGCGTTCTTGTCAAAGAATTGCAATCTCTTGGTCTTGACATGCGTGTCTTGGACGAAGATGATCAAGAAGTGGAACTTCGTGACCTCGATGAAGGGGAAGACGATGATGTGATTCATGTGGATGACCTTGAAAAAGCACGTGAAAAAGCAGCCAAGGAAGCAAAAGCAGCCTTTGATGCTGAAGAATCAGAAAAATAATCAGTAAAAATGATTGTCTTGTGAGAAACGAATGCTTCTAGCAGGATGATTCGATAACAAGATATAGACACAAGGAGGAGGGGAAAGAAAGTTTCCTTTCTTCCCCCACCTAAGCTGTATCCAAATGAAACAAGTATGAAAACAAGGAAAGGTAAGAAATAGTGGTTGATGTAAATCGTTTTAAAAGTATGCAAATCACCCTAGCTTCTCCAAGCAAGGTCCGTTCATGGTCTTATGGAGAGGTCAAGAAACCTGAAACAATCAACTACCGTACATTGAAACCAGAACGTGAAGGTCTCTTTGATGAAGTCATCTTTGGACCTACAAAAGACTGGGAATGTGCGTGTGGGAAATACAAGCGGATCCGTTACAAAGGGATCGTTTGTGACCGCTGTGGGGTTGAAGTAACACGTGCGAAAGTTCGTCGTGAACGTATGGGACACATCGAGTTGAAAGCACCTGTATCACACATCTGGTACTTCAAAGGCATCCCTTCTCGTATGGGATTGACCTTGGATATGAGCCCTCGTGCCCTTGAAGAAGTCATTTACTTCGCAGCTTACGTGGTGATCGATCCAAAAGATACACCACTTGAGCACAAATCCATCATGACAGAACGTGAATACCGTGAACGCTTGCGTGAATACGGACCAGGTTCCTTTGTAGCTAAGATGGGTGCAGAAGCGATCCAAGACCTCTTGAAACAAGTGGATTTGGAAGCTGAAATTGCTCTCTTGAAAGAAGAATTGAAGACTGCAACTGGTCAAAAACGTGTGAAGGCTGTTCGTCGTTTGGATGTCTTGGATGCCTTCTACAAATCTGGTAACAAGCCAGAATGGATGGTTCTCAACATCCTTCCAGTTATTCCACCAGATCTTCGTCCGATGGTCCAATTGGATGGTGGCCGTTTTGCTGCCTCTGACTTGAACGACCTTTACCGCCGTGTAATCAACCGGAACAACCGTTTGGCACGTTTGCTTGAGTTGAATGCCCCTGGTATCATCGTGCAAAACGAAAAACGGATGCTCCAAGAAGCCGTTGATGCTTTGATCGATAACGGTCGTCGTGGTCGTCCGATCACAGGACCAGGTAGCCGTCCACTGAAATCATTGAGCCACATGCTCAAAGGGAAACAAGGACGCTTCCGTCAAAACTTGCTCGGTAAACGGGTTGACTTCTCAGGACGTTCCGTTATCGCCGTTGGTCCAACTCTTAAGATGTACCAATGTGGTGTGCCACGTGAAATGGCGATCGAGCTCTTCAAACCATTCGTCATGCGTGAAATCGTTGCGCGTGATATCGTGCAAAACGTTAAAGCTGCAAAACGCTTGGTCGAACGTGGAGATGAACGCATCTGGGATATCCTAGAAGAAGTGATCAAAGAACACCCAGTTCTCTTGAACCGCGCACCGACCCTTCACCGTTTGGGGATCCAAGCTTTTGAACCTGTCTTGATTGACGGGAAAGCCCTTCGCTTGCACCCACTTGTCTGTGAAGCCTACAATGCCGACTTTGACGGTGACCAAATGGCCATCCACGTACCGCTTTCAGAAGAAGCTCAAGCAGAAGCTCGCATCTTGATGTTGGCTGCTGAGCACATCTTGAATCCAAAAGACGGTAAACCAGTTGTTACCCCATCTCAGGATATGGTATTGGGGAACTACTACCTCACTATGGAAGAAGCTGGTCGTGAAGGAGAAGGCATGGTCTTTAAAGACCGTGATGAAGCGGTCATGGCTCTTCGCAATGGCTATGTTCACTTGCATACACGTGTCGGAATTGCGACAGATAGCTTGAACAAACCATGGACAGAAGCGCAACAACACAAGATTCTCTTGACAACTGTTGGTAAGATCCTCTTTAACGATATCATGCCTGCAGAGCTTCCATACCTTCAAGAGCCAAATAATGCCAACTTGACAGAAGGCGTTCCAGCTAAGTACTTCTTGGAGCCTGGTCAAGATGTCAAAGCAGCGATTGAGAAATTGGAATTAAACGTTCCATTCAAGAAGAAAAATCTTGGAAATATCATCGCAGAAATCTTCAAACGCTTCCGTACAACTGAAACGTCTGCTTTCTTGGACCGCTTGAAAGACTTGGGTTACCATCATTCAACCCTTGCTGGTTTGACAGTGGGGATTGCCGATATTCCGGTCGTTGAAGACAAGGCAGAAATCATTGAAGAATCTCACAAACGTGTGGAACAAATCACCAAACAATTCCGTCGTGGTTTGATCACAGATGACGAACGCTACAATGCCGTTACAGCTGAATGGCGTGCAGCCCGTGAAAAATTGGAAAAACGCTTGGTGGATAACCAAGATCCGAAGAACCCAATCGTTATGATGATGGACTCTGGTGCCCGTGGTAACATTTCAAACTTCTCGCAACTTGCCGGTATGCGTGGTTTGATGGCCGCTCCAAATGGACGGATCATGGAATTGCCAATCCTGTCAAACTTCCGCGAAGGTTTGTCAGTACTCGAAATGTTCTTCTCAACTCACGGTGCCCGTAAAGGGATGACCGATACGGCCCTCAAGACAGCCGACTCAGGTTACTTGACTCGTCGTTTGGTTGACGTGGCCCAAGACGTGATTATCCGTGAAGACGACTGTGGAACAGACCGTGGACTTGTGATCCGTGCCATTACTGATGGTAAGGAAATGATCGAGCCACTCGAAGAACGTTTGACTGGTCGTTATACCAAGAAATCTGTTAAACACCCTGAAACAGGTGAAGTCATCGTTGGTCCAGATACCTTGATTTCAGAAGACCTAGCACGTGAAATTGTCAAAGCTGGTGTTGAAGAAGTCACTATCCGCTCTGTCTTTACATGTAACACCCGCCATGGTGTCTGCCGTCACTGTTATGGTATCAACTTGGCGACTGGTGATGCGGTTGAAGTAGGTGAAGCAGTCGGAACTATCGCTGCCCAATCTATCGGGGAACCTGGTACACAGTTGACCATGCGTACCTTCCACACGGGTGGGGTTGCCTCAAATACCGATATCACGCAAGGTCTTCCTCGTGTCCAAGAAATCTTTGAAGCCCGCAATCCAAAAGGGGAAGCGGTCATCACTGAGGTCAAAGGGGAAGTCACAGCCATCGAAGAAGATGCTTCTACACGCACTAAGAAAGTCTTTGTCAGCGGAGCAACTGGTGAGGGTGAATACGTTGTCCCTTACACTGCCCGCATGAAAGTCGAAGTAGGAGATCAAGTCTCTCGTGGTGCGGCTCTGACAGAAGGGTCTATCCAACCAAAACGTCTCCTTGCCGTTCGTGATGTCTTGTCGGTTGAAACTTACCTCCTTGCGGAAGTACAAAAAGTATACCGTAGCCAAGGGGTAGAAATTGGCGACAAACACATCGAGGTAATGGTTCGTCAAATGATCCGTAAAGTACGTGTCATGGATCCAGGAGATACAGACCTTCTCATGGGTACACTTATGGACATTACAGACTTTACAGATGCTAATAAGGATGTCCTTATCTCTGGTGGAGTTCCTGCGACTGCTCGTCCAGTCCTTATGGGAATCACCAAAGCCTCTCTTGAAACCAACAGTTTCTTGTCAGCTGCTTCCTTCCAAGAAACCACTCGTGTTCTTACTGACGCAGCGATCCGTGGTAAGAAAGACCATCTCCTTGGACTTAAGGAAAATGTTATCATTGGTAAGATTATTCCTGCAGGTACAGGAATGGCTCGTTACCGTAACTTGGAACCACAAGCAGTCAATGAAGTCGAAATTATCGAAGAAGTGCCATTAACAGATGGAACAGTCGATGAAGTTCAAACAGCTGAAGTCGTAGAAGAATAAGAAAATAAGTCGGAACTACAAGTTCCGGCTTTTTTTTTTGCAAAAATTATAAAAATTTATTATTTGAAAAATAATTGTATAATTATTGAATTATTTTTTTACCAAAAATATTAGCCCGGTAAAAGTCGTGCTGTAAATACTTACAATTAGTGATTATATGGATATGTATTCTAAACACCAAAATAATAAAATGACTAACTATTAGTAATTTCTTTATAAAACCCAAAATCGGTTTGACATTTAAAGTCATTGGCGGTAGAATGAAAAAAGATGTACACAAATTAAAAAAATGTCGAATTACATGCATGTCGACGGGGGAAGTTTATGGAAAAATTGAAAATTATGGTTGTGTTTGGGACGCGACCGGAGGCCATTAAAATGGCCCCATTGGTGTTGGAGTTGCAAAAACAAAAGGAGGTTATTGAGACCATCACAGTGGTTACTGCCCAGCATCGTCAAATGCTGGACCAAGTCTTAGAAACCTTTAACATCGTACCTGATTACGATTTGGATATTATGGGGAAAAGCCAGACCTTATTGGACATTACTTCTAAAATCCTGAATCAATTAGATCCAGTTATCAAAAAAGAAAAGCCGGATATGGTGCTCGTCCATGGAGATACGACCACTACCTTTGCGGCGAGTCTGCTTGCCTTTTACAATCAAGTCCGCATTGGTCACGTCGAAGCTGGTTTGAGAACCTTTGATAAATATTCTCCATATCCAGAAGAGATGAACCGTCAAATGACGGATGATTTAGCGGATCTGTATTTTGCGCCGACGGGCGAAAGTAAGGCCAATCTCTTAAAAGAAAATCATCCGAAATCCTCTATTGTGGTGACAGGAAATACTGCCATTGATGCGCTGAAACTCACGGTTCAAGAGGACTATCACCACGAAGTACTGGATCAATTGGATCCAGCTAAAAAAGTCATCCTGGTGACCATGCATCGAAGAGAAAATCAAGGCCAACCCATGCGAGCGGTCTTTGGAGCTCTGAGAGAAATGGTGGATCAAGAACCGACTATTGAAGTGGTTTACCCAGTGCATCTTAGTCCAGCGGTCCAAGAGGCGGCAAACGATCTATTAGGAGATCATGATCGGATCCACCTCATTGAGCCTCTAGATGTACTAGATTTCCACAATTTAGCTTCTAGAAGTTACTTTATCATGTCGGATTCAGGTGGGGTGCAAGAGGAGGCACCATCATTAGGAAAACCGGTATTGGTATTGCGCGATACAACGGAACGCCCAGAAGGGGTCAAAGCGGGGACTTTGAAATTAGTTGGTACGGATCCTACCGTCGTCAAAACGACGATGACAGAGCTCTTAACCAACGAAAGCCTGTATCTTCAAATGGCAAATGCCCGAAATCCTTATGGGGATGGAAGAGCTTCTGAGCGAATCGTACAAGCCATTAAACATTACTTTGGCCAGGGAGAGGCTGCCGAAGAATTTCATGAGGGAGAGAAAGAATAAATGAAAAAAACGGAAAAGTTAAGTAGATGGTTGCTGATTTTGATTGTTTTCGAAGTACTTCTTTTACTTTACTGCTTGTTTTTTGCAAGAGAGATTCTGATTGAAGAAGGATTGTTCTTTGTTTTAGGATTATTTTCTGCTATTGTTTTATCGGATTTATTGTTGACATGGACCATCCTGTTGTCATTTGCCCTTGGGATTGTCTTTTTGGTGGCGGGTGTTGTCTATATCCCATTTCATCAAGCCTTGCTCTTGCTCTTTAGTTTTCCAATCTTGATTGGAATCTTGACCCGAATTCGCTATCACCTCTTTAAAGAGATTGCAAAAGTGAAGGATCAAGAGCCAGAAGCTTACGCAGATTATCGCAACCGCATCGCTTCTTATGGCGGACAAACCAATGATACAATTCAGGCCTTACTCATTCACTGGTCGCACGAGGAATTGTTCTTCCAATTGCAACCGAGAGAGTACAATCGGACCTTGAACCAAATCAACTATTTGTTAACGCATCATCTGAAGCCAAATGAAAGCTTGTATTATGTATCAGACGGTAATTTCTTGATCTTATCTTCTGATAGCGAGCGGGATCTGAAGAGCGATTATATGACGGTCTTAAAACCACAGTTGGAAAGTCTGGTGTTCCAAGGAGAAGATGGGGTTCAGGGCATCCAATTTCAGTCAGGATTTCTTGTAGTGGATCAATCCAATCGAACCAAATACCATCGCTATAAAGAAATGATTCGTTACTTAAAACGTCAACTTGAAACAGATATTATTGTGGAATATTAGGAGGAAAACATGTCTCTTACAAATATATTTTTTAATATAGCTGTAGGCATTAGTGTATTTTTTGCCTTGTGCTTTATTGTATTATTTGTAGCTTATATGGTGATTTACCGCCGTGTCAATAAAAACTTTAAGGCGGTGGACCATGATTAGTCAAATTGTGATGATTATTGCCTTGATTTCGATTTGGTTATCCTTAGCCTGGGGCTTAGTGATCCTCTTTTCAGCCGTTCATTTTTGGTTTAAACACAGTGATTTTCGTGTTAATACGGATCCGCTTCCTTATTATCCAAAAGTGACCATTGTCGTACCCGCCCATAATGAGGATGTGGTCATTGCACAAACAGCCAAAGCGATCCTTGATATGAACTACCCACATGATCGTGTAGAATTACTGCTCTTTGCGGATAATTGTTCCGATCGCACCTATGAAGAGTGTTTGGCGGTTAAAGCATTGCCAGAGTACGCAGGACGGGATTTGACCATTATCAATCGAAGCGGGACAGGTGGGAAAGCCGGTGTGCTAAATGACGCTTTGGCGATGGCGACTGGAGACTATATCTGCGTCTATGATGCAGATGCCATGCCTGAAAAAAATGCTCTTTATTTCCTTGTGAAAGAAGTCCTCAAAGATCCAGAACGCCATGTGGCTTCTTTCGGCCGCAATAAAACGCGGAATGCCAATCAAAACTTCTTGACCCGCTGTATCAACCAAGAGATTGTTGTCACCCAACGGGTCCACCATGTGGGCATGTGGCACCTCTTTAAGATTGGACGGATTCCAGGAACTAACTTCATTATTCAAACCGAATTTGTCAAGAGTATTGGAGGATGGAAAAACGGTGCCTTGACTGAGGATACGGATATTTCCTTCAAGATTATGCAAAGTGGGAAGTTGATTGCGCTAGCCTATAATTCAGAAGCCTTCCAACAAGAGCCAGAGACTCTGAAGAGTTACTATATGCAGCGGAAACGTTGGGCCAAAGGGAATTATGAAGTGGTTCTTTCCAACTTCAAGCATTTATTTGGTAAGGGAAATTGGCGCGTGAAGTTAGAAGTGACCAACTATTCCTGTATCTTCTTCTGGTTCAATGCAGCTATCGTGTTATCAGACTTGATCTTTTTTGCCAATATTCTGGCCATGTGTCTCCATACAGTGTTGCCAGGCGTGCAAATTCCATTTGCCTTTGATTCAGAAAATATCTATATTGCGCAATTGATGTTGTTCAATTGGATCTTGATGATTGGGCTCTACTTACTTCAGATTAATGTGGCTCTTGCCTCACAATTTGGTCAAGCAACTACCAAGCAAATTTGGTTGGCCTTAGCTGCCTACTTCACCTATTCTCAACTGTTTATCATTGTATCGATTGATGCCATCTCTTCGATTGTGATGGACAAACTATTGCACCGGAAAGAAACTAAATGGGTTAAAACAAAACGATTCGCAGGATAGGAGAAATTATGAATACGAAAAAGATGAGATATGTATGGTTTCTAGTCATCCTTTGCATTTTCTGTTTGACCTTATTTTTAGCGAGAACGAGAAGTAAAGTGGAGATGCGAAATCGAATTTATCATCAGTGGAATGAGCATTTTGTTGTTTCAAAAGGGAAAGAATCCTATGTTCGAACCACCAATGATAGCAATCAAACGGTGGTTTTATCCGAAGCGCAAAGTTATGGAATGCTCATTACTGTTGCGGCTGCTAAAAAAGGACAGGCCCAACAAGCAGACTTTGACCGACTCTATCAATATTATCTAAATCATCGCTTGGAAGGTACCCAATTGATGTCTTGGAAACAAACCATCAGAAATGGAAAAGCAAAGGATGAGGACCATAACGCCACAGATGGAGATCTCTATATTGCCTATGCTCTTCTAAAAGCTGCTCAGCAATGGCCAAAGCAAGCCAAAGACTACCAGGCTCAAGCCAAAGCGATTTTAGAAGATATTCTCGCACACAACTACAATGAAGAAACCGGTGTGTTAACGGTGGGAAATTGGGCCAATCAGGATTCGGAATTCTATCATTTGATGCGGACGTCTGATACACTGCCAGCGCAATTCCAGATCTTTTATGAAGTGACAAAAGATTCGAAGTGGTTGGACATCAAAGAAAAGATGTTGCAGCAACTCCAAACGATCAGCTCCCAAACAAAAACAGGTTTACTACCTGATTTCATCTGGGTAGATGAGCAAGGGACTCGCGTAGCGGATCCCAAGACGATTGAATCCAAGTATGATGGAGCCTACTCGTATAATGCTTGTCGCCTTCCATATAACCTTGTTCAAAGTAAGGATGCAACCAGTCAAAAATTGGTGAAAAAGATGCTTAACTTTTTCAAGAGTCAAAGAAACCTGTACGCGGGTTATGACTTGAAAGGAAAGGCCTTGAACAATCATCAGGCAGCAAGTTTTTTGGCACCGATAGTCTATGCTTCTGAACACGAAAAAGGCTATCTGAAGTTGGTGCAACAGAATAAGTATATCTTCACACAAGATCTACCTCTGAACAACTATTATGATGCAACCATGACAACCATGATTGCACTTGAATTGTTCTAAATACTTGAGAAGAGAGAGTTCCCAAGATGGCTCGTCATTTTGTTGGGACTCTCTTTTTTGATTCTCGAAAAAGGGACCCAAGAGAAATCAAGTAGTCTATTTTTGAAAAATAACTGTGAAAATCGCCTGAGAATACCTGAAAAATTATGCTCTGAGCAGAAAACTTTTATTCTCAAAGGATTTTCTATATAATAGAAGATACAAAGGATGGAAGAGTTTATGTATCGAGTGATTGAAATGTATGGGGACTGTGAACCCTGGTGGTTTTTAGAAGGTTGGGAAGAAGATATTGTCAGTAGTCGGAAGTTTGAAGACTATTACCAGGCTTTGAAATACTACAAGCAGAAATGGTTAGAGTTGAATGCACACTTTCCAAGTTATAAGAGTCGGAGTGATCTCATGACGATCTTTTGGGATACCAACGAGCAAGAGTGGTGTGAGGACTGCAGTGATGATGTGCAGTTTTTCCACTCGATAGTTCTGCTAGAAGACGAGCACAAAATCCCTAAAAGCAAGCTCCGTCCAGGTTACGAAAAGGAAAAAGGAATCCGCAAACATCGTTCTTGTCAATATACACTCGATTCAAAAAAGGGGACAACCCTGTCATAAGAGATATTTAGAAGATTTTTTAGAGCTATCTAGAAAGTCTTCTTTTTTTGTCTTCTTTTTCGAATAGTATAAGTGAGAGGAGGAACTATGGTTCAAGAAATTGCAAAAAAATTGATTCGTATGGGAAAAAAAGAAGAAGCCCAGGATCTCTACTTTATCCCTCGGAGAGAGGAGTACCAGGTTTTTATGAGGGTTGGAGATGAGAGGCGCTTTGTACAATCCTTCCCTTTTGAGGAGATGACGGCTATGATCAGCCACTTTAAGTTCGTAGCAGGCATGAACGTGGGAGAAAAAAGGCGGAGCCAGCTAGGGTCGTGTGATTACCCTCTGGAGGATGGGCTGGTTTCGATTCGCTTGTCGACGGTGGGGGATTATCGTGGCTATGAAAGCTTGGTTATTCGGCTCTTGCATGATGAGGAACGCGAATTGCGTTTTTGGTTTGATCAGCTACCTGAGTTGAAGAAGAAATTGGCTGGTCGTGGGCTCTATCTCTTTGCGGGCCCCGTTGGCTCGGGAAAGACCACTCTCATGCATGCTTTAGCGCAAGAGCGCTTTGCGGACCAGCAAGTCATGTCTATTGAAGACCCTGTCGAGATCAAGCAGGATAATATGCTTCAGCTTCAGCTGAATGACCAGATTGGCATGACCTATGACAACCTGATCAAACTCTCCTTACGCCATCGGCCGGACCTTCTCATTATTGGAGAAATCCGAGATAAGGAAACAGCTCGTGCAGTCGTACGAGCTAGTTTGACAGGAGTCACCGTCTTCTCTACGATTCATGCGAAAAGTGTTCGAGGTGTTTATGAGCGACTTTTAGAACTTGGAGTGAGTGAGGAAGAGCTCAAGATTGTTTTACAAGGTATTTGCTACCAACGATTAATTGCAGGAGGAGGTGTGGTCGATTTTGCGACGGAAAACTACCAAGAGCACTCAGCCAGCCGCTGGAACCAACAAATGGATCTCTTGGCTCAATCGGGATATATCCAGCTGGCTCAGGCGCAAGCCGAAAAAATTATCTACCGCTAAACAAAAGCAAATCATCGAATTGTTTTTGAATCTTTATTCGAGTGGTTTTCATCTGTCTGAGATTGTCGATTTTCTGGATCGCTCTCACCTAGTGGAGAGTCGTTTGGTTTCCCAGATGCGAGAGGACCTCTCGAGGGGGCGGAGTTTTTCAGAGATGATGGCGGGGATCGGTTTTTCAGATGCGGTCACGACACAGCTGTCTCTCGCTGAGCTTCATGGCAATCTTGCATTGAGCTTGGAGAAAATCAGTGCTTACCTAGAAAACATGCGCAAGGTCAAGAAAAAGCTGATTGAGGTGAGCACCTATCCTCTCATCTTGCTTGGATTTTTAGTTCTAATTATGCTTGGCTTGCGCAATTACTTGCTCCCTCAAATGGATGCTCAAAATATTGGGACGCAATTGATCAGTTCCTTCCCCCAACTCTTTTTGGCCTTAGGAGCGGGACTGGTGACCTTCTTCTTACTCGGATTTCTCTATTATCGGAAGTCAGGCAAGATCAAGGTTTTTAGAACCTTGTCTCATCTGCCTTTCGGAAAAGGCATGATTCAAGCTTATTTGACAGCCTATTATGCCAGAGAATGGGGCAATCTGATTGGGCAAGGATTGGAGTTGTCTCAGATTTTTTCCATGATGCAGGACCAAAAATCCCAGCTTTTTCAAGAAATTGGAAGGGACTTAGCTCTTTCTTTAGACCGTGGCCAGTCCTTTTCAGAGACGGTCAGGGGGTATCCTTTTTTCAAAAAAGAATTGCCCCTTATGATTGAATATGGTGAAGTCAAATCAAAGCTCGGAAGTGAACTAGAAATCTACGCTGAAAAAACCTGGGAAGATTTCTTTCGTCGGGTTCACAAGGCCATGAATGTGATACAACCTTTGGTGTTTGTCTTTGTAGCTCTTGTGATTGTGTTACTCTATGCAGCCATGTTGCTGCCGATTTATCAAAATATGGAGGTTCATTTATGAAAACATTAAAAACCTATAAGGTTAAGGCTTTTACACTTATTGAAAATAGCGTAACCTAATTTATCAAATTTTCCAGCGAATAACCACCTTGTCAGATGTGACTTGCACCTTGTCGATCAGCTCTCTGACAATAACTTTTTGATTATCGTAGGACATATCTAGTACACTACTAGCATCTAATAGCTTTTCAATTCTCTCTCTTTGGCCCGCTTGCTTATCGTTCGAGGCTTTTTTTATTTCTTCTTCCAGCGCGCTTCTTTGCTTGATAAAATCTGAAGACTTGGTTCTTAATTCGTCCAGCGTGATCCTGTCGTCCAGGTATAGATCATTCAGCTTGCTCAGTTTGAGCGTTAGGCTGTCTATCTGCTTCTGGATTGCTTGCTTGTCAACCGCTGGGCTGGTATCGTCCGAAAATAGTTCTTGTATTTTGTCCGGATCATTCTGGAGCTGGGCGATTCGTGTTAGTACATAATGCTCTAATAATTCCATGTCATAGTGTCCGGAATCACACTTTTTATTGTCGTTGTAAACCGTGACACCCCTTGTTTTTCGCGGGTGTTTTTGGTAGCACTCATACCTTTTAAAGCGTGTACCGTCTTTTCTTACAGCCCCTAAAATAACTTTAAGGGGCGCGTGACAGTACCCGCATTGTGCCAGTCCGGATAGCATATATTTAGCCTGGAATGGTCGAGGGTTTGAGAGTTCCTTTGCTGTCTGCTGCCGTTTGGCCAGCTCTCTTTGCGTTTGCTCAAAATCATCTAGCGAGATTATAGCCTTGTGTGTGCCTTGGAATGTTTGGCCTTTGTATTGATTGAGGCCACAATATACAGGATTGGCTAGTATTCCTCTGATTGTGCGATAGCTCCAAGCTGGTTGTTTTGGGTATTCCCCGTTTATCTTGTCTCTTAATTTAGTGATAGACATACCGGCCAAGTAAGAAGTAAATATTTCTTTAACTGCCAGCGCTTCATACTCGTTAACAGTCATTGATCCTGTTTCTTTGTCGTAGTTGTACCCGTAGGAGGTTTTAGCCCACATCATGGACTTTCCAGACTTGGCCCGTCCCAGCTTACCTAATTGCATACGCTCTTTTATCTGCTCTCTTTCGAGCTGAGCAAATACGGATAACAAACCTATAACGGCTCGCCCGAATGGTGTCGAGGTGTCGAAGTTTTCTAGCAGGCTTACGAACTCAATATTATTCTTTAAAAAGATATCCTCGATCAAGTAGAGCGTGTCCTTTTGGCTCCGGCTCAATCGGTCCAGCTTATATACTAGTACCGTGTCAAATAGCTTGCTCTGGGCATCTTTTATCAATTGCTCAAGTGCTGGGCGCTCGGTTGTAGAGCCGGAGAAGCCTCCGTCTGTATATACTTTGTAAACGTGCCAGTCTTTTATATCGCAGTAGCTTTCCAACTTTGCTTTCTGCTCTTCTATCGAGTAGCCCTCTTCCAACTGAGAAGTAGTTGACACGCGCACATATAATGCTACCTTATTCATTGTCTTTATACTCACTTTCTGCTAAAATAGAGTATAGAAAGACACCTTTCAAAATATTCATTTTGAAGCCTTTCCTTATCTTGACTGCCTCACGCTCAGACTCGCCAAAGTTTGAGAGCGTGGGGCTTTTTTTATTTGTCTAAAACCATTTTACCGTTTTGCTCCTGTGCAATAACCTTTGCATTAACATCTAAAACGATAAGATTTGGAGCTTTAAAGTTTGGGTCATACTGTCTAAGCTCATTCTCTCCAGACTGTTTTATTTTAAGCATACCGTCAACCATAGGTTGAGCCTGTTTAATCTGTTCATCGGTTAGGGCGTCTGAAATAGTGATTGCTATATCTTTCTCGGTTGAATTAACAGACGCTTTAGGATCGACTCCATGTACCCATGCTTTAAACTTTTCTACAAAAACATCATAAGCAGAACGTCCTTGTAAAACATCACTAGAAGAAGTTGAAGAAGTCGATACTTTACTTGATGATGAGACTTGTTCCGTGCTTTGTTCTTGACTTTGGTCTGTATCTGCTTCTTGCTGACTACACCCGGCAATAAATAAAGTGAGTAGTGCGATTGTTGCAAATGTTATCTTTTTCATATTTTCCTCCTTTTGGCTATCCCACTAGCCTATAAAATTCATCAATAACCATTAATTCGTCGGTTACTGATTTAAGTTTGTGTCGTTCCATAAAGTTTAAATAGTTAAAATCTTCCTTGTCTACTCTTTCCAGCTCCTCTCTTAAAAGCGCGTGTATCATGGCCCGGTTGGCTTCATTTTCGCACTTTATCGGGTTGATAATATAATTAGCCTTGGTGTGGTTTAAGTGGCCCAATTCGTGCAATATGACCCTTTTCTAGGCCTCTCTAGTTAGTGATTTGTTAACGAAGATAATCCTCATATCTGAGATTATCATTCCTGGCCGTGGCCATAGGTCGTTATCAAAGTAAGCAAGGGTGACTCCCTCACTATCGCATATTTCTTCTATCGTCATAATCTGCCTTTTAGATACCCCTCGATAATATTCTGTATAGCCACGATATCGCTTTCTGTTAGTGGCTTACCGTCGAAAGTCTTTGCGCTTTCGGCAAGTTTGCGCAGGTCTGTTTCAGAGTACCCTGTTTCAGTGTTTTGCTCTGCTTCATCTTCCCAACCCATAAGGTCAGCGGGTGAAATATTCAACGTTTCAGAAATCCTCTTTAGTACCTCTGGACCGACCTTTTCTATATCCCCTCTTTCGTATCTGAATATAGTTGAGCGAGAAACTCCCACGCGCTCAGCGAGGGTATCGGCAGAGATCTTCAATTCTTTTCTTCTTAATTTAATTCTTTCTCCGACGTTCATGGTTTTTTCTCCTCTTATATATTACACGTTAATTTTACATCTTTAGTTTCAAAAACGCAACAAGAAAGTTTCAAAAATGCGATTTTTTTGTTGACAAAACTTTTCGGTCATGTTATACTTAATTCAACAAGTCGCAGAAGTGCGACAAAATGAAAGGAGAATACATGGTTAATGTATCAAAGTTGAAAGGTAAAATCGTAGAACGAAATACCACGCAAGAAGAACTTGCAAGTAAAATCGGTGTTACTAAAAGTACGTTTTACCGCAAGATGAAGCGAAATGGCAACTTTTCGATCAAAGAAGTAAATTTGATCGTGTCAGCTCTTGATCTTTCGAAAGATGAAGCTATGGCCATTTTTTTTAGCGAGACAGTCGCATAAATGCGACAATCTGGCAGAGTGAATAGAAAGGAGAAGGATGGCAGAGAGAAGAATGTTATCTAAAAAGATTTTTCAAAGTCGAAAATTTTTAATGATGCCGTTTGAAGCGCAAGCTCTATATACTCACTTGATTTTATCGAGTGACGACGATGGAGTGGTTGAGGCTTTTCCAATCGTCCGAATGATCGGAGCTAAGGAAGACTCGCTGGGGTTGCTGGTTGTAAAAAAATTCATCTTACCACTAAACGACGACATGGTTTACTTTATTACTGACTTTGAAGAACAAAACAAAATCAGAGCAGACCGAGTACAACCCTCACGATACCGCGAACTGTTACTAGAAAAAACAGACTTGGTGGTTGAAGGGAAACGGGTTACAGGTCAAAAAAAATACATTGACGGACAAGTGACGGGCAAGTGTCTGACAGATGACGGACAAGTGACGGGCAAGTGTCAGCATAGTATAGGTAAGGATAGGATAGTAGAGGATAGTATAGGTGAGTATAGTCTAGTAGAGTCAAGGTCAGTTAATGATGAAGACGACGCTGGCCAAAAATCTTTCTCTAAGATTATTAAAGACAGCAACATCAAAATCAACGAGCGACACACTCAAATGTTAATGGACTATATCGCATTAGATCACTTTACAATTCCTATGATCCAATATGCAGTAGAAAAGACTGAAGATGCAGGCTCTACCAGTTTTAACTATCTAAAAGCAATTTTAGAAAATTGGAAGAAAGAGGGTTTTACCTCACTTGAAGAAGTCGAGGAGCATGACCGCAAGAGGCTGGTTAAACAAACCAAAAAAGAAGCCAGCCCTTACCCTATCAAGAACCCAGTATTCAGTCCTTACACGGACTTGCTACCCTGGGAAGAAGATGAGGAGGGATAGCCTATGGATCTACCACTTGTCTATCACATTAATGAGTCTGAAACGTGTGAAATACATCAATGTTTCAAGTGGTCGTTAAACGATGATGTACCTTTGCAGGATGAACGGAACAGAACCTTTTGCCCAGAGTGTCAGCGCGAAAAAATGGCGCGTGAGGAAGAACAGAAAATCGGTCAAGCTCACACAGCTACTATCTTGCGCAAGACTTACGACGTGCTGGATAAAAACAGCATCGTGCCTAGCGGACTAAAAGAAGCGAATTTTAAAAACTTTATGGTTACGAATCAAATCGACCGTGAAGCCAAGAACTACGCTCTACGCTTGGTATCGCACTACTTGCACGATGGGAAAGGTAACGCTCTGATAATGGGGAAAGCTGGACGCGGTAAGTCACATCTAGCTATGGCAGTAGCAAGTAAGTTGAACGCTGACTGGAAAGCAAACAAGCTACCAAAGAGCATACTATTTGTTAACTTGCCAGCCTTGTTTATCAAAATTCAAAATTCTTTCAACCGTAAAGAGGGAATGACTAGCAACGAATGGCTAGAGCTACTAAAGAAAGTTGACTATCTGATCTTGGACGACCTTGGACGATCTGATAACGCACAATGGAAGCAAGACTTTCTATACAGCCTGTTAGACGAACGAGAAGCGACAATCATCACAACGAACCTGGTAGGGTCAGAGATGAAGTCACTCTTTGAAACTGGGCTAGTCAGCCGAATTACAAAAGGCGGACGGGACCTTTACTTCAAGTACCCGGACAACGCAGAAGACAGGAGGAAATTGCCGTTTTGATTGACAAAATGATTGAGGGCTTCGAAGCTACTTGCTACGAGCTTTCAGATGAATTTAAAGCAAAGCTACTAGCTAGTGATCCGGATCGAGCGCGAGGTAAGATCATGGACCTGTACGCTTGTAGACTAGCTGGCAAGGCATAAAAAAAGACCCTTGGAGAAGGGAACTCCAAGCGGTCCAGAAATAAAACTTTTCTAAAGGAATTATAACATGACGAGATTAAAAAAGCAATGGAAACCGCGCATAATCAATATTATGGCAGACGGTAGCCAGGTAAACGATTTAACAGGGTACACAATACCAAAAGATAGCGGGTATTATAACGCTATCAGACGAATCAATAAGGAGAAGTAAAATGTATAACGATATTTTGGCCTGTATGACAATTGCAGGAACATTTTTTACAGCAGGGTTTGCTGGGGCTGTCTGGGACTTTAAACGTGCGCAACGCAAGAAAGCCCGTCAAGCTAAGCAGGACGCAATCATGCAACAGTACGAGGAAGATCTACAAGAGAAATTTAACGAGGGCTATCAAGCATTTCAAGCAGATCTAGCTTATGCACGGAAGCACTCGCACTCAGACAATGACTGGAGCACGGCAGATGTTCTTTAGGAAGTCAAAAGAAATCAAAGAATTAAAATCTTTACTTTCGATCTTCTACGAAAGAAACAAGATCCAGACCGATATGATTAGGGTACATATTAATACCAATCGACGGCTGGAAAAAGAGATAAAACAACTAAAAAAGGAGAGTAAGCTATGAACGAACGCTTACAGCTAATACTGGCCTGTATCCGTGTAGGCCGTGCTAATGTACTGACCACGCGCGACATTGCCAGAATGACGAACTTATCAGTACGAAAGGTTCGAGGGGGAATCGCAGAACTACGACTTAATTATTCAGTGCCTATCGTGGCAAGCCGGTCATTGCCTCGCGGTTACTATTTTGCAGAAAATGACGATGAGTACACGGCCTGGGTGCTACAGTACAAGAAGCAGATCAAGACTGAGCAGAAACTACTGAACAGCTTGAAATCTACAAGCTGGGATCATTACAAGAAAATCAAAAAGGAGATAAAACATGGCGACACTTTACGAACTAACAGGACAATTTCTTGACATCTACAATATGGACCTGGACGATGAAACCAAGCAGGACACGCTGGAAAGTATCGACTGGAACGAAGACTACGAAAACAAGGTAGAGGGCTATGTCAAAGTCATTAAGAACCTTGATGCAGATATCGAAGCCCGAAAAAATGAAATTGACCGTTTGAAGAAATTGAACGATGCAGACAAGGCCAAAAAGGACCGCATGAAAACCACTCTTGAAGAAAGCATGGAACTCACGGGACACGACCGAGTAGATACAACCTTATTTAAGGTGTCATTCAGACGATCTAAGGCCGTTGAAGTTGACATGGTGTTGTTGCCAGACGAGTACAAGAAAGTTGAATACAAGGCCGATAAGACGGCTTTAAAGAAACTTTTGACGGGTGGCCAAGAAATCGCTGGGGCTACGCTGGTAGAAAACAAGAATTTAAGTATTAGGTAAGGGAAAATGAAGAAATCAGAAACAATAACAGAGTTGAGCAAGGCTTTTGCTAAAACTCAAAAGGAAATGAAACAGCCTTTAAAAGATGCAAACAATCCATTTTTTAAAAGTAAGTATGTACCACTTGAAAATGTGGTAGAAGCGATCACGGAATCGGCAAGCAAGAACGGGTTATCATTCACGCAGTACCCGTCCAGCGACGAAGCTGGAAACGTGACAGTAGGAACGCTGGTTATGCATGAGTCTGGAGAATGGATTGAATACGATCTGATCAAGATGAAACCGGTCAAGAACGACCCGCAATCAATCGGGTCAGCTATCACGTATGCGAAACGGTACGCACTATCTGCTATCTTTGGGATCACTAGCGACCAGGACGACGACGGCAACAAAGCCACGCAAGCGAAGAAGCAACCAGCGAAGAAAGCTAATGATCCAGTTATCTCAGTAGAGGAAGCCAATCGCTATTTGAAGGAGATAGCTACTATCGCAGAAGCGAAAGGGAAAGAAGATGGCTCAATCGCTAAATGGTTCTTACAACACTTAAATGTGGCAAACTACAAGCAGATTAAACAATCGCAAGTAGAACAAGCAGAAATGCTATTAGGTAAATTGAAAGGATAAGCAATGTTAAATTCAGTATGTTTAGTTGGAAGGCTTACCAAAGATCCAGAACTACGATACACCCCAAACAATCAAGCAGTAGCTACTTTTAGCCTAGCTGTTAACCGCAATTTCAAGAGCCAAAATGGCGAGCGTGAAGCAGATTTTATTAACTGCGTGATCTGGCGACAGCAAGCAGAAAATCTTGCAAACTGGGCCAAGAAAGGGGCTTTGATTGGGATCACGGGACGAATTCAAACACGAAGCTACGAGAACCAGCAAGGCCAGCGTGTTTATGTGACTGAGGTCGTAGCGAATGATTTCCAACTTTTAGAAAGTCGGAAAGACCGTGAAGCTGGTCCGTCGCAAGGGTACGGCCAGCCAGATTTTGGACGTCAGGCAGAGCCTATGAATGCAAACCCTATGGACATCTCAGATGATGATTTACCGTTCTAAAAAATCAAAGGAGAAAAATAATGCCAAATTGGGCCGAAGGATCTCTTAAATTAAGAGGAAAAAAAGAGAATATCGCACAAGCATTGAAATATATGTTTTGCGCTGCTGGTAATGTTGAAATTGAAGAGGATCTTGAAATTGGATTGTTCGAATTAACAACCACAGCACCCTATTTTTATATCAATGGTACAAGAAGAGCCTTTATTCAAAATAATAAATTGAGTTTTTGGCTTGATGATGATTATTTGGTTATTGAGATAAATGACTTTAATCAGGCATGGGCAGTAGAACCAGAAAATTATCAAGAAATTTCAAGTAAGTTTGATGTTGATATTAAAATCTTTACATTTGAATGTGGAATGGAATTCACACAGGAAATTGAAATTTCCAAAGGTAAAATTGTCAAAGATGTTTGTCGGGAATACGATGATTATCAATGGGAAGTCCCTTTTAGCAATTTGGGAGGATAAAATGACAGAAGGAATCAAATTAACATTGTTATGACTTGGATTGAAGAACACTTTGCAAAAGAATACCCGGAAATAAAATCTTTACAAGATATCTGGGATAAGGACGATCTGGGAGGATATCAGACACAGCGGTATTCAAGGGAAATGAACAAAATAATTATCACTAACGATCTAACCGCGATCAGTAACGACCTAAAATTAATCGGTCTTACTTTGGCAGATTTTAAACAGCAACTAACTTTATTTTAAAAAAGGAGAAATAACATGAAACAACAAAAGGAATTTTACGCAATCGCAAAAGATAACAACAACCGATTTTTGGCTGAGAATAAAAATAATGACAGAGCATTAACATTCACTGCTAAAACAACAGATGATATCCGCTTCGCATTGATTTTTGAAAAAGGAAACGAGGAAACGGACAAAACTATGGAAAATCTAGCTAAGGCAGTAGGTGGTCGCCTGGTTAAAATTAAAGCTGAGTATGAGATCACTGAGGAAGATGGCTCTGAGTTAAATGTGCCAGAAGTAGATGATGAAGAAGATGGAATTAAAACTCTTTTGAATCATTTATTAAAGCGTGGTTTGGAGTAGCGAATGAAAGAATTGACATTATCGCTTGACGCTTCCACTAGCGCGACAGGCTGGGCTGTTTATGACGGCCCGGACCTGTTAGAAAGTGGAGTGGTCAACCCTAAAGGCACATTTTTAGAGCGGGCCTTACAAATGGCGAACAAACTGAAAGCTATTCAGTCACGGCTGATTTTAAAGTATAACAAGCATTTTAAAGAGATCGTGATCGAGCAGAACAACGTCGGAGGTGGCAACCAGCAAACGATGGTTAAAATCGGAATAGCAACGGGCATTATCCTTTCCCGGCTTATCGCGGACCGCGTCTACTTTATCAATGTTCGGACCTGGAGAAAGCACTTTGCTATTAAAGGTAAAGGCCGGCAGGTTTTGAAACAGCAAGCAATCGACATCGTGGCAAATAAATTTAATAAAGATGTTAAGGACGATGAAGCAGACGCGATCTTGATCGGGCTATATTTTGAAGAAATGTACAGCTTTAGGGACGGCCTGGAAAACCATCGTTTAGGTATTTGAGATGGAAAAGGAAAACTTACTACGATCCAAGCGGATTTATGAAAAACGTTTGAGCGAGGAACTACAGCTTAAAACGATCAGCAATACGCGAGGACACCACTACAGCGCGAACTATCGCGAATGGCTACACAAGGAAATTAAAGCCATAGACAAGAAATTAAAAGAAATCGAGGGGGATATGATAGATGGATATTGATAAAATCGAGGAACTAACCGAGCTAACTAGACAGTCGTTTATTGACCGGGATATCACGAAGGGGGACATCTTTAAACAGACACTCAAACTTTTTGAAGAATTAGGCGAGCTATGTGCAGGGTATGCCAAGCAAAAAGAGCAACTCACAAAGGACAGCATCGGAGATTGTGCCGTGGTTGTCGTAGGCCTGGCAATGATGATTGAACTTGATCCGGTTGAGATCATGATTAAAGCGGTAGAAGCCGGAAAGGGCAATGTTAAAGATTGCTTTGAGTTGATGATCGAGAATGCGAGTGAATTTCAGTTTACTCGCAAGCACGAAGTGAAAACGACTGCTAAATTTAACTTGTACCGAATTATCAGTTATTTAAAAGCTATCGCGCATAAGTTAGGCTATGACTTCGCAGATTGCTTTGAGCTAGCGTACAACGAGATCAAGGACCGGAAAGGTCGCTGGGTCGAGGGTAGCTTTGTAAAAGAAGAAGATTTATAAAAAACAAAAAAGAAAAGGAAAATGAAAATGAACAAGAAAATTATTTTTACGACAGCAGCAGTATTGGCAACAGTAGCGACGGCACAAGGAGTATATGCAGATGAATTACAAGGAACAACTACAGCGGGAAATGAAACAAGCGGAGTTACGGCTCCAAATAGCGGAAAATTTGGAGAAGAAAAAAATGAAACAGCGTCAACTGTTGAACAACCAACTGCTGAAAATTCGAATGGAGAAGCAAGAAGCGAAAGCGACAATTCAAACCAACAAGGAAATGCTACACAATTTACAAAAGATGGGACCGATATTCAAGTAACGAATCCAGAAGTAGAAATCGACCAATCTAAAGGTACAGGGAAGTATCAACCCTTTAGCGTGGAATATAAGAACGTACACTTCCCAGACGATCTCGCGATTAACGAAGGGGACAAAGTAACGTTTACACTTCCAGAGGAAGTAGCTTTTCAAACTAGCTTCACGTTTGACGTACACAATCCAGAAAATGCCGTCGTCGGTCAAGCAACCGCAGACAGCACAGCCGGGACTGTTACGACAGTTTTCAACGACTATTTCAAAAACCACCCACTAAACAAACAAATGAGTCTAAAAATGGACGCAAAATGGACCGACAAGGTCCAAAGTGGCAAACCAGTAACCGCGAATTTTAACGGCACAGTCGTAACGGCTCAAATTGGAGAAGAACAAGTGATAGGTAAGGATGAACTGATCTCAAAATGGGGATCGCAGGACAAAGATGATCCTACTGTTATCAACTGGACTGCTCGTATTAACTATGCTAAACGTGTGTTGAACTATGTAACGATTATCGACGAAATGAGCGAAAATCAAAAATTGGTTGACGACTTCTTTGAAATCAAGTCAATTGAAAGTGTAAATCCTTGGATTGATAAGGGTTCTGCTATGGATTTAGTAAAATCAATTAGCAAGTCTGAACATGGATTTACAATCAAGATGGATCGTCTTGATCGTATGATCTATTTAAACTATAAGACTAAACTAACAAGCGCGGTTAAAGATAGCGTAAACCCAACAAATAAAGTTGAACTTAAAGCCGAAGATTCGGGCGCCGTTTCTTATAGCTACGTTCAACTTGTGGGTGGCCGTGGGGACGCGTCCGGAGAAAATAAACCAGTCTGGGAAATTCCAAATGACGCGCCAAAATATGAAAAACCATCAATCGATTTAAACGATATTCCGTTAATGCCTCCTGCTCCTATCGTGGAAATTCCAGAGTTGCCAATCGAAGATATCCCATTGTTACCGCCTGCACCAGTTTTGGAAATTCCAGAATGGAAAGGTGGAACTACTCCGTGGGACGCTCCAAAATACGAAAAGCCAGAGTGGAATGGTGGCACAGTACCGTTTGATGCGCCTATCCTTGATAAACCAGAGATCAATATTGAAGATATTCCGCTACTTCCACCAGCTCCCGTCTTGGATAAGCCAGAACTAGTGATCGATATTCCAGATCCAAAACGCGACGAACCAAAACCACAGCCGAAAGAAGACAAGCCAAACACACCAGCGCCAAAAGCCGAAGAAGTAAAAATCACTAATCGCGTGGAAAATCACGCGAAAACCACGCGAAACGAATCTGAAGAAGTCGAAGCGTACAGCGCACCAGCAGTCTTGCCTGCGACTGGATCAGACCTTGGATTGTCACTTGTTGCACTTGGTATCTCAGTAGCCACGCTGGCATTTACTTTGAAGAAAAAGGGAAACTAACGTGAGGGGGATTATTCCCCCTTGATTTTGAAAAAGGAGAAAATGAAATGAATAAACGAGAATTAATTGAACACATTAATAACACATTATTTGATAATTTGAAAGATACATTGTTCACAGAACCTACACTTTCAATCACAGAAAGCGCAAAAGATAATAAAGTGACAATAGCGTTTGAAACCGAGCAGGGCGGTCTTCTTGTGGGCGGTATGTTAAAGAAATTTGAAAAAGTCACGATCCCGCAGTTTGTTGCGGATTGGATTGAAGTTTGTAAGGAACATCTTACAAGTTCTCTCTATCTTGCTATGACTCCAAGTTTTTTGAAAACAAATAACCAAGGTATTGAATTAACAATATGGATAAAAAAGAACGAAGAAACATTCGCCCGAGCTTGGCTGGATGGATTCGAGATTGAAAAAGAGAAGCGGTATCTGGTGAAAATTGTAGGTATGGATAATATCAACGGATACCTTAGTTATAATAAAAAACTAAAAAAATGGTTTTTTGGTATAGCTAGCGAATCAAGACCATATCGTTTAAAACACACCCGCAAAGAACTTGAAGAAGATGGTTTTGGCTGGGTGCTTGATTGCCCTGGCGCGGAAGTGGAAGAGGTGGAAGAATGAGTACAAATTTATTAGATGAAACAGTGGAATTTTTAGAAAAATATGATAAAACACTGGATGATATTTTGTATATTCAAGGTGATGATTTTGAAATCACAAGAAAAAACTTTGAAACAGTAGCAAGGGATACAAATTATGATTCTGGTTATGGTGCTCAACATGTACCAAAAGACCTTGTGCTAGTTGGTGAAGACTGGTGGATTGAGCGTTATGAGTATGATGGTGCTGAATGGTGGGATTTTAAGAGTATTCCAGCAAGAAAGCAGTACATGAAGAATATCACAAACCTACATAAAGGTATGTGGGATACCCTTAAAGAAATGAATGAGGAGTAAACATGACACGACCAAACAGATATCCATATACTAAAAATCAATGGGAAGAAGAAACAACGCTGGTATGTTTTGGGGACGGAGAAAGTCTTGAAATAAAAAATAAAATAAACCGATTGACAGGAGAACAGAAATGATCTTTGCTTTGACATTATCAGACATCGTGGAATTGATTATCAGTGCTATCTGGTTAATTGGTTTTATCGGTGCAATTATCGTGGGCATATTGAGTAGAAAGAAGAAGGGACGGGAAAATGATGAATAATGATAAGCTGATACGTGCGAATTTTGCGTTTATCCTTTTTATCCTAATTGCTGTATGCGTCAATCTAAACGCACGAGTCCGAATACTTGAGACGAGCAACGACGATCTACAGCGAACAATCCAAACACAAAAGGACGAACTCAATAAAATCGAAGAAAAAAACGTGATGCAGGACGTGATTATTAATAAATTGAACACTGATTATAATTCGCGTATGGCCTGGCAATTACAGGAGGTAGCAGATGAGAACGGAGTTGGAGGGTGATTTGACACCAGAAGAATTGTGTCAGTTCATTGAAGCTGACAAGGCAATAGAAAAGTTTGATTCTGTTTATGAGTTTTTCAAAACCGCGAAAAGTCACAATGCATACCAAGACGGCGCGCGTTATGAAAAATATAAGAAAGAGAACAGAATGCCATCATCTGCAATTATCGCGAAGTTTGTAGGTTTTGTAGAAACCGATCTGCTTTATGAATGTATGAAAGAGTCACTTGATAAAGTAGGCCCAGGACGGTCTAGCGAGGACCTGGTGGAACGATTCTACAGAGATAATCATAATTATAAACGGAATGAAGAACGCAAGCGAGAGCGTCGTTTAAAGCGTAAATTGGAAGCGTTAGATTTAATCTTAAAAATGGAAGGGTGGGATTGAATGCTTTTTGGTGAAGTGCTAAAAAATAAGACAAAGGAGAATGCAGACAATACGCTCAAGAACTACCGCGTACTGTTAAGAATTGCTGGGGAGAAATACAGCCCTAAAGTCACAGCCACTTATTCGCTAGAACCAAAGAGCGCACCAAGCTCTCCCAGCCGTCAAACTGAGCAGATGGTGATTAGACGGGTAAGCGCACAGCAAGAGCTGGAGCTTATGGCATCGGCTATTAACCGGCTGTCTGATCTCAATCTATCGCAGATTTTGATTGAACGATATTGCCGAGTGAGATTTCGACAAGACAAGGCTATTTATCCAATCCTAGGATATTCGGAAAGTGAATACTATAGATTGCTGGATCGGGCTTTATTAGAGTTCGCAGAGGCTTATAAAGCTGGGGAATTGCTAGAGTATAGATTTCTGGGAGACAATTGAAAGAAAGTAGGGAGTAAAAGCGCTGTATTGAGTGGTATTATAGTATTATCCAATGAAGTGGAAGGAACTTCGCCATTTGGGTATCTCCTTATGAGGTTGCTGGGTAACTCAACGGTTAGAGTAGCGGACTTTTCACCCGCAAAATGTAGGTTCGATTCCTGCCCCGGCTATATAGATAGGCTAACTCCCAAAGCCTATCTTTTTTATTTTGTCCGAAAGGAGTGATGAAAAATCGCTAAACTATCATTAAAACAGCAGACATTTTGTGATGAGTACATCATTTCTGGAAATGCTACTCAGTCAGCGATTAAGGCTGGATATAGTAAGAAGACAGCTAGAAGCCAAGGACAGCGCTTGCTGACAAAAGCTGACATTTCGGAATATATCCAAAAACGTATGGAAGAGTTGCAAGATGAAAAGATATTGACCCAAAAACAGATTCTTATCATGCTCTCGGAAATAGCTTCTGGAAAAGCGATGGAAACTACAGTAGTTACAACTAAAATAGCTGAACTTTTACCAGACCCTAAAACTGGAAAGAGTGTCAAAGTCTATAACGAGATACCACAACTAGTGGAATATCCAACTAAGAACAGTGATAGGAACAAAGCTCTTGAATTGCTTGGCAAACGTTATGGTATGTGGACTGAAAAAGTTGGTTTGGACGTAGCTGATACGACAATCACAATTATTGATGCGTGGTCTAAAGATGGAAGTTAGGATCCAAGACAATGTTAACCCGCATTTCAAAGAGGTCTGGACTACCAGTAAGCCTTACAATGTACTGAAAGGCGGTCGTAACTCTTTCAAGTCTTCTGTAATTGCCTTGCTACTGGTCTTTATGATTGTCCCGTTTCTGATAGTTGGCAAAAAGGCGAATGTGGTCGTTATCCGTAAGGTCGGGAATACTATTCGGGATAGCGTCTTCCTTAAAATACAATGGGCTTTGAATAAGTTTGGCTTGTCTGGACGGTTCAAGGCTACTGTATCGCCATTTAAAATACAGGATACACTCACGGGATCATGTTTCTATTTCTACGGTCAAGACGATTTCCAAAAACTAAAGTCAAATGACATCGGGAACATCATAGCGGTCTGGTATGAGGAAGCTGCAGAGTTTAGCAGTGAAGAAGACTTTGACCAGTCGAATGTGACCTTTATGCGACAGAAGCACCCAGACGTTGCTTTTGTTAAGTTTTTCTGGTCTTACAATCCGCCCCGCAATCCTTATAATTGGATAAATGAATGGACGGATAGGCTGGCAGACAACGATAACTATCTGGTGCATTCGTCGTCTTATCTAAATGATGAGCTTGGCTTTGTCACGGAACAAATGCTAGAAGATATCAGACGGATTAAAGAGAATGACTACGACTACTACAGATATATCTATCTGGGGGAGCCGGTAGGTATCGGTACAAATGTGTACAACATGGACCTGTTTAAACGCGCGGACAAGATCCCAGATGGTGAACGCGTTATCGGTCAGTTGTTTGCAGCAGATACTGGACACCAGCAATCAGCGACTACTTGCTTACACGCGGTTGTGACTAATAGATCCAATCTCTATCTTGTGGATAACTACTACTACAGCCCAGCGGGCAAGGTCAAAAAGAAAGCTCCGAGCGTATTATCTAAAGAGCTTCACGACTTTGTTGTTAAACAAACGCAGAAATATCCGAATGTGCCAGTAATCGAAATGACAATAGATAGTGCGGAGGGAGCATTGAGAAACCAATATTTAGAAGACTTCGGTATTCGCTGGCACCCAGTGGCCAAGAAAAAGAAAATAATAATGACAGAATACGTCCAATCGCTACTTGCGAATGGCCGTTTTTATTATTTTCCAACTGAGAACAACCTCAAGTATTTTATCAAGGAACACAAACGATATCAATGGGACGAGAAAACGGTCAAGGACGACGACCCGAAAGTTATTAAAGAGGACGATCACACTTGCGACGCGTTCCAATATATGGTCGTAGATAATGCACAACTACTAAGATTAAAAGCCTAGAGAAAGGTTTGAAATGAGTATCTTACAATCAATAAGAAATATATTTAAGAGGGGTAAATATGTAATGACAAGCCAATCACTAGGCAACATAACAGAGCATCCTAAAATTGCAATTAACAAGGACGAATATGATCGTATCCAGAAGAACCTGAAATACTATCAGAGTAAGTGGGACCCTATCCGTTACCGCAACTCAAACCGAGTTGATAAACAGCGGGCACGAAATCACTTGCCTATTGCTCGCACGGCTTGTAAGAAGATTGCCAGCCTTGTATTTAACGAGCAGGCAGAGATAAGCGTTGCGAATGGAACGACAAACGAGTTTATTCAAACGGTTTTGCTGAATGACCGCTTTAACAAGAACTTTGAGCGATACCTTGAGAGCTGTCTTGCCCTTGGTGGTCTTGCTATGCGTCCATACGTTGACGACGACAAGATCAAAATTTCATTCATTCAAGCCCCTGTATTTTATCCATTGCAGTCTAACACGCAGGACGTATCTTCTGCAGCGATTATCAATAAGAGCCAAAAGACGGTGGGCAAGGAAACGATCTACTATACTTTGGTTGAGTTGCATGAGTGGACCAAGGATAAGAAATACACAATCACTAATGAACTGTATCGCTCGAGCGAAAAGGAGCGCGTTGGTGACCGTGTACCACTATCCGAGGTGTATGAGGACCTTGAGGAAGAAGTAACGCTTGACGGGCTTACACGGCCGTTATTTACTTACTTAAAACCGCCAGGTATGAATAACAAGGATATCAACAGCCCGCTGGGGTTGTCTATCTTTGACAATGCTAAAAGCACAATTGACTTTATCAATACAACGTATGATGAATTTAAGTGGGAAGTGCGCATGGGTCAACGGCGCGTGTTAGTACCAGACCAAACTGTCCGGATCGGTTTTGACCATCATGGAGAAACTGATCTTGTCACGCGCGAATTTGATCCAGAGCAAAACGTCTATGAGCAGATTGACGGTGGTAAAGATACACCAATCAATATCACAGACCTTACTACTCCTATCCGTTCAGATGACTATATCAAGGCAATCAACGAGGGTCTTGCCTTGTTTGAGATGCAGGTTGGAGTATCGCCTGGAATGTTTACGTTTGACGGTAAGAGCATGAAGACTGCGACTGAGGTTGTATCCGAGAACTCTGACACTTACCAACTGAGAAACAGCATCGTGAGCCTTGTAGATCAATCTATCAAAGAGCTTGTGATCTCTATTTGTGAGATTGGGAAGCTGTACGGATTGTATAGCGGTCCTATTCCAGAGATGGACGATATCACGGTAAACCTTGACGATGGTGTCTTTGTAGATAAGAATAACGAGCTAGACTACTACGCTAAGGCTTTGTTAAGTGGCCTTGTCAGCAAGCAATACGCTATATCTAAGGCGCTGGGCTTGTCAGATAAGGAAGCTGAACAAATGCTTGCGGATATCAAGAAAGAGACCGCAGAAAGCATGGAGCTGGAACGTAGCACAAGCGAAGTTGATATTTATGGAGAGTGAGTGAATGGCGCGTAACAAGTACCCGGTATTATTTAACGAGGAACAACTAGAATTACGCGCTTCACAGGTTGGTGATATCTATCATCAAATGGCGCGTGACCTATTCGATGAGGTGATTGATAGACTGTTAGAACGTGGGGCTGAGTCTTTGGCTGATAACCCGTATATCTGGCAGTTAGAGCGTATGAGCCAGATGCACTTATTAAACGAGCAGAACCTGGACACAATCGCCCGCTACTCTAAAATAGGCCGTGAACAGCTCCGTAAGGTCATTGAAGATGAGGGCTTTAAAATCTATCAGACGACCAAAGAACAGCTCATAGACGACCTCGGAGGCGGTGATTTTGGCAATTCTAAACACGCGCAGGAGCTACTAGCCGGGTATTTTGAACAGTCACACGGTGACATCAGCAACTTGATTAATACCACGCTTCCAGGCATCGTTACAGATGTATACCGTCAAATGGTGCAGGAAGTGGTAGCCCGTCAAGTGGTCGGTCTAGTCACACATGACAAGGCTGTATCTCAAACCGTCATGAAATGGCAAGAGATAGGTTTTAAGGGTTTTATTGACCGCGGTGGTCATTATTGGAAAGTGGATAACTACGCTAGAACGGTTATTAAAACTACGGTCATGCGTAGCTACCGAGAGATGCGCACCATGCCAGCGGACGAGCTTGGTATTGATACCTTTTATTATTCTAAAAAGGCAACGGCCCGCGAGGCTTGCGCTCCCTTACAGCATCATATTGTAACCTATGGCGAAGCAAGGGAAGAACACGGCATCAGTATTCTATCGCTTGCAGATCATGGCTACGGCACTCCTGGCGGTTGTCTTGGTATCAACTGCGAACACATGCTTACTCCTTTTGTCCCTGGCATAAATGAGTTGCCAGAACTAGGACCGGACGTTAAGAACGTAACGCAAGAAGAAGCTATAAAAAATGCTAATGCCCAATCTAAACAAAGGGCATACGAGCGAGCCATTCGCAAGTCTAAGGAGAAGTTGCACGTTGCCGAGAAGCTGGGCGACCAAGAGCTTATCAGTAAGTTTAAAACTAAAATCAGAGACCAGCAAGCAACCCTGCGAGATTATATTGCGGATAAGCCTTTCTTGCATCGTGACTATGCGAGAGAAAGGTATTTCAAATCAAAGGAGGAAATCGAGAATGAATGACGAATTCAGGCGCTCATTAGAAAGAGTCGTATTTAAAAACAAAAAAACTCTTTTAGATTATCATCGCGACATTGATCGTGCAGCGTTTGATGGATTTAAATTTGGTTTTAAAATGGCAAATGAAAGGATGTTAAAAGATGGAAGATTGGAAGGAACGTTTCAAAATTGAATACTACGAATTGCATGAACGCTTCGGTAAATTGGTATACATGATTAGTAAATACGAAGAAGGGACACTTGAGTTTAAACCAAACTGTCCTATCGACTTACTAAAAGCGCAGAAGACTGCAATGTATAACTATTTGTGCGTTTTGAACGAACGTGCAAAGCTTGAAGGTATCAAATTATAAAAAAAGAACCGCAGATCATGCGGTTTTTATTTTGCGCCCTTTCTGGATGGATAGGTGATTTCTTCCTTTTTTCTTACCTATTCGCGGGATCGTTACCCGCTGGGCGCTTTCGTTGTCGGACGTAAACCGGCGAATTCGTCTCCTGGACGTAAAACAGAAAGGAGTTTTAAACATGAGTTTAAAACGTGAGATGTTAGTTGATGCAGGTATTGAGGACAAGGACACTATTGAGCGCATTATGGCAGCGTACGGGTCAGCAATCAAAGAAGCCAAGTCAGAAGTACAAGCAGAAAACGACAGCTTAAAAACACAACTTGAACAACGGGACCAAGCTATCAAAGACTTACAAGCTAAAGAGGGAGCTAGTGAAGAAGCCAAGAAACAACTGGAAGACTTACAAGCTCAATTTGAAAGCTATAAGACCGAGAATGAAGCTAACCTTGCGCAAGTTAAGAAAACCAACGCGGTTGCCTTGGCTTTGAAAGACGTGGGAGCGCATAACTCCGAAGACCTTATGAAGTTTATTGATCTTGACAAGATCGAACTTGCTGAAGATGGCAAGCCAAAACTAGAAGAAACTATCAACGGTCTAAAGGAATCAAGCCCTTACCTTTTTGTCCAAAAGGAAGAACCACAGGAACCACAGCCAAAGTTCGCCGTTGGTGGCAATCCGTCCGCTGGTAGCGATAGCGACCTCAGCCCGGAAGAACAAGCTCTATTTGCTGGCTTTGACAGTATTTAAAAAATAAAAGAAAGTAGGATAAGCCTATATGACTATTAACTATGCAGCAAAATTTGATGCTAAAGTAGATGAGCGCTTTACCAAAGAAGCCCTCTCAACTGGTATCGTCAACTCTGACTACGACTTTACCGGTGTAGATACCGTTAAGGTATACTCAATTCCAACAACAGCGATGAACGACTACGCGCTTACTGGTAACACCCGTTACGGTACAGCGGCAGAATTGGAAAACAATGTGCAAACATTGGCACTTACAAAAGACCGTTCATTCACTTTCACAATCGATAAACGCTCAGTGCAAGATACAAACGGCGCAATGGAAGCAGGTAAAGCTCTTGCTCGTCAACTTTCAGAAGTTGTTATCCCAGAAGTCGATAAGTACCGCTTTGGTAAAGTCGTAGCTGGTGCTGATACAGACCACGTTAAAACTGGCGCAGTAACTAAAAATAACGCGTATGAAGCAGTGCTTGACGGTCAAGTTAAATTGACTGATGCACTTGTACCGGAAGAAGGACGCAAACTACACGTATCTCCTGAGTTTTACAAACTCATTAAACTTGATCCATCATTCGTGAAGAATTCTGACCTCGGTCAAGAAGTAGCGTTTAAGGGTCAAGTGGGAGTTATCGACGGCTTGCCTGTTATCTTGACACCTACTTCTCGCTTGCCAGAAAACGTAGCGTTTGTTATTGCGCACCCTATCGCAACCACTTCTCCTGTCAAACTGGAAGACTACAAGATCCACGATAACCCACCAGGTATCAACGGCTACCTTGTAGAAGGTCGTATCCGTTATGATGCCTTTGTCCTTGACAGCAAGAAGAAAGCTATTTACGTACACAAAACTGCGTAAGAGGTGACGAATGGCAGAAGAAACAAAAACAACTAAAACAGAAGCGGTGACTGAACAGGCTGTGACGGTTTTGGTAAAGGACGATGTAACCTTTACCATCACTGATCCCAATCTAGTATCTGCTTTTCTGACTAGCGGGTACGAAATCAAGGAGTAACGAATGGCAAAATATAAAGCTACTTGTAACTTTTTGATTGAGTCAACAGACCAAAACTTTGACGAGGGCACGGTCTACGAGTTAACGGCTGCAGAAGCAGAAGAAATCAACCATAAAACAAGCCTCGCCTTTGGTGAGAAATGGTTGGAACTTGTTTCTGATAGCGAAACCGTGGCCCAAAAGGTGGCCTCTGAATAGGAGGTATCATGGCATACTTAACGCATGAAGAATATCGTGAGTTAGGTTTTGAGAGTACATGCGAATTTGATGAGTTACTAAAACGAGCAGAGCTTGCTATTGATCTATTTATCCGTCACTATTATGACTTCCATGATTTTGACACTGACCATAAGACACGCAAAAAGGCAGTTAAACTAGCCACGGCTTACCAGATCCAGTACCTGGACAGCACGGGCATTTTAACGGCCGAGGATAAGCAGACAATCGCAAGTACTACGCTAGGTCGTACATCGGTATCATACAGCTCAAATAACGGCTCTAGGGCGTCTGAAACAGCATCGGGATATAATCTATCCCTTGACGCGTTTAATGCTCTTAAATCGGCTGGTTTTCTGTATAGCGGGGTGGATTATGGTCGTTATTGATAAACGGACGCTAGTCGATTCGGTGACGATCTCAAAACCAACTGGAAAGAAAGACGGGTGGGGGAAAGAAGAATTCTCCTACCCGATTTTATTGAGTCTGGTTCGCTTTGACCGTAACTTTGACGGTCCAGGGTCAGTCAATAACCCGTCCGGACAGAAGAACCCGTCATTTCGTGCGCCTGGTGTCATCTTTGTGTACCCTCAGTATTGTGATGTAGAGATTGATTCCTCATATCGTAACTCGATTGTAAAAGATGGCGACGATGAATACATCGTAAACAAGATCGTTCCTGTTTATGAACCTTTCAGTCGCAAAGTCTTTTGCTATGAAATCGAGGTGATGTGATGGGTATCAATGTCACGATAGATTTGAGCGGAGCTACCAAGAAAGTATCGCAAGCGTCAGAGCGAAAGGCACAGTTAGAGATCGCAAACCAAGCCTTACTAGATATGGAGCCGTATGTGCCGTTATTGCATGGACCGCTACGATCTAGCGGTCATGTAGCTGGCAATGGCTCGCAGATTATCTACAATACACCATATGCACGCGCCCAATTCTACGGTGGTGCTTATAACAAGTATCGCAGTTTTAGCTTTGGGAAGTATACCACCCCTGGAACCGGGAAGCGCTGGGACTTAAAGGCCTCAGCTAACCACGGGAACAAGTGGGCAGAAGTTGGATTAAAAGCAATGGGGTTTACTAAATGAAAAATAACAATGATTTTAATGTTGTTTTGCGTGATTTTATAAATACCCTCGGTCTACCGCTTGCTTGTGAACTAGACTTTCTAAGCGAGTTAGACTCTTTGGTCCTTTATCCGTTGCCAGGCGGTAAGGTTGAGCGTGTATACATGGACGGTTCAAGGGACGTTACTCTAATTTTCGAAATCGCAGTAAAGGTAAAAGATCAAACAACAGCTAGTGAGTGCCTTTGGGAAATTAACAAAGCACTATCTGAATTTGATCTGGTCTTACCGAGTCAAAACAACTCATATATTTTTAATAACTTAACTACTACCCAGCCGTCCTTGAATGAACGGGACGAGCAGGGCTTTTATATTTATCTGCAGGATATCACTGCAAACCTAACAATTTTGAATAACAAAGGAGTGTAATATATGGCACGTCAAAAGAACGCCCTACGCGGGCATTTTATCGCACCAGTCACTGATCCAAAGACTGAACCAGCAAAAGAAGCCTACAAAGAGCTTGCAAAATGGATCGAAGATGTGGACGACGATACAGATGAAGCAACTACATCAGTTGCCTATTATGATGGCGACGGTACAGAAGAAACAACCGTAACAAGTGTTAAAGGTTCTTATACTTTCAAGGGAACTTACGACAATGAAGATGAAGCAATGGCCCTTGTTGCTGGTTTGAAATACAAACTTGGAAATGACCGCTTGGTTTGGCATAAAGTCGTAGACTCAGACGGTAAGAACCAACACGTCGGAATTGCTACCGTGTCAGCAATCAAGGCCGGCTCTGGGGTTGCTGCAAACTACGAGGAATTCTCTTGTAAGATCTCTTACAACTCACTTCCTAAAACTACTGCAGTCGTAGGCTAATAGTAAAAGTAAAAGCGTTCCATTTTGGGACGCTCTTTTTTGTGCATAAAGGAGGAAAAATCATGTCTATTTCAATCAAACTAAAACGCAATTACATCCCTATCAATATCGGAGAAATTGAACTCCAGTTTGATACATCACTAGAGAATATCTCACGCCTCGCAACGCTCCAGGAAGATATTGCAGAACGCTTTAACAAGTATCAGTTAGAACTTATTGAACGATCCAATAACGGAGACTTTGACGATCTTAAAGAAGGAATTGTTAATAAAAGAGTTATTGACGAAGCCTTTGAAATGCAGAAGAAAATGACGGAGATTAAGTATGATGTCTTATTCGGTAACGGGACCTTTGCTAAGCTCTATGAACGTTATCCAGACCTTGACGCTTTGGATCATGCATTTGATGAGGTAGATACCTTGCTGGGTGCTGAGCTTGACCGTCTAGGCCAAGAACGGGCCAAGGCATCGGGTGCGGTTGCTGAGTCGTTTGTTAAAAAAGCAAAAGCCAAAAAGACAAAAAAGACCAGTAAAAAATAGCGAGGAGGACCGCTCATGAAATTAAATGAGCCTATACAGAACTCCTTTGAATTGAACGGGCGCACCTATGAGGTGGACTGCTCCTTTGATTTGGTGCTTGATGTCTTTGAGATGTTTGACAACGAAGTCATGAATAATCTCGAAAAGATGCGTACAGCGGTTTTAATGATGACGGACGAAGCCTTGGACAACCCAGAGGATATAGTAGCTGTGTGGGAATATATCGACGAGCATTTTTTGAGGACAAAAAAAGAGCGCGTGATTTATGACCGCCACGGAAACCCTATGCCAGTAGCCAAGGACGAAGAAGATGATATTCGTTTGATTGATTTTGAAGTAGACGCGCAAGAGATATACGCTAGCTTTGTGCAAGCTTACAACATCAATCTCTTTGAAGCACAAGGCCGGCTCACATGGCCCGAATTTATCGCGTTACTAAACGGTTTACCAGATGGAACGGCTGTATCTCAATTAGTAGAGATACGGTCCTGGAAGCCCTCGAAGAACGATAGTAGCGAGTATAAGGCCAAAATGAGACGGCTACAAACCAAATATAGATTAGATGGAAAGGAGGGAGATGAATAATGGCAGATGGAAAAATTGTAATTGACGTCCAGGTAAACGGACGCAAACTTACAGAACTATCAGACGCCTTGAAGCGTTTGGAATCAGAAGCCCGTAGATCTGGCCAAGGTGTCAAAAACGCAGGCGATGGTATCCTGGCGACTGGTGACAAGGCTCTAAGAGCTGGACAAGGTTTTAAACGCGCTGGTGACCGTATGGCCGAGGGTGCGAAGCTATCCGAAACCTCAAGTAACGGCTTTCGTCGCGCTGGTGAGAAAATCAAAGAAAGCTCTGATTTAGCTGGACGCTCTGGTTCTGGTTTTAAACAAGCCGGGGAGAAAGTAAAAGAAAGCTCTGATCTTGCCCAACGGTCTGGCGATGGTTTTAAGCAAGCGGCAGAAAAAGTAAAGGCCTCTGGCAACGAAGCCAAGACAGGCGGAGAGGGCTTTAAGTCAGCAAGTTTTAAAATCAAAGAAGCCGGTGCGCTCTCTAAGTCTGGCGGTGATGCTTTTAAACAGGCGGCCGAGAAAGTAAGGGAAGCTGGCACAATCAGTAAAACCGGTGGAAATGGCTTTAAAGTAAGCGCCGATCTAGTCCATAGAGCCGGACAAGTCGCATCTCAAAGTGGGGGCGGTTTTGTCAAGCTAAAAGACATCATCAAAACAACAGGCGACCAGGCTGAAAGGAGCGCGTCAAAATTTGACAAGATCAAAGACGCAATCAAGAACTTCTCAGTCGGTGCGGTAGCTTTTAAAGCTGTCAGCTCTGCGATGAACCTTGTAAGCCAGTCAATGGATAAGGCTATTGACCGCTTCGATACCTTGCAACGGTTCCCGAAAGTGATGAAATCACTCGGGCACTCTTCGAAAGATGTAGCAGCATCTACTAAGCTACTTTCTGAGGGTATCGAGGGACTACCTACAACACTTGATACAGTTGTAAGTACAACCCAGAAGTTAACCTCAATGACTGGTAACCTCAAACAGTCTACGAAGTTGACAATCGCATTAAATAATGCGTTTCTCGCGTCTGGGGCATCTACAGAAGATGCTAGCCGTGGATTGCAACAGTACACCCAGATGTTATCTGCTGGTAAGGTTGACATGCAAAGTTGGAAGACCTTGCAAGAAACCATGCCTTATGCTTTGCAGAAGACTGCTGAAAGTTTTGGATTTGCTGGTGCATCAGCTCAAAAAGACTTCTATTCGGCCTTACAAGACGGAAAGATCACGTTCACTGATTTCAGTAAGCGACTGATTGAACTTAACAAGGGTACAAACGGCTTTGCCGAGATGGCGAAGAAAAACTCAGAAGGTATCAAGACTTCATTTGGCAACATCGTGAACGCGGTAGCAAAAGGTATCGCGAATGTCATTGCCGAGTTTGACAAGATGAGCAAGGCAGTTACTGGTAAGAGCATTGCCCAGAACCTTGATAGCATTAAAGGTGCGGTAAATAGTACTTTTAATGTTATCATCAGCGTTATCCGTGGTGCCACTCCAATTGTTAAGGGACTAGTGAGTGTACTAGGTTTCCTCAAACCTGTTTTAGACCCGCTTATCTCAATCTTCGCTGGTGTCGCAGGAGCAGTCTTGCTCTTTAAAGGAGCGATGCTGGGGCTGTCCATTATCAAGGGTATCGGTAGCCTGATTGGTACGCTTATCACTTCCCTGGTATCTCTGACCAGTACCTCACTTGTAGCCACGGGTGCTACTACTGGACTCGCTGGGGCTTTGGCAGCTCTATCATCTGGTGGAGTCTTTATCGTTGTCGGTGCTATCGCTGGTCTGGTGTCATGGTTGACGCAAGAAAGCGAAGAAACCAAAAAGGCGAAAGAGAAAGCAAAAGAATTCCAGCAATCCCTCGATGACTTACACGAAAGTATCAACAAAGGCAATGAAGTCTATAAGGACCGCAGAAATGAGATCCAAGCTACAGCCGAGGATAACGAGCGACTTGTCAAGAAGATCGACGAACTGAACTCGGTTGAAAACAAGACTGCCGCTCAGAAGAAAGAGCTTGCGTCAGCAGCAGAAACCCTCAACTCACGTATTGAGGGCTTGAATATCCAGTACGACAAGGCCACGGGCACAATCAATATGACCACGGACGCGATCCGGAAGCAGATTGAGATTGCCAAGGCATCGGCTGAGATTGAAGCTGCAAACGAGCGAATGGTCGAGAACGCCAAGAAGCGCCTTGAAATCAAGGACAAGATGAAGGAGCTTGAAAAGGAATATCAAGGCCTACTCGACAAAACTGAGAAGATAGAAGATTTCGGCTTCGCTGGCGGGCAACTGCGCGATAACATCAAGACAGAAGCCAAGAAGAAATACAACGAAGAAGTCAAGAAGCTCCAAGACGACATCAAGAAAACCGAGGACTCTGACAACGAATTAACGAATACAATCGTTAAGAACAACGAAGCCAAGGCTAAGTCTACGGAAGATGCTTCTGGTCGTATAATCTATAACTTGACGACCATGAACGAGGCGCAGAAGAAAGCTGTAGAGATGATGCAACAAGAGTTCGCAAATCTCAAAGGTGAAGTTCAGAACGCGTTCCAGGCTATCGAGCAACAGACGGCCCTATCTGCAGATCAAATGACCGCTAACTTGCAGAAAAACATCGACGCGGTTGATAAGTGGTCGCAGAACCTCGAAACGCTCGCTAAACGTGGGCTTGACCAAGGTCTTATTGAGCAAATGCGACAGGCTGGCCCTAAAATGGCAGACCAAACGCAGGCCCTTGTCAATGCATCAGATGAACAGCTAGGCGCTCTTAATACTAAATGGACGGAAGCCGGCGACAAAGCCAAGGAAGGCTTCTTGCGTGGTATTCGTGCAACTGGTCAAGAGCTACCTCCAGAAATCCAAAGTATGGTAACAGCTATCGGTGATGAGTTTAGAATGGCCCTCGCTGATGCAGGTTTTGAAGTAAAAGGTCGCGAAATCCCTCAAAAGACCGCAGAGGGTATTAGATCTGGAAAAGGCGACGTCCAACAGGCAGCCTCAGAAGTCACAGAGGCATCTAAACAAGCCTTCAACAACTTGCCAACTGAAGCCAAGTACAGCGGATCACAAGTGAGCGGTGGATATGCTCAAGGTATCACAGAAAACCAGGGATCGGTCCAGGGAGCAGTTGACGGCCTTAAAAACGCATCTCTAGGTGTTTTGGCTAATTTGTTCGGTGAGGGTCAAGCAAAAGGTGCTGAACTTGGCGCTGGTGTCGGAGATGGTGTATTAAGCCGGTCCGATGTCGTGCAAGGTGCAGCTAACACCCTCAAATCAAACGCTACTGCTACGATGGCTGGCATGGCTACAGATGGACAGGCTAAAGGTTCAGAGTTTGGCTCTGGTATTGCGATTGGTATCGGTGTAGGTCAGCAGGTCGCTGTAGGTGCAGCGTCCATGATGAACCTTGCTATTTCGGCTCAATTCCTCGCGATGTCCATGAATGGGCAACAGTACGGTTCGCAATTCGGAACTGGTATCGGTGGTGGTATCAATTCCTCGCAAGGTATTGCTACTGGTGCGTCTAATGCGATGAAGATGATGATTAATGCATCTGTAAGATCGCTAGGACACGATGGTAGAAATGCCGGATCACAATTTGGGACTGGTGTTACTAGCGGTGTAGCGAGTCACAACGGAGCAGTATTTAACGCATCTAGCAACCTCAAAGCATCAGCACATAACGGTATGTCCGGTGGTTATAACGGCGGATACAATGCCGGCATGTCTATTGGTGAGGGTATGATGGGCGGTATCTATGCTATGGCTGGATCGGTTGCAGCAGCAGCATCAAGCATTGCATTCGGAGCTGTGGCAGCAGCTCGGTCTGCTTTAGCTATTAACTCGCCATCTAAGGTATTTAGAGATCAAGTCGGTCGCGCTATCCCTGAGGGTATGGCAGTCGGTATCGAGAAGTACGGCTACTACGTAGACGACTCAATGACTGACCTTGCGAACAAGACAGTAGAATCCGGTAAGAAATACACGGACGGCTTTGGCTTTAACTTACCAGGTCGTGGTGATCTTGTAAGTGGTCTGACTGATACACTAGCTACGCGCTTTGGCTATGCAGGCGGTGGAAGCTCAAACTCAAATGTTACAAATAACTATACACTTAACGCAAACGGCACGGCTAATGACAATTTCTTTAGCCCCGAAAATATGCGCAGGCTCTTGCGTGAGCTTGCATACTATACGAATTTGGAAGGAGGTAGAATGGCTTAATGGGAAGTTTTACTTTTAATGGTGTTAGTAGCACTACTCACGGTCTACGGGTTACCAGCGACTATATTATTAGTTCGACTGGTAGCGACGTGGAAACAGTAGCGATCCCTGGTCGTGATGGCGATCTATTGATCTCAAAGAACCGTCTTAAATCGGTTACTATCGAACTGCCTTGTACCGTCCTTTCAAACCGCAAACTCACAGATGCAGAAAGTGATATCAGTAACTGGCTCAACGTTGACGGCTACAGAGATCTGACTCTATCCTGGGACCCAGATTTTATCTACCGATCAGCATTTATTGAGACATTTGAAGTGTCTAGCCTTATGCGACAGTTTGGAAAAGTCAAGCTGAACTTTTTGACATATCCAGTCAAATTTTACAAACAAGGGCGCACTACTCAAACACTGACAAATGGAGTTGCGATCAATGGACTCGGAAATGTCAACGCAAAACCGATCATCACGCTAGTGGGGTCTGGTGATTGTACGCTGACTATTAACGGACGCAAGACCAAGTTAAAGGCTGTACAGAATAAGATCATTCTGGATATGCAAGCTAACCAAGTTTACTCTGGCAACTTGCAAGCCTGGGATAAAGTCGTTCGAAGTCCACAATTTCAAATGCCTTACTTGGACGCTGGCCGTAACTTGATTAGTTGGGACGGGAATTTCACGGTGTCGATGACACCAAACTGGGGGGTTAAGTTATGAGGCCTATTCTTTATAATGCAAACGAAACAGCGTTTGAAACCTACGGTTTGGGAGAAATTGACGCAACTAAGGCGCAAGTCACACGGGAACGAAACGGGAACTACACTCTTTATATCGAGTACCCGGCTAGTGGCCCGCTTGCCGGTACGTTTAAAAACGATATGCGGATCAAGTCTGATGCTGGTTTACGGACCAAAAATCAGACTTTCTTCATTTCCCGTATCCTTAAGGACAGTACAGGCATTTTAAAAGTCTATGCCAAACATATCAGCCACTTGACCGAAAAGATGGCTATTAGGAATAATACCAATGTATCGGGAACTGCTCAGGCAGCTTTGGCTATCTGGGCTTTAAATGCCCTTGGTGGTATTCGGTTTGATACATGGTCCGATATTGATCTAACCTCAAAGACTAGCTGGAATATCGCAGATTTTAAAACGGCGCGTGATGCTCTTGGTGGTGTCGCTGGTTCAATTCTCGATGTTTGGGGCGGTGAATATGAGTTTGATAATACGGTTATTAGACTGCATAAACAACTAGGACGTAAAAGCCCTATTGTCCTGGAATATGGTCGCAATATCCTGCGAGCAGAAGACGACCAAGACATCGATGGTGCTTATACCAGCGTCTATCCTTATGCGACATACACCCCGGAAAGCCAGGGAACTGGTGAGGGTGGAGCGACTAGTCAACAAGTAACAGTTGAACTACCCGAGAAGTATGTAGACGGTCCTTATATTGGGTTGTATAACGAGCGACGGGTTTTGATCGTTGACTTTTCGTCAAACTTCAAAGACAAGGAAGTGCCAACGATTGACAAGTTGCGCAGACTTGCCAAAGAATACGCAATTAATAACCGTCTAGGGCTTCCAAAGATCAATACTAAAATCGAGTATGTAGACTTATCAAAGACACTTGATTATAAACTTACCCAGATTTTAGAAGAAGCTGAACTTTGCGACATCGTCCCTGTCTATTATCCTCAGATCGGGCTTACTAGTGAAGATGCCAAACTGACAACCATTGTCTATGATGTACTGTTAGAACAGAATGACAGCGTAGAGGTTGGTGTTATCGGTGATGGCTTTAAATCATCAATGACCAGCAACCTATCCGGTAAGATTGACGATTTAGCAAGCAATCAACAACGGCTGGTAAATACCTTGCCAGATTATCTCTTAAATGCTCAAGGTAACAAGGTTTGGTACAACCGTCCGGATAACAGCGAGCATAAAGTCGGTGATATCTGGTTTGAAAAGAACGGTCTATATGACCGCATGTATGTCTGGAACGGCTCTCAGTGGGAGAAACGGATCGACACAGAGGATATTGACAAGGTCAAGAAAGAGGTTGATAAACAGATCTCGGACGCTCAAGCCTCAACAACCCAAGCAATCGCGCAAGCCGACGCAAAGGCAGAAGAAGCCCTAAAGAAAGCCGGAACGCTACCAGACACTAGCAAGCTATCTGACCAGATCAAGCAACAGATTTTATCAAGCCCAGACTTGCAGAACAAAGTCACGGAAGGTGTAAATAGCGTTGATGGTGACACGATTTATAGTAAGATTGTGTCCAAAGTATCTCGAAATTTCGTAACAAAAGGCGATTTTGACGCTTTGGATCGGGTCCAAAATGACATGGGTCGAGATTTAATTGGTCTATCTAAGCAGATTGCAACTCAAACGCTCGAATATAACAAGCTCACGGAATCAAACAAGATGTATGAGCGTATTCTCGGTAAGAGCGAAACAGGCGCACCAGACAAGCTCTCGCGGTTGGTTATGTCGAGCGAGATATTTCAAACCGAAGTCGGGAAGTACAGTACAACGGGTGGCCCGAATATGCTCAGAAACTCCCGCGCTGATGATGGGTTGAAATATTGGGCCGGTGCGCCAAATAAGTTCAAATTTCAAGAACACCAATTCTACTTAAACGGCCAAAAACGAATGTTTTTGTTGTATAGCGGGGCAGTCGTGAACAGTCCACGGTTTATCTTTAAACGCAATACGGACTATATCCTTAATTTGCTAGCTTTTGACGCTAACACGGCACAGGTACGGATAACTTTGCGTAAACGTAAGAAAGATTCAACCAATCCAGATTATGACGAAGTTCAGACTATCTTCAATAAGACTGGAAACCCTGCTTTCAACTCAGATAGAGCAGTAAAACGTTCTTTTAAGTTTAATACTGGCGATTTTGATAATGGTTATTTACTGTTTCAATATTACGGCAATCCTAACGGCTGGTCTGGTATGTTTATGACCGAACTTGACTTTTACGAAGGCACAAACGATCGGAAGTGGCAACCGGCGCCCGAGGACAGCGAAGAGCCAATCGAGGCTGTAAGAACGCAAATGACGTTGTTAAGTAATAGTTGGTCAGTGCGCAATCTAAACAGCGCGGGTGACGTGCTGGGGCAATTAAATTTGAACCCGGACGGGTCGGTCCGAATTAACGAAGGCTTGCTGTCGGTTGGTGAAAAAACCATCATCAAAGACGGAGTCATTAAAAAATCGATGATTGGTGAAGCGCAGATCGGCACGGCGCACATTGACGAAATTGACGCAGAAACAGCAAGACTTATCAATGTATCGGTAAAGAACATTGTATCGGACGGTCTGACAGCGAACATCATCAAAGGTGGTAAGCTATCCTCATTGAATGGTGTTACTGACTTCGACTTACAAACCGGTTGGATTGATATGAATAACGCGAACGTCGGTATTAGAAATCAATTTAAAAACAAACCGTTACAATATCTTGTTTTTGGTCAAGGAGCGATCAATGGCAAGGAAGCAGCGTATACAGCCTTAATGTCGAACTCTTGGAAGCGAGTCGCAATGGACGATGGTTCGGCTGGTATTCAAATTTGGAACGCGAATGATAACACGACAGCCGTCAATATCTATGGTGACTTGGTCGAATTTATGTATAATGCCAATGATAAAAAGTCCGTAGCAATCGATACAGTAACTAATAAGCTCTATAATATCGAAGATATTGTTATTAGAGGTTACAGTCTATCACATATATTAGACGATATCTTTGATAACTTTAACAACCTAAATCACGATGGAAATTATGTAAGAGGATATCATGGCCAATGGAGGGGGTAAGAACAGAATGAACACAGTAGATAAAATCGTAAGCGAGATTGCGCAGAAGCTCACAACCTCAATCGTAGATACCACTTATTACAAGGTATTATACGATGAGTCTCAAGAAAAACTGGCAGAAGCACAAGCACAGTTTGAACAGGCACAAATTAAACTAAATAAAGTTAATCAAGTTTTAGAAGCGGACGAGGCCTTGAAAGACTTGTTTGACGAAGCAGCACAGAAACTAGAAAAGGAATAAATCTTTATGGAATTTAAAATCATTAACAAATACTTGCAAGAAGAAGGACGCACTTTCGTTTCAATTCGTTCAGCGAACCCTTACACAGCTTTCGAGCGTGTTTTGATTGGTGACCGTACCAGCGAATCAGATGAAGTGCTGATCCAAGCCGTACTCGGTCAAGTTGCGACTGAATTAAACCCGGCGGAAGGGGTTAAGAAGTTGCAAGAGGACTTGCACGTCCAAGCTCAAGAATATGAGGCTAAACTTGCGAAGAAAGACGAAGAGATCCAAAAAGTAAAAGACGTGGCAGAATGGAGCGTTCTCGCTCGCGTAACTGACGTTGATCGTCCGCTTGATCCGACAGTCTTTAAACGTGGCCTCGAATTGGTCGATCTTGGTAAAGCTGGGGCAACATATCCAGCACAAGCGATCTTTGCGATTGAGGATCCGAACCATATCGAAAAATTCAGCGAAGGTAAGCGCGTGATGGTCCAAGTAAATCAGCCGTTTACTTACCAAGGCGAAACCTTGGAACAATTGGAGGAATTGGACAAAAACGGGAAGATCGGTATCTGGAAATGGACCGAACCGAAACAAGAAGAGCCAAAACCGGCGGGAGAGCTTGAAACCCAACCCGTCCAGTAAGCTAGTAGCTTGACAGGAGGGAGGGTGATTAATGGATCAAAAACCAGACGGAATTTTTGGGATTATTGAAATAGTCCGTGATTTCTACGATCACGGGATTGATGAACACATGATCGTGTTTGCCTTGATGGTTGTTGTTGCTTTGGATATCGTTTTAGGGGTATCCAGAGCGTGGGCTTATCATGAGTTTTCAAGCCGAAAATGGCGGAAAGGGCTAGTCAGCCATACAGCTATGATTTTAATTGTTGCAGTTGGCTATCCGTTCGCGTTATACATGAATCTTGGACCCGTGATTGATACCTTTATCGTTGCGATGATGGCAGCATACGGCTCAAGTATTTTGGCCAGTCTTTCGGCGCTGGGTGTAGAAATTCCCGGCCTCGATCACTTTATTAAGCAAAATATCGATCATGAAAAATTCCAACTCAAGGACGGCTTGAAAGAGCCTAAAAAATTGATAAAGAAGAAAGAGGACAAATAGCATGAATCAACTCACAAGCATTATCACATCATCAGCAATGAGTATTTTAGTTGTATTAACGGGGATCGTGGTACAAGCGATCAAGAAATACTTACTTATGCGTGGTGGCAAGAAAGCGATCGAGATCGTTGAGATCTTGGCTAAAAACGCAGTCAACGCTACAGAGCAGGTCGCGAATAAATTGGATATCCACGGCAAAGATAAACTCGAACACGCTAAAACGAGCTTGATCGAGGGCCTTGAGTCTCAAAATATCCACTTGACGAACGAAGAATTAAATACCTTTATCGAGGCAGCAGTTAAACGCGCTAACGAAGAATGGAAGAAATAAGGAGATAGACAATGAGTGTACAACAATCTATCGTTAACGGTTTTATTAGTCGTCGTGGGCTGATTACCTATTCAATGCTTGGATCTCGCAACGGATCAGACGGAACGGGTGACTGTTCGGGTATCATGTCGCAAGTTTTAAAAGAAGCTGGTATCCCAATCCAAGGCTTGCCGTCCACGGTGACCCTTGGGCAACAGCTCGCAAACAATGGCTTTTATCGTATCAGCCGTAACCAACCATGGGACGCACAACCAGCAGATATTATTCTAATGAGCTGGGGTGCGGATATGTCAACGTCTGGTGGTGCTGGTGGACACGTCGGAGCAATGATCGACGATACATACTTCATCTCTTGCGACTATTCGACACAAGGGGCGCCGGGGCAAGCGATCAATACTTACCCTTGGAACGACTATTACGGCTGGAATAAACCAGCTTATATTGAGGTTTGGCGATACGCTGACACGGCACCACAAACCAACAATCAAGCAAGCACAGCCGTACAGCCAACAGACAAAGCTTTTTACCAAGCGAATGAGGTCAAGTATATCAACGGTATGTGGCAAATCAAATGTGACTATCTCGCGCCCGTTGGGTTCGACTGGGTTAACTAATTTTCGGCTCAGTATAAACTAAGTGAACGCAAACAAAGCGGTGTCATGCAAAAAAACATGGCTAACGGTGGACGCCCAGAACGGGCAATACCGTGCCGAGTCTGGTATAATAGTATCAGAAAGGTGTAACGACTATCCCTTTAGGGAGTACGCTCGCTATTTGTACGCGAGTGGAAGCACTTAGACTTTAGAAAGATGGTGTCATAAGATGAGTAAAACCAAACAAGGCATTTGTGCCAACTGTCATACAGCATTTGAACTTTCAAGAAAACAGTTTACTAAAGTAAAACAAGGAAAATCTGTTTTCTGCTCAGATGTATGTTCACTTGAAAAACACGGAAAAACAAAGATCACTATAACAGATATTCCTTGCTGTAGATGTGGCAAGAAATTCACTCCTACATATCATCAATACAAACGATACAAGTATAATGATTATGTTTCTAATTCGTTCTGTTCGAATGAATGCAGATGGAAAAAAGAATATCCTTACAAGTATCATGACGATTATGTTAGTGTTTTTGTGGACGAAAAAGAAATTTTACTTGATGTTGATGTTTTTGAAAAATATAGTAAAACCCTATATGTTCAAAAAGATAAAAGAAATAATTACTATTCTGTTTATGTGTACGAAGAAGGTAAAAAGAGACTTTCAAGACTGATTATGTCTGTTACAGACAAAAACAAAAGCGTTGACCACATAAATGGCAATACCTTAGATAATAGAAGAAGTAATTTAAGAGTTGTAAGTCATCAAGAAAACATGATGAACAAAACAACTTATAAAAATAACACTTCTAAAATCAAAGGTGTCCACTTAAACAAAAAAGGTTTGTGGGTTGCTAGAATCCAAGTCGGCAAACAAAGGATTTTTCTAGGTTCATCTAAAGATAAATCGGTAGCCGAAAAATTAAGGATTGAAGCAGAAAAGAAATATTTTGGTAAGTATGACAGAAAATATCTAAAGTAAGATATAGTCTAATCCCACTAGGAATAGTGGGTAGTAATGAGAAAACGGTATTCCGGTATCAATGGTAAACTGGGTTGATAAGGACGGAAACAACTTGCCAGATGGCGCAGATCAAGACTTTAAGTCTGGAATGTACTTTAGCTTCGAACTAGACGAAGCCAACATCTCGGATACCGGCAAGGGTGGTTATTACGGCGGTTATTACTGGCGTTTGTTTGAGTTCGGACAATTCGGCCCTATCTGGTTATCTTGCTGGGACAAGGACGATCTAGTTAACTATTATGAGTAAAGAGGGGTGATTGAATGAATCGCTCAAACTGTACAAACTTAAAGCAGTTTGAGGGCGGTCGAGTTGTCAAACAAGGCGATTCGGCTTCCCTTTTTGGTTTTGCATTATATGACGAAAACTGGGTCCCGATTGATCTCGACGGGCAGGAAGCAACAATCCACTTTGTCAGCAAGAAAGGCAAAGCGACGTTTAGCGCGACTGTTCAAGGCTCAAAAGTGACGTTTAAGATTCCCAAAGTCCTTCCCGTCGAGAGCTATCTCGTCGAGGTGGTGGCTGGTGGATATGTATTCCCGAGTGACCAGAGTGTCCGGGTCGACGTGGTCCAGTCAGCGGACGAATACACAAGCGAGCAAGTCCTTGCGCTTGTCAAAAACGACGTCAAGGAAGAGATCGGGAAGTTTATCGAAGCGCACAAAGAGAGCGGAATCGTGGAAGAATTTCCAGATCTAACAACTCTCTATAATCTAGCTAAAATTTAATAAGAGGAATAAAAAATGAGTTTAAATACTGAAAAAATGACGAAATTCGCGCAAGCAGTCGGAACGGATATCAAAGAGATTAAAACCACGCTTGCTAATAAAGCTGATAAGTCCGAGCTTGGTCAAGGCGGGATCACACAGCAGCAGTTAGAAACGGCTATTGCTGGGGTAAAAACGGCAATCCTTGGCGAAGGCGTCCCCGAAGAACTCGACACGCTCAAAGAAATCGCAGAAAAAATCCAAGCTGGCGGAAGCTCAGACAGTGCGATCGTCCAAAAATTGACTGAGCTTGGTCAGAAATTTACTGATCTCGAAAATACTGACTTTGTACAAATTTATAACAGCGCAAAACAAACCCTCTAAGGAGGTGAAGTATGGATAAACTGAAAAAAACGATTCAACAGATCGGCCGTGATATTGAAAATCTACAGGGAAATAGTTTGAAGGCTGATACTGCATACAGTTTGTTTCCAACGTATGCGACGTTACAATCTCAAATGACGACCAACATCAAGGATAAGCACGTAGAACTTGGGCTTGACGCTTTGATTGACGATAAGCTAAAAAACGGTGGTGATCCATTCGTCACACGCTCAAAATTGCCAACGATTGACACAAGCCAACTCGCAAGTAAGAACGATCTTGAGGAATTGAAGCGTTCGGTAGGATCTGGCAATAGTGGCAGTACCGAACTAAAAGGACAAGGATTCCCATACGCTCTCAACGCAGAAATCGGTACAATATACACAGATACCACAGCTAAGAATGGAGCGGTTAAATGGATCAAAAAGACCGCTGGAACTGGCTCTAACGCTTGGTCTGTCTTGTTTGGTGATGTCAAATTTAAACCAAGAAACATCAACTCAAATCAAACTAATGCATACGTGGAATTCAGACGTGTAAATTCCACGGTAGAGGTCGGCTTCGGTGGTCTATCGTGGGGTTGGTTTGGGATCGTAAGACGAGGTGCGCCCAGCTACGTTCCTCAAGGGTCTGACCGTGAGCGTAACGTGGTGATTTTAAATGTCGGTGGTATACCCGTCGGTTTTCGTGCCACTAGCTCAAAACTTGGTATTATGACCAATGACAAGGGTAAGCGTTTGGGAACATTCTATTTAGGTGGGCCGGGTGACGGTAACCAGCTACGCTTACAATTCGATGATCCCGTCCCAACAGATCGAGACATCGGAGATTTACGATTTACTAATATGTCGTATACCACGGATGATCCTTGGCCAGAAACTTTATAAGATGACAACAGCGGTAGCGTAATGCTACCGTTTTTTTTATTTTCCAAGTAAATTCCAAATAGGTTAAAAATATTGTAAAATCAACGTTTTTTTATTTTCTTTGAAATGCGAAAGGATAGCAGTACTTTTTAAAATGTGCTATAATATATACGATAATCGAATACTATCACTTACTTGAACCACTAGCCCCAACTAGTGGTTTTGTCTGTTATAACGGCAATTTTTAAAAATGTCTATTACAACGGCAATTATGCTGTTATTTACTTGAAAAAGACGACTAACAGTGCTATAATAATTGTACACGGATTTTAAACAATCTACTGAATAACCAAGTGTAGATAGGGTGACACCTTGCTTGGATTGTATACATAATTCCCGTTACGCTTTTCGTGAGATATTGCGGAAAGATAAGTAATTCTCTTTTGAGTAATCGAAAGAGATCATGAAGTGTAAGAAGAATGAGGGTGTATGCAGTATAGAGGTTGTGCGTAATTAGACCATTATCAGACGGTGGCGGTGACAATAGACGCTTCCAGTGGAAGAATAATCTGGGTAGGCCTTGCGTAGCAGTAAGAACCGAACCAGAAATGCTAATTTAAACCGTTTTGCACTTGAGGTCGAGGGATCGGTCAATAACACCAAAGATAAGTACAAGTAGCCCAAAATGTGCAGATAAAACATTTAGATATGTTTATGCTTAAAATATATTTCTGAATGTCGGGTGAAAGTTGGACGTAACCAGTCGTGCCTAGTCATTTAATCGCTACGGAAGTTATAGGGTCGCTCCTTATGGCTCAGACCGTGGTAGGCTATCGGTCAATAAATTGCGTACAATCGAAGTAGAGCGAAGGCTCATTTAGTTGATTGTTTAAAGTTCGTGTCCTTGCGCTTTGCAAGGTTTTTTTATTTTGACCGAGTGACAAATTTACTTTCCTTGATTGAAATGTTGGTGGTCTTATTGATCATCAGTGTGCTCTTATTGCTCTTTGTGCCGAATTTGACCAAGCAAAAAGACTCCGTGAAAGAGACAGGAAATGCAGCGGTTGTGAAGGTGGTCGAAAGTCAGGCTGAATTGTACGAGCTCAATCATACCAATGACCAAGCCACTCTAGCAAAACTGGTTGCTGATGGAAATATTACCAACAAACAAGCAGAATCCTACCGTGCCTATTATGCAAAAAATAGTGGAGAAACTCGTGCGGTTGCAGATTAAGGCCTTCACCTTGGTGGAGACCCTTCTGACCTTGATGATCGTCAGTTTTATCTATCTGGGCTTATCGGGATCGATCAAGACGAGCTTTCAGCAGGTGGAAGAAAAAGTATTTTTTGCAGAGTTTGAACACCTCTATCAAGAAAGCCAAAAGATAGCATTGGCAAGGCAAACAGAATTGGATGTTGAAGTGACTGCAAGGAAGATTCAAACGCCTTATCAGACGGTGGAGATTCCTGATTCTGTCATTTTGCAAGATCCTAAAACCATTCGTTTAGACCGTGCAGGTGGCAATTCATCCCTGGCCAATGTTCACTTTCAGACACAGAGAGGAGTGGTGACCTATCAACTGTCGCTTGGAAATGGGAAAATTAAAAAAAGCATCCGTTCCCGCTAGTATTCTCATAGAATCTTTGGTAGCCTTGGGTTTATTTGCCATGATTACGACCTTATTGTTAGGGGAGATCCGGCGTTCGCGCAAGGAGCGACTAGCGGATTTCAAAGAGGTAGAGGTATTATCTGTCGCTCAAATGGCGCTTCAGACAGGGCAAAATCATCTAGAGGCCAATGGTATTCAGGTTCAAGTCGAAAAAGATGCCGATCAACTCACGGTCTATCATCAAGGAAAGGTGGTACTGCATGTGGAATAACGGAAAGGTCAAGGCCTTTACCCTGCTCGAAGCCTTGGTCGCTCTCTTAGTGCTTAGTGGGGGAGTGTTGGTCTTTCAAGGCTTGACCAAGCTCCTGCATGCTGAATTGGACTACCAGGCGCATCAAAAGCAGGAAGAATGGATACTTTTTCAGCAACAATTGCAGGTGGAATTGGATCGGAGTCATTTTGAAAAAGTAGCGGACAATCATATCTACTTGGTTCAGGATCAAAAACCAATTGCTATTGGTCAATCTAAAGGAGATGATATCCGAAAAACAGATGATAAGGGCAGGGGCTATCAGCCTATGATTTCAGGGGTTCGCTCTAGCCAAATTTGGCAGGAGGGAGAGTTGATTCATCTGCGGTTGAATTTCGAAGAAGGTCTAGAAAGGGAGTATGTCTACCATGTGGTACCAGCGATGCAAAATGAAAAAAGTTAAAGCTGGTGTCTTGCTTTACGCTCTCTTGATGGCAGCGATTTTTAGTCTCTTACTTCAGTTTTACCTGCACCGACAGGTTGCGGAAAGACGAATCTTAAAGACGAGTCAAGAGCGTCTTCGGGCCTATGCGTTGGTGCAATTGGCTCTTGAAAAGAGAAAGAGTGATGAGAAGACATCAGAGATTCATTTAAAGTCTGGAGTTGTTCAGCTACAGCAGGACACTGGTTTTCTTCATGCTCAGGCTAAGATGAATGGCGAAAGCTATGAGTTTGTCCTTCCTGTAAGGGAAGAAAAGGAAAGCAAGAAGAGTCAAAAAGAAAAGAAGAAGACACAGAAAGATAAAGAGAAGGCAGAGACCGAAACGCCTTCTGAAGAGACGCCAAACGAGACTAAGGAACCATCAGAAAATAGCGAAAAAGACTAATTTTTGGTATGATAGGGTGCGGAGGAAATCATGAATTTCGAAAAAATTGAACAAGCTTATACCTATCTATTAGAAAACACTCAAAGTATTCAAAATGAATTGTCGACCAACTTTTATGACGCCTTGATTGAACAAAATGCCATGTATTTGGAGGGCAAGACGGATCTAGACATTGTTAATAACAATAGCAAAAAATTAAAAGAACTAGGTTTAAGTAAGGAAGAATGGCGCAGAGCCTACCAATTCCTTTTTATGAAAGCTGCTCAGACAGAACCTTTACAAGCGAATCACCAGTTCACACCAGATGCGATTGGTTTTATCATTACATTTTTGATCGATCAGTTGGCCAAAAGCGACCAACTGGATGTCCTAGAAGTGGGAAGTGGAACCGGAAATCTCGCTGAGACTATTGTCAACAATAGTCGCCTCACGATTGATTACTTAGGATTGGAAGTAGATGATCTTTTGATTGACCTATCTGCTAGTATCGCAGATGTGATGGAGTCTAGTGTTGTCTTTGCACAAGGCGACGCGGTGCGTCCGCAAGTGTTGAAAGAAAGTGACTTGATCGTTAGTGATCTTCCTATTGGATACTATCCAGATGATGCAATTGCCCAGCGCTATCAGGTAGCGAGCTCCGAAGGCCATACCTATGCCCATCACCTCATGATGGAACAGGCTCTGAAATACCTGAAACCTCAAGGAGTAGCCATCTTTTTAGCTCCAAACAACCTCTTGACGAGCCCTCAGAGTGATCTTTTAAAAGCTTGGCTAACAGACAAGGCTCAAATCCTTGCCATGCTGACCTTGCCAGAATCTCTCTTTTCAAATCCAGCCTATGCTAAGACGATTTTCGTCCTACGAAAACAAGAAGAAGAGTCTGTTCAGCCCTTTGTCTATCCGTTTACCGATCTCCAGGATCACGACCAGGTGGTTCACTTTATGGAAAGTTTCCAAAACTGGTTAAAGGATAGTGAAATTTGATCAAAGATCTGATATAATAGAGGAAGTGAAAACGCTTAATGAGGTGAATATATGTCGAAAACAATTTCTATTAATGCAGGAAGCTCTAGTTTGAAATGGCAATTGTACCAAATGCCAGAGGAAACTGTTCTTGCAAAAGGGTTGATTGAACGGATCGGTTTGAAAGATTCTATTTCAACTGTTAAATTTGATGGACGCTCTGAAAAACAAGTATTAGATATCCAGGACCATACACAAGCTGTAAAAATTTTGTTGGATGATTTGATTCGCTTTGATATTATCAAATCCTACGATGAGATTACAGGTGTGGGCCACCGCGTCGTTGCTGGTGGAGAATACTTCAAGGATTCTGCCTTGGTAGATGACGAAGTCCTTCGAAAAGTAGAAGAATTGTCTTTGTTAGCACCTCTTCATAATCCTGCAAATGCAGCTGGAATTCGTGCCTTTAGAGAGATTTGTCCAAATATTACCAGTGTTGTGGTATTTGATACTTCTTTCCATACAACCATGCCGGAAAAAGCTTATCGTTACCCTCTTCCAACTAAATATTACACAGAAAATAAGGTCCGTAAGTACGGCGCTCATGGAACCAGTCATCAGTATGTAGCTGGTGAAGCTGCTAAACTTCTTGGAAAACCATTAGAAGAATTGAAATTGATCACCTGCCACGTTGGAAATGGTGTATCTGTTACAGCGGTTGACAAGGGAATCTCTGTGGATACCTCAATGGGCTTCACACCTCTAGGTGGTGTCATGATGGGAACCCGTACAGGGGATCTCGATCCAGCGATTATTCCATACTTGATGGAACATACAGAGGATTTCAATAAGCCTGAAGATATTAGCCGCATCCTCAATCGTGAATCCGGTCTTCTGGGTGTTTCTGGATCTTCTAGTGACATGCGGGATATTCATACAGCGATGCATAATGGAGACGAAAAAGCTAAATTGGCTTACGATATCTTTATCGATCGTTTGCAAAAATACATCGGTCAATACTTAGCAGTCTTGAATGGTGCAGATGCCATCATCTTTACAGCAGGAATTGGTGAAAATGCAGTAAATGTTCGCTCTTCTATTATCAATGGAATCAGCTGGTTTGGCTGCAAGGTCGACCCTGAAAAGAACGTCTTTGGAGTTGTCGGAGATATTTCCACAGATGATTCCCGTGTGAAGGTATTGGTGATTCCAACTGATGAAGAGTTGGTGATTGCGCGTGACGTTGAACGTTTCAAAAATCAGTAAACTGAAATAAAGTGAGAAGGCTGGAGGCGAAAGCCCCAGTCTTCTTATTTTATACAAGAAAGAGGTTGTCCATTGAAAAATATACAGTCTTTTATTCGAGAGCACCCATTATGTAAGAATGCCCTCTGGCTCCTGCTTTTTGTGCCCTTATTCTTTCTCTCGCAATTCCCCCTCATCACCATGGTTTATTCCCTTCAAGAAGGAGTAGATGCAAGGTGGGTCACTATCCTCACTCTCTTGGTAACAGTGGCGGTGCTCTTTGTTTTTTATAAGGTCATCAAGATGAGCCCTCTGGAGAACTTAGATGTTCGGGTCATTACCTGGCCGGCTCTGGGGAGAAATTTTCTTTTTCTTCTCTTGTTGATGGCTAATAACTTGCTCGCCTATCCCTTGTTGAAACAAGAGGCAGGTGGTACGACAGCAAACCAAGCGGCTCTGAATGAGCTGCAATCTCATGCTCCTTTTCTTGCTATGGGAATGGTCGTGATCCTTGTCGCTCCGATTCTAGAAGAGCTGCTTTGTCGGGCCATCATCCCTCGTTTGATCTTTCGAGGAGCAGAACCGATCGGTTACTTAGCCGGTGCTCTCTTTTTTACTTATTTGCATGGACCGAGCGCCTTGGGGGAATGGGTAGCCTACGGAGGTATGTCTTTGATCTTAACTTGGGTGGCTTATCGCTACCAGCGGATCGAGTACAGTATTTGCCTCCATATGACCTTGAATGCGCTAGCTTATTATTATCCTGCTGTATTCCTCCTTTGTTTATTGCCGGTATCGAGAGTTTTCTTCCATGATAAATTATGATAAAATGGTAGGTACCAATGAGTTTTGATGCAGAACCATCCTACAGAAGGTCAGATAAAATCAGAAATCCGTATGGAGAGTAGACTCAGGGGTTTAGAACACTTGTTCTAGCCTCTTTTGTTCGCAAGCATGCTGTAGGAAGGGAATCGAAGGAGGACGAAAATGATTGATAATAAATGGCTGAGTGGCCAAGGGACCCTTCTTTGTGGGATCTTAAATGTCACTCCGGATTCATTTTCTGATGGCGGTAAGTATACGAGTGTGGATGCAGCCGTGCAGCAGGCGAGAAAACTGATCCAAGAAGGAGCTCAGATCCTCGATATCGGGGGAGAATCAACCAGACCAGGTAGTCATTATGTAGAGATCCAAGAAGAGATTGACCGCGTGGTTCCAGTAATTAAAGCCATTCGGAAAGAAAGTGATGTCTTGATTTCAGTGGATACCTGGAAGTCCCAGGTGGCGGCGGCGGCGCTCGAAGCTGGGGCTGATATTGTCAACGATATTACTGGTTTTCTTGGAGATCCTAAGATGGCTGCTGTCGTCGCGGAGCATGAAGCGGGCGCAGTTCTCATGTTTAATCCAGTGATGGCAAGACCGCATCATCCAAGTTCAACTATTTTTCCAACTTTTGGTTTTGAGCCAGTCTTTTCAGAGCAAGAACTTCAACAGATGGCTCAAGAACCGATTCAAGACTTGATGTGGACCTTCTTTGATCGCTCGCTTGCGGTAGCGAAAGCAGCCGGTGTCCAGATGGATCGTATCATGCTGGATCCTGGGATTGGTTTTGGTTTGACCAAGCGTGAGAACTTACTCTTATTACAAGAGCTAGAGACGATTCACCAAAAGGGCTATCCGATCTTTCTAGGGGTCTCCCGCAAACGTTTTGTGGTCAATATTATTGAGGAAGCTGGATTTGAGACAGATCCTGCAACGGAGACTGGTTTTTGGAATCGGGACCTGGCTTCGAGCCATTTGACCAGTATTGCAGCCAGTCAAGGAGTCGAAGTAGTGCGGGTGCATGATATTCCCCTTCACAAGATGGCAGCAAGTCTGGGGCAAGCCATTTTCCAAGCCCAAGAGGCAGCAGATACCAATTTAAAACAATACAAGTAAATGAAGACAAAAGAACATCAGTTGGATCTTCGTTGGCTAGAAGCCTATCGTTCCCAAGATCCACATTTCGGCTTAGAGCGCATGGAAGCTCTCTTGGCTTTGAGAGGAAATCCTCACCTAGACTGTCGGGTCATTCATGTTGCGGGGACCAATGGCAAAGGCTCTACCATTGCTACCTTGTCCCAACTCTTGAGGCAGGCAGGTTTACGCGTTGGAGTCTTTACTTCTCCTTATCTGATCCATTACAATGACCAAATCACCATTAATGGCGAAGCCATTTCAGATCAAGACCTGCAAACCTACCTGGATCGTTACCAGCAGCTCCTGCAAGCTGAACAATCAAGGGCTATCTTTCAAGGTTTGACGGAATTTGAAGTGATGACGGCCATCGCCTATGATTATTTTGATCACGAGGAGCTGGATTATGTGATCATGGAAGTCGGTATGGGGGGACGACTAGACAGTACCAATGTCTGTCAGCCTGTTCTGACTGCGATCACTTCGATTGGCTTGGATCATGTCGCCCTTCTTGGGCCAGATCTGGCTTCCATCGCCCGTGAAAAGGCTGGTATCATTAAGCCAGGAATTCCTCTGGTCCTAGGGAAATTAGAAGCAGAAGCCAGCCAAGTCATTGAAGGCATTGCGATTCAGAAGCAGGTACCGATAACAGCCTATGACAGAGATTACCAAGTTGAGCTAGCGGCCTCTTGTCTATCGGGCCAATCCTTTTCTTATCACAGTTCCAAAAGAGAAACAGCCTCCTATCAAGTAGCGCTCTTGGGTCATCACCAGGCCAGAAATGCAGCTCTTGCGATCAGTATTTGTGATGTACTTTTTGAAAGAGAAGGGCGTGAACTCTTGTCAAGAGAGTTAGTGGATGATGCCTTGCATCAGGTCATCTGGCCTGGCCGAATGGAAGTGGTCTCACAAAATCCCATGATCTTGCTAGATGGGGCCCATAACCCCCACGCCGTTGCGCCTTTGATCGCAAGTCTTCGGGAACTTTTTCCAAGTCAAAAAAAGACCATTCTTTTTACCTGCATCCGGACCAAAGCCTTAGAAGAGATGCTCATTCAGTGGCAGGAACTAGAAAATAGTCGCTTGATCCTCACGACCTTTGAAGATCCAAGAGCCTATTCTCAAGAAGAGATAAGAGCTGCTGCGAAAAACCATCAGCTTGAGGAAGTCAACTGGCAAGAGTTTCTACAAAACTGGCAAGCTGAAGGCGATGAGCTCCTCATTGTAACAGGGTCGCTCTACTTCCTTAGCCAGGTACGACCTTATTTATTAAAAACAGAAAAATCCAACTAGGAGATGATATGGATACAAAGAAAATTGAAGAAGCAGTGAAAATGATCATCGAGGCAGTCGGTGAAGATGAGAACCGTGAGGGACTTCAGGAAACGCCGACCCGCATTGCCAAGATGTACCAAGAAATATTTGCAGGACTAGGGCAGACAGCAGAAGAGCACCTGTCTAAATCATTTGAAATCATTGATAACAATATGGTGGTCGAGAAGGATATCTTCTTCCATTCCATGTGTGAGCATCACTTTTTACCATTTTATGGAAAAGTGCACATTGCCTACATTCCAAATGGCCGTGTGGCTGGGCTTTCCAAACTGGCTCGTACGGTCGAAGTTTACGCTAAAAAACCACAGATTCAGGAACGTTTGACGGTAGAAATCGCAGATGCCTTGATGGAATATCTTGGAGCACAAGGAGCACTTGTCTGGGTAGAAGCAGAGCATATGTGTATGAACATGCGTGGTGTCCGTAAACCTGGGACCGCTACAGTGACAACTGCTGCGCGTGGACTGCTTGCGACAGATAAAGACTTAAAAAATGAAGCCTATAAACTCATGGGCCACTAATGGCTGGCTATAAGAGGTGAACAGAGTGGATCAATTACGGATCAAGGACTTAGAGGTATACGCCTATCACGGTGTTTTCCCAGCAGAAAAAGAATTAGGACAACGCTTTGTCCTAGACCTATGGGTAGATTATGAGATGACTCGTGCTGCCCGCACAGGTGATTTGGAAGCTTCAATCCATTATGGGATCTTGGCGGAACAGTTGACCGAGTGGATGCAGGCAGAAAAGATCGATCTGATTGAAACGGTGGCCTTTCAATTGGTTCAAAAGATTTTCGAAAGCTATGCCTTCGTAGAAAAAGTTCGTCTGGAGTTGAAAAAACCTTGGGCTCCTGTTCCCTTGCCACTCGAGACTTGTTCGGTGACAATCGAACGGGAGAAAAAACGGGCCTTTATTGGGCTTGGCACCAATATGGGAGATAAACAACTGCAACTAGAGACGGCGCTAGAAAAACTCAAGGATCGAGGCATTCGCCTTCTTCAGACATCCACAAGGATTGAAACAGAACCCTGGGGAGGAGTGGAGCAGGACACCTTTTTGAATCAGGTGGCAGAGGTTGAAACCTGGATGACCCCAGAGGATTTACTAGAGACCTTACTTGCTATTGAGCAGGAAATGGGGCGTGTCCGTGAGATCAAGTGGGGGCCACGTGTGATCGATCTAGATCTGCTCTATATGGATGACACCATTTGTTACAGTCCGAGCTTGATCTTGCCGCATCCTTATGTGGCAGAACGTGCCTTTGTCCTAGAATCTTTGAATGAAATTGCTCCTCATTTTGTGGACCCTGTTCAAAGAAAGCCCATTCGCCAATTATGGGAGGCTGTCAAATAGTTTCTCTTCTTTGCATTATAAAAAAACAATCCCTCGAGCAGGGATTGTTGAGAGCGTAGATAAACGAATCTTTAATAGAATCTAATCAATTCTTTAAAAATTATACTCGTTATAGTTATTCAGTCATCTAATGAAACTTTCCGCCGTGAGAAAAGTGCCTGAA
>NZ_KV794416.1:96885-115920 GCF_001808745.1 Streptococcus sp. HMSC057G03
GACGTCCGTACTCACCTAAGGAAAGTTTTTTAAGAAGACTTTGTCTTCAATCTGAACAATTCCTAAAACAGGGATTGTTTTTGTTTGTCTTAGTTTATTTACGATACAAACGATCGTACTGGTAGACAGGGTCCATGGTGACGTTGATACCGAGCTTGCGAAGGACATTCTTGTCTTCGTCTGTTAGCATCACGGTTGAGTGGGCTTCACTGCCTTTCAACTTGCCTAATTCTTGCATAGCAAGCTTAGCGTCTTCATTGGTCATGGCTGTAATAGCAAGGGCAATGAGGATCTCGTTTGAGTGAAGACGAGGGTTGCGGCTACCCAAATGATTGATCTTCAAGCCTTGGATAGGTTGGACGTATTCTGGCTCGATTAATTTGGTTTCTTTATCAATATGCGCCAATTTCTTGATCGCATTGATCAAGAGGGCTGCGGTTGGGCCAAAGAGATCGGAGGTTTTTCCGGTTACCATCTCGCCGTTTGGCAATTCAAGTGCCAAGGCTGGCTCTCCTGTTTCTTCTTCTTTCTGACGAGCAAGAACGGTCACTTTCCGATTATTTGGAGTAATGCTCAAATCATTCATCAAGAGCTCAATCTTCTTGACAGCTCCTTCACCGACGCGTTCAGCTTTGACATCCAAGATAGTTTGGTAATAGCGACGGATGATTTCTTGTTGGGAAGCTTCAATCGCAGCGTCATTGTCCACAATGGCAAAGCCAACCATGTTGACGCCCATATCTGTTGGGGAAGCGTATGGAGAGGTTCCTAAGATGCGTTCCAACATGCGCTTCAAAACAGGGAAGATTTCGATATCGCGGTTGTAATTGACCGTTGTTTCTCCGTAGGTTTGGAGGTGGAAGGGATCGATCATATTGACATCGTCCAGATCTGCAGTTGCTGCTTCATAAGCCAAGTTGACTGGGTGGTGCAAAGGAAGATTCCATACTGGGAAGGTTTCAAACTTAGCATAACCTGATTTGATCCCACTTAATTGGTCATGGTACATATTGGACATACAAGTTGCCAGCTTACCAGAACCAGGTCCAGGAGCTGTCACAACGACCAAATTGCGGCTAGTCTTGATGTAGTCATTTTTCCCCATCCCTTCAGGAGAGATGATGTGGTCCATATCGGTCGGATAGCCCTTGATCGGATAGTGGAGATAAGAGGCGATCCCGCTCTTGTCCAGTTGTTTGCGAAAGGCATCTGCTGCAGCTTGTCCAGCATATTGGGTGATGACGACAGAGCCTACAAAAATCCCCAATTCATTGAATTTGTCGATCAAACGCAGTACTTCTTGGTCATAAGAAATTCCTAGGTCCCCACGGGCTTTTGAGTGCTCAATGTTGTTGGCGTTGATGGCAATGACAATTTCCACCTGGTCGCGCAATTCTTGGAGCAACTTGATCTTATTGTCTGGTTCGTATCCAGGGAGGACACGAGCAGCGTGGAAGTCCTCTAACATCTTACCACCAAATTCAAGGTAGAGCTTGCCATCGAATTGATTGATCCGCTCAATAATGTGGTCACGTTGCAAGTTCAAATACTTTTCAGAACTAAAAGCTTGTTTTTTCATGTAAAACTCCTGTATATAAGGGAAAGGTCTGCCACACAAATCCAAGGATGAGTGCTCCGTTCCCTACCATTTCATTCTTTCATATTATATCAGAAAACAGATGGAAGATAAAATATTCTAAGATACTTTCCTAAGGGAGTGTGGATGCCGAGGGGCTCAATGGTGACTCACGCTGGAAAGTTTCAAAGAGAACCTTGTTTTCCCCCTAAAAAAGCCCCTTACGGGGCTTCGTGATCGATGTTGCTTAATAGTGTTTGATCAAATCAACTGTAGAGCGATCCAATTTCTTAACCAATGCTTGTAAGAAGGCTTGTGCTTGCAAGAAATCATCCATGGCATAGAGGGTTTGGTGGGAGTGGATGTAACGTGCACAGACACCAATAGTGGTTGATGGGACTCCACCGTTCTTCAAGTGTGCTGCACCTGCATCGGTACCACCTTTGGCACAATAGTATTGGAATTTGATACCTGCTTCTTCAGCAGTAGTGAGCAAGAAATCTTTCATATTTGGTAGCATGATGTGACCTGGATCATAGAAGCGAAGCAGTGTTCCTTCCCCAATCGCTCCTTGGTCTCCAAAGACATCGGCCGCTGGTGAACAGTCTACAGCAAGGAAGATTTCAGGATCAAATTTAGTGGTTGAAGTGTGGGCTCCACGCAGTCCCACTTCTTCTTGAACGTTGGCCCCTACATAGAGTTCGTTGTTTAAGGCTTGTCCAGAAAGGCTCTTGGCCAATTCGCTGACCATCAAGACGCCGTAGCGGTTATCCCATGCTTTTGAGATGACGTTTTTACCATTAGCAGTGAGAATCGCAGAGCTATCTGGGACCAAAGTATCTCCAGGACGAACCCCATAACTTTCAGCTTCGGCTTTAGAGCTAAAGCCTGCATCAAAGATGATGTCGCTAATGGCTGGTACGGTTGGTCCACCCGTTCCACGTGTCAAATGAGGAGGAACAGATCCTGAAATAGCAGGGTATTCACGTCCGTCACGTGTAAAGAGTTTGAAGCGTTGGCTGCTGACGACCATCGGATTCCAACCTCCGATTGGGACAACACGGAAAGTTCCGTCAGCTTTGATTTCGCTGATCATAAAACCAACTTCGTCCATGTGGGCAGCTACTAAGATACGAGGAGCATCGGCAGCTGTTGAATGTTTGACCCCAAAGATCCCACCGAGACCATCTGTCACGATTTCGTCCACATGAGGGGTCAATTGTTGGCGCAAATAATCCCGTACAGGAGCTTCATGACCTGAGATAGCAGGGATTTCAGTTACTTCTTTGATTTTAGAAAATAAATCAGTCATAGGTTACCTTCTTTCTGATGCTATTTTAACACTTTTTCTACAAGGATGGTAGCGTTATTATGGAAATCAATCTCAAAAAGCAGAGGGAGAGATCCAGCCTAGACCGTTGTCCCTCTGCTTATTTTGTGTTACAATAGGCACTATGAAAGCTAAAAAAATTATTTTGTCTAGTCTGGCTGTAGCAAGTGCAGGAGCTCTTGCGGCCGGTGTTTATAAAATCGCCAAAGATCAAAAGCGTCTCCGTACCCAAGAAGAGTTGGTAGCAGAAGTACGGGAGCAAATGGAAGCCATGGGGACGATTGCGACCCTGTATGTGGAACTCTACGAGTCTAGTGAAGAACGCTTAGTAGGAGGCGTCATTTTTGAAGATGAGCGCCATTACCGCTTTGTCTATGAGGACGGTCTCTTGCATTATGAAGAGGAAAAACTATGATTACACCAAATTCTCTAGAAGAAATTGCTTCTTATGTAGAGCAAGATGGCAAGAAAGTGTTTGTCTTTTCAGCAGATTGGTGTGGGGATTGTCGTTACCTCAAGCCTTTTTTGCCGGAGATTGAAGCTGAAAATCCCGAATTTACCTTTATCTTGATTGACCGAGATGCCTATATGGATCTGGCGAAAGTCTGGGATGTTTATGGGATCCCAAGTTTGGTGGTTCTGGAAAAGGATAAGGAAATCGGTCGGTTTGTCAATCGGGATCGAAAAACCAAGGCGCAGCTTACAGCATTCTTAGCAGGATTAAAATAGGAGAAAAACATGATTGTAACATACAACAAAGAACAAGTCGGCGATGTCTTGATGCTGACCTTGAAAAATAGTGGAGAAGCAAAGCTCGCGGTGGAGAGAAAAGGAAAAGTGGCTCGCGTTTACCGTGAGGACAAGCAAGAAACCGTTGCCTGGAATATTTTTGATGCCTCATCTTTCTTCGCCATCGAAGGCAAGGGCCAAGTCTTTTTGACAGATGAGCAAGTAGCTCGTTTGAATCAAGAATTGGAAAGAGAAGGCTTCGCAGAACGTTTGGTCAATGATCGGGAACCAAAATTTGTGGTGGGAGAAATCCTTGAAATGGTAGCCCATCCAGATAGTGACCACTTGAATATCTGCCAAGTAGCAGTTGGACCAGATAAGACGGTTCAGATCGTAGCTGGAGCTCCAAATGCGCGGGTGGGTCTAAAGACCATTGTCGCTCTTCCAGGTGCTATGATGCCGGATGGCAGCTTGATTTTCCCAGGGGCCCTTCGTGGTGAAAAAAGTTATGGCATGATGTGCAGTCCGCGTGAATTGCACTTGCCAAATGCTCCTCAAAAACGAGGCATTATTGAATTGGATGATGCAGAAGTAGCAGGGACACCTTTTGATCCTGCTCGTCACTGGCACGAATAAAGAGAAGAATCTAGGATGTTTTGGATCCTAGATTTTTTTGATTTTGGTTTGTCACCTCCATTTTTTGAAATTTTTTCGAATAAATAGATAGGAGGTAAATGATGTATAATAAAGTTATTTTAATCGGTCGCCTAGTAGCGGCCCCAGAATTGCATAAAACCAGCACAGACAAATCCGTTGCCCGAGTGACCGTTGCGGTCAATCGTCGCTACAAGGACCAAAACGGGGAGCGAGAGACTGATTTTGTCAATGTGGTTGTCTGGGGGAAATTGGCTGAAACCATGGCTAGTTATGCCAGTAAAGGGAGCTTGATCTCTTTGGATGGAGAGATTCGGACGCGCCGCTACGAGAAAAATGGGGTCATGCAGTATGTGACAGAGGTCCTCTGCCAAAGTTTTCAGTTGCTAGAGAGCCGCGCTCAGCGAGCGATGCGTGAAAATGGTGGAACGGGAGATTTAGCCGATATCATCTTAGAAGAGGAAGATCTTCCCTTTTAGGATCAAAAAAGAAAGCTGGTTCGTTTATAGACCAGCTTTTTTGATACTTGCTAGGGATTTCATTCGGGAACAAGTCTTTTAAAAATAAATCAAAAATATGCATCTGTACAATAAAAGCCAGCACTTTTCTTGAAAAAGTAGTAAAATAAAGTAATATATATTCAAAATTTTCAGAAAAGGAACGGAGTTTGAAGGGGAAAGAAGAAAGAAAAGAACTGTTAAAATGGCTGATAAAACGGGTTCTACTGGTGATTCCGGTGGCCTGCATCCTCTTGTGGATCTATGCCGTTTGTCAAACCAGTAGCATCAAGGATCAGACCAAGATCGGTGTCACCTATATGACCATGAACAATGAGTTCTATAAAAGTATTCATTCGGAAATTAGTCGGATTGCTGATGAGAGAGGGGCTCTTGTATCTGTTCGAGATCCAGAATTGGACGAAAAAAGGCAGAGCCAGCAGATCGATGATTTTTGCGCTCAAAAGGTAAATGTGATTGTGATTAATCCGGTTAAAGGGGATAGTCAGCCCATTTTAAGAGCTCTTAAAAAAGCTAGAAAACAAGGAATTAAGATCATTGCAGTTGATACCCAGCTCAAGCATTTTAAGCCGGATGCCAGCATTGTCTCTGATAACTACCAAGCAGGAGTCTTGATTGCGAAAGAGCTGATGAAACGCTCTTCAAATGCTCGGATCCTTCTCTTGGAGCACAAAGGGACTGTTTCGGCAGATACGCGGATTCAGGGATTTAAGGATACCATCAAAGGACATGGCTCTTATGAGATTATCTCTGAACTAGAAACCAAAGGTCAGACGGAGATCGCCATGCCGGCTGTCCGTAAGTTCTTGCAGTCAGGGGGGAATGTCGATACACTAGTTGCCCTAAATGACCGCTCGGCTATAGGAGCTTTAGCAGCGATCAAGGAGCAAGGAATCACTCATCCCATTGCGATTTATGGGATCGATGGCTCACCAGATATGAAAGCCTTGCTACACTCGACAGATGATGTCGTGGGAACCGTTGCCCAGTCTCCGTTGAAGATGGGAGACCGCGTGATGGAGGTCATCCAAGATATGGCTGATGGGAAGAGCTACCAAAAAGAGATAACCATTCCGGTTCAAATGATGACAAAGGAAAACATCGATCACTTTGATGTGAATGGGTGGCAGTAATGAGAAAATTTAGAGGTGTGAGATACAGTTTAGCCATCCTGATGGTCGTAAATTTTATCGCTGTGATGCTCAACAGTATCATCTATCTTCAAGCAACCAACTATATCATTGCCCAACGGCAAGCTTCTCTATTAGTAGAACGCTTAGAGCGTATTCCTTTTGCGCCCTCTACAACTTTTTGGTTGTCTGCGCTCTTATTTGCTGGAATTGCCTTGATCTCCATGAGTCGTTACCGGTCTCAAACGAGTCGATGGTCCATTTTTGATAAGTGGAACATTCTGGAGATCCTCCTGATGTTGCTCTTGATGTGGGTCCAAAATGTAGCTTATAACGGGCTCATTCTCTTGGTTTTTGCGGATATCTTCTATGGTTCCAAAGAGTTGAATACCAAGCGAGACCGCAAGTATTGGTTTGCGTTTATCCTAGTAAGTTTCCTGATGCTTCTTGTGACCAATTCAGACGTCTTTTCGCTTTTCTTTCCGATACCTTCTCTGGATGTCTATATTCATTTTTATCCTGCCTCCATTCGGATTCTGGCCTTTTTCCTGAAAAATTCCCTCTATGCCTTGAATATGGTGCTCTTCATTATTTCGCTTTTGTTCTATATTATGAATGTTCTTGCGGAAAACCACGAAGTAGAAGAAGAGTTGGCCATGGTTTCGAAGGTCAATACGGAGTTGAACAACTATATGGCCTTGTCTGAGAAGATTGCAGAGGATCGAGAGCGCAAGCGGATTGCTCGGGAGATTCACGATACCTTGGGACACGCGCTAACAGGGATCTCGGCAGGTTTAGATGCTGTCGGAGTCTTGATTGATATCGATCCCAATCGGGCAAAAGAGCAGGTAAAAAGCGTATCAGAAGTGGTTCGTGAAGGAATCCAGGATGTGAGGGGCTCTCTCAACCGCCTCCGTCCAGGTGCCCTTGAGGGACGAACCCTCAAAGATGCATTAGAAAAGATGATCCGCGAGTACCAGACGCTTTCCAACTTGCAGGTTGATTTACACTATGAATGGGTCGATGTTGATATGGACGTCATGATTGAAGATACGATCTTTCGTGTGATCCAAGAGTCTATGACCAATGCGGTTCGCCACGGTCATGCCAGTCGATTGAGCCTTCATTTTTTTGAGGATGAAGAAGATTACCTGATCGAGTTGCAGGACAATGGGGTTGGGTTTGAAACCTTGACCTATGGCTATGGGCTCAAGCAGATGATGGAACGAATTTCTATCCTAGGAGGACAGCTTCAATTTGAAAGCCGCGATGGATTTTTCACGCGCGTGAGTTTACCGAAATATAAAGAAGGGAGATAGAGATGGTGATAAAAGTAATGGTGGCAGATGACCAGGCCTTGATTCGAGAATCTCTAAAAATTATTTTGTCGGCCCACCCCGATATCGAAGTGGTAGCCACAGTGGAAGATGGGAATCATGTCTTGTCTAGCATTCCGCAGACACATCCTGACCTGATCTTGATGGATATTCGGATGCCAGGCATGGATGGGGTTTTGGCGACAAAAGAAGTAAAAGAACACTATCCGGATATCAAAATTATTATTTTAACGACCTTTGACGATGATGAATTTATCTATAGTGCACTCAAGTATGGTGCTTCAGGTTATCTTTTAAAGGGAGCCTCGACAGAGGAACTCTATGAAGCGATTAAGGTGGTATATCAGGGCGGAGCTATGATCAACCCGAATATCGCTAGTAAAGTCTTTCAAATTTTCTCTCAAATGGCCAAAACCAACTTCTCTATTGCTGTGGATGAGGACAATGTCAAGGATTTGAGCACAACGGAATGGCGCATTATCCAAGAAGTCGGCTATGGGGAGTCCAATAAAGAAATTGCGGCCAAACTCTTCTTGTCAGAAGGAACCGTGCGCAATTACTTATCAACGATTTTGGCGAAATTAAACCTACGAGATCGAACGCAATTAGCGATCTGGTCAGTCCAAACAGGAGTGACGAGACGTGATTTTTCTAAAGGAAATACAGAATGAAATTGAAGCGAAAGCATCTTTGTTGGGGGATCGGTCTCCTTGTTGTGCTCTGTGCAAGCGCAGGTTTTTATTGGTGGAAACAGCAACCGACCGTACTCCATATCGGCGTTTATGCAGGTTCTAGCTGGGATGTGCCAACTAGTCAACGTTCCCATGCCTTGGATCGTGCCATTCAAAAATTTGAAAAATCCCATCCCCACGTCCGTGTAGAGTATGAAAATGGGATTCCGCAGTCAGATTATTCAGATTGGCTCTCTGAAAAGATTGTTTCAGGAAAGACGCCGGATGTGTTTATGGTCTCTGAGCAAGATCTTTCCTTATTAGCAGCGCGGGGTGTGCTCGAGAAGTTAAACGGCTATATGGATCGAAAAGATCAAGCTGCCTTTTATCCCGTTGCCTTTGAATCGGGTGTCTTTCAGGGGCAAACCTATGCCTTGCCTTATGAAAGCAATCCGATTTTGATGTGTGTCAATAAAGATCTCTTGGATAAAGAAGGCATCGCGGTTCCCAAAGAAGGTTGGACCCTTGAAGAGTTCTATACGATTTGCAAGAAACTAACCAAAGATACCAATGGGGATGGGCAATTGGACCAATTTGGGAGTACAGAATACACCTGGAAAGAAGCCTTGGCAGCAAATGGAGGTTATCTCTTCCAAGGTGGCATGCTCAAGCTGACAGCTCCAGAAGTCAAAGAGTCTTTGACTTTTCTGCAAAAATTGGAAGATCTAAATAAAAATTACAAGGTGAGCTCTAAAGATTTTGACCAGGGGAAAGTCGCCTTCTATCCCATGACCTTGGCCCAATATCGGACCTATAAACCTTATCCCTACCACGTTTCTAAATATTCAAACTTCACCTGGACCTGTATCCCGATGCCTGCTAAGTCAAAAACGACCAAGGCAACCTTGGTCACGACGACTTCTTTTGCTATGTCGGCTCGAAGTTCTCATTCCAAGTTGGCTTGGGAATTGATGCAACTCTTGACAGAGGATCCAGACATTCAACAAACCCTCTTTGCCCAATCCCAAGGGATCTCTGTCATGCCACAGGTAGTCAAGAGTCGCTCTAGTAAAGACCTTCTGCAGGTGGATGATTTTGGGACGGATTCCTTGACCAATCAGACCTTGAACCGCATCATGGAACAAGCTGTTGAAAGTAGTCCGAAAAATGTCTCAAAAGAGGTGCTAGAAAAGCTAGACTACTTGATTGGCAATGCCTTGCGCGATCAGGATGTTGAGAACCGCTTGCCTCAAATTCAGAGGGAGATTGAAAGTAGTCTACAGGTAGGAGTTTAGAGCAAAATAAGATGGCATTTTGTCAAGTGACAGATGTCATTTTTTTATTGCTAAATGTCATATTGGGAATGTGACATTTGACAATATAAAAACGCTTTCAAATAGTCTACAATAGAGTCAAATAAAGGAGGCGTAGAAAAATGAAATACCTCGTTTTGGTCAGTCATGGTGGACTGGCAGAAGGTCTAAAAACATCACTAGCCATGTTTGCTGGTGATAAGATGGATCAGGTCATCGCAGTTGGACTCAAAGAAGGAAAATCAGTTGATGACTTCGCAGTTGATTTCAGAGAGAGCATTTCAGGATTGACAGCTGATGATTCTGTTTTGGTCTTGGCAGATATCGTAGGTGGTAGTCCATTAACCACTGCAGCCACGGTTCTAGAAGAAGCTGGAAAGCTCGATGGAGCCTTAATCCTTGGTGGGATGAACCTCACCATGGCCTTGACGGCAGTTGTGATGAAGGATGTGTTGGATGGAGACGATTTGTCAGCCACCATCTTATCAGAAGCACGATCTGCACTACAGCCTTTTGAAGTTTCAGCCACTGGTGCTGAAGAAGATGATGACGATATTTAATAGGGAGGTACCTTATGGTAGTAACATTTGTACGGATTGATGACCGCATGATTCACGGTCAGACAGTCACACGCTGGGCAAAGGAAAAACCATGTGATGGTTTGATTGCCGTAAACGATGCAGCAGCATCAAACAAGGTTTTGATTCAAGCTTACAAAGGCGCATCAGACAAGAAAACCTTTGTATGGACAAAGGAAGCCTTTAAAGAAAAATCAGCAAAAGTAACAGAATCAGATAGTCGTTACTTCTTGATCACCAAAAATCCAATCGATATGAAGGAAATTTTGGTCGACCAAGGGTTTGTCCCAGGTGATGTCAAAGAAATCATTGTTGGCCCTGCAAATGATCGTCCTGGAGCTGTGAAATTGGGAAATAACCAATCCATCACTCAGGAAGAAGCAGAAGCCTTCCAAGCCATTCAAGCAGCAGGCTACAAGGTGAAATTCCAATTGTTGCCAGATGTTTCCATCGGGTATTGGGATGATTTCAAATCAAAATTTGGTTTTTAAAACTAACAGTCCTATCTGTTAGGTAAATAAATTTACAAACAAAAGGAGCGTTTGTTATGACAATTTCATGGATTCAAGCAATCTTGCTTGGTATTTTCGCCAGCTTGTCTTCAATGCCTGGTATGGGAGGTTCCAGTATCGGGAACTATACACTCGGTCGTCCTTTGATCGGTGGGTTGATTTCAGGTTTAATTCTTGGAGATGTGACAACCGGTATTATGGTCGGGGTTGCCCTTCAAGTCGTTTATATCGCCTTGGTAACACCTGGTGGTACCGTATCTGCCGATGTGCGTGCCATCTCTTACATCGGTGTTCCTCTTGCTATCTTGTTTGTGCATGCTAATAACATCACAGATGAAGCAGGAATCGCCGCAGCTGCAGCTCCAATCGGTGCAGCCGTTGGGACAATCGGTACCGTTCTTTTCTACGGTACCGCTACTATGAACTTGGTTTGGCAACACATTGGTTGGAAAGCCGTTGAAGAAGGAAACTTCAAAAAACTCTACGCAGTTGACTGGGTTTACCCTTGGATCTCTCACTTCCTCTTCTCTTTCCTTCCAACAATGATTATCACCAAATACGGTGAAAACATGGTTGATTTGATGAAACAATACCTTCCTATGGATGGTTACTGGATGAAAGCCCTCTTTACAGTCGGTGCTCTTCTCCCATGTGTCGGTATTGCCATCTTGTTGAAACAAATTGTTACAGAAGCAACTGACTTCATTCCATTCTTTGTTGGATTTACCTTGGCAAAATCTCTCGGATTGAACTTGGTATCCAGTGCCGTTGTTTCATTAATCTTTGCAGTAATCTACTATGAACTTGAAGTGATCAAATCGATGAAAGCTGCTCCAGCCGGAGTGGTGGATCTAGACGATGATGAGGAGGATATTTAAAATGGCTGATAGAAAGAAAATTTCAAAGAAAACATTAGCAAAAGCATTCCATCATTGGTATTATGGTCATTTGACTTGTTTCTCTCAAGAACATATGCAAACCTTCGGGTACTTGACTTCTATGCTTCCAATCGTAGAAGAAATGTATGACACAAAAGAAGAACAAAAGGATGCTATGCAAACCTATACGGCCTTCTTCAACACTGAACCACAACTTGGATCTCTTGTTGTAGGGATCACAGCTGGTTTGGAAGAAGCGCGTGCAAACGGAGATGCAGTAGATGGCGAAACCATCAACGGTATGCGTGCCGGTTTGATGGGACCAATCGCTGGTATTGGTGACTCATTGGTCGTTGGTACCTTGATTCCAGTTCTCTTAGGGATTGCCCTTGGTCTTTCTAAAGGTGGTAACGTCGCTGGTGCTCTCTTCTACATCGTCGTATGGAACCTCTTAGTCTACTTTGGTATGCGCTTTGCCTTCTTCAAAGGTTACCAATTAGGGGATAAAGCCGTTGAATTCCTTGTAGGACCAAAAGGACAAGCTCTTCGTAAAGCGATCAGCGTTGTCGGTGGTATGGTTATCGGTGCCGTAGCAGCTACTTGGGTATCTGTTACAACAGCCCTTCAATTCAAGAATTCTGAAGGAAAAGTCTTCTTGAACATCCAAGAAAAGATCGATGGTGTTTATCCAGGTCTCTTGACAGCAGCCTTCATCACTCTTTGCTGGTGGTTGATGTCTAAGAAAAAAATTTCACCAAACAAAGTTATGTTACTTCTCGTTGTAGTGGCTTTGATCGGTGTTGCTCTTGGTATCTTCGACCCACATCTTAAATACTAAGGTCAAGAAAAACGAATTTGCTAGTAGGAGTTTTTGAGAATGAAGTGAATGGACCTCCTTTACTTGCACTTCATTCTCAATTTTTTTCAGGAGGAATCCCATGGTTACAAAACAAGAACTTGTCAATGGATATGAAACAGAAATCAAGTACCAACGCCACATGCTTGAAAACCTTGGTCGTTGGTTCAGCTTACTCTTTATCATTGCCAGTATTGGTGTTGTATTGATCTATCTCTTTCACAAAAGTTTCCTCCCACTCTTGATCCTCGGGATTTTACTAGCCTTGGTTGGAATTTTAGGCATGATTGTTTTTGGATATGGCATCTACCGCGGGCGTATCAATCTTCAAAAAGTGATCGATGATTTCAATCAAAAATTGACAATTTTAAATTGATATTTTAGAAACATCTCATTTATTTTTGAGGTGTTTTTTTCTTGACTATTTTTGACCAAGTGATACAATAGAAACATAAGTTAGCACTTACGTATAGAGAGTGCTAAAAACACGTATGGAGGAATGAACATGTTAAAACCATTAGGAGACCGTGTGGTCTTAAAAGTCGAAGAAAAAGAACAGACTGTTGGAGGTTTTGTCCTCGCCGGTGCGAGCAAGGCTGATACAAAAACAGCTGAAGTAGTGGCCGTTGGTGAAGGTGTGCGTACCCTAAGTGGTGAACTCATCGCTCCAGCTGTAAAAGCAGGAGACCATGTTTTGGTTGAAAGCCATGCAGGAATTGAAGTGAAAGATGGGGAAGAAACCTACACCATCGTTGGAACAGCAAACATTCTTGCAATTGTAGAGTAAGAGAGGAAAGAGGTAAGAGAAATGGCAAAAGATATTAAATTTTCATCTGATGCACGTTCTGCAATGGTCCGTGGTGTCGATGTCTTAGCAGATACAGTGAAAGTTACGTTGGGCCCTAAAGGTCGCAATGTGGTTCTTGAAAAATCATTTGGTTCACCCTTGATCACAAATGATGGGGTAACTATCGCAAAAGAAATCGAATTGGAAGACCATTTTGAAAATATGGGTGCTAAATTGGTGTCAGAAGTGGCTTCTAAGACCAATGATATCGCAGGTGACGGTACAACGACCGCAACGGTCTTGACTCAAGCTATCGTCCGTGAAGGGATCAAAAACGTCACTGCAGGTGCTAACCCAATTGGCATCCGCCGTGGGATCGAGACCGCTGTTGCAACAGCAGTAGAAGCTTTGAAAAACAATGCGATCCCAGTATCAAGCAAGGAAGCCATTGCTCAAGTAGCTGCTGTGTCTTCTCGTTCTGAAAAAGTCGGTGAGTACATCTCTGAAGCCATGGAAAAAGTTGGTAAAGATGGGGTCATCACGATTGAAGAGTCTCGTGGAATGGAAACAGAACTGGAAGTCGTTGAAGGCATGCAGTTTGACCGTGGTTACCTCTCACAATACATGGTCACTGATAATGAAAAAATGGTGGCAGACCTTGAAAATCCATACATTTTGATTACTGACAAGAAGATTTCAAATATCCAAGAAATCTTGCCATTGTTGGAAAGCATTCTTCAAAGCAACCGTCCACTCTTGATCATCGCAGATGATGTCGATGGCGAAGCTCTTCCAACACTTGTCTTGAACAAGATCCGCGGTACCTTTAATGTCGTAGCTGTTAAGGCACCAGGATTTGGTGATCGCCGCAAAGCCATGCTAGAAGACATTGCCATCTTGACAGGTGGTACAGTCATTACAGACGATCTTGGTTTGGAATTGAAAGATGCAACCATTGAAGCCCTTGGTCAAGCAGCTAAAGTTTCAGTCGATAAAGACAGTACCGTCATTGTCGAAGGTTCTGGTAACCCAGAAGCGATCGCTAACCGTGTGGCGGTCATCAAGTCACAAATCGAAACCACAACCTCTGAATTTGACCGTGAAAAATTACAAGAACGTTTGGCCAAATTGTCTGGTGGTGTTGCCGTGATCAAGGTTGGTGCTGCAACAGAAACAGAATTGAAAGAAATGAAACTCCGTATCGAAGATGCCCTTAATGCGACTCGCGCAGCCGTTGAAGAAGGAATCGTTGCCGGAGGTGGTACAGCTCTTGTCAATGTTATCTCTGCAGTCGCAGCCCTTGAATTAGAAGGAGATGAAGCAACCGGACGCAATATCGTTCTTCGTGCTTTGGAAGAACCTGTGCGCCAAATTGCTCACAATGCCGGTTACGAAGGATCTATTGTGATTGATCGCTTGAAAAATGCCGAAGTCGGAACAGGTTTCAATGCTGCAACAGGTGAATGGGTGAATATGATTGATGCAGGAATCATCGACCCAGTTAAAGTGAGCCGTTCAGCCCTTCAAAACGCCGCTTCCGTAGCGAGTCTGATCTTGACGACCGAAGCAGTCGTAGCCAACAAACCAGAACCAGCAGCCCCAGCAGGACCAGGAATGGATCCAAGCATGATGGGTGGGATGATGTAACACACTTAGCCTAATGGGTGCTAAAGCACCTCATTAGGCTACGGCAAGCACCATGGTGCCTTGCCGAAGTGTCTTACTAAGAAAATAAAGAAGGCGTTATAGGCCTTCTTTATTTTCTGTCGTAACTGTTACACGATTGAGGCTATACCTCTCATCGTTGGATAGTAGCCACTATGTTGCGGCCTGGCTAATCGTCTTACTAGCTCAAAGGGAGGAAAATATCGTTCCTCCTTTTTTATCGTGCTTTGGAATTTTCATGTGTTGTGGAATAATATTTTTATTTTAAATTTTGTAACAGAAATGATAAATACTAATTAAAGAGGACTTGCGTAGATGCTTGGGAATCAAGCGTTTGTGGTGTTTTCAGGCGGAGGAATATTTGCCAACAAATTGCAATACAAATTAACTGATTTTGTAATAATTCTAGTGTATACTAGTAAGAGTAGATCACAGGTCTACATTGTTGCAAGGGGAGAACTTCCCACATACATGTCTATTGACAATAAAACTTGATCGTAATATCGCTGTTAGTAAAATGAGAGTTTGAACATAGCATAGATTTTATCGACCTTTTTCATATTAAAAAATATTTTTCAAATTCCCCTTGCGCAAGCTCTTCCGGATTCCTCCGGGAGAGTTTTTTGTTTAGGAGAAAAGGTAGAAGGCCTATCAAGTCTCTTTTGAAAGAGTGGCTCAGTAGGCATCATTTATGGTAAAATAGAACATATTCGTAGAGGGGAAGGAGTGAGGACTTTGTTGAAGATTTTTGTGTTAGAAGATGAATGGATCCAACAATCGCGTATCGAAGCGGTCTTGCAGGATCTCATCCGTCAAAAATCCCTGCAGTGCAAAGCGCCAGAAGTGTTTGGGAAGTCAAGCCAGTTGCTGGATGCTGTCACAGAGAGAGGCGCCCATCACCTATTTTTTTTAGATATCGAGATTAAAGGTGAGGAGAAAAAGGGTCTAGAGATCGCAAAAGAGATTCGTAAGAAAGACCCCCATGCGACCATTGTCTTTGTCACCACTCACTCTGAATTCATGCCCATTACCTTTCAGTACAAAGTAGCTGCCTTGGATTTTATCGATAAAACGCTGGGTGAGGAAGAGTTCAGAGAGAGAATCAGCTCAGCCATCGATTATACCTTGGAGCAAGCTGGGACCACGATTGCGCAAGATGCTTTTACATTTGAGAGTGCGATGGCGCGTGTACAAGTTCCCTTTAATAAGATTTTGTATGTTGAAACGTCTCCAACCATTCACAAGGTTATTTTACACACCCAGGATGAGCGCTTAGAATTTTACGCCAGTATTGCCGATATCGAAAAAGCAGATCCCCGCTTGTATCGGTGCCACCGCTCCTTTGTGGTGAATCCACAAAATATTACGAAGATTGATAAAGAAGCCAAGAAAGCTTTTTTTGAAAATGGGGACAATTGCTTGATCTCACGGACCAAGTATAGAGGCTTACTGGAAGCTTTGAAAAAATAGAAGGGAGAAGGAATTGCTGTTAAATATTCTAATGTCTTACTTAAAGTTCTTCGTCAGCATGCTGATCTATCGTCATATCAGTAGACAAGAGTTCGCTTGGCGCTGGCTCTTTTTGTGCCCTTTCTTCTTTGCAGTCGTCTTTACCCTTGTGCCACCGGTAGGCTTTTTTGGCTATTTCTTAGTATTTATTGCCTATAGTTTCTATCGAAATCGTAACATACGACACCTGTTGAATATTTTTTACGGGCTCTACCCGGTTGTCATGGAGAGTCTCATTGCGCGTCTCTTAGCCTTTTATGTCTTTCCGATGCTAGGGATTGTACTTGTTCATGAGGCATCTGTCAGCTGGTATGATGCTCTACTTGAATTGCTGGTCTTTCCTGTTTATATAGGAATCACTAAATTGTTAAAACTAGATTTTACAGATTTAAAAGTAGGGTTTCAACGGCAGTATTTTAATCGTTTCTTACTCCCGATGGATCTTTCCATGTTTGTGTATTTAGTCAGTGTTGTAGGTCTGGTGGTTTTTGAGGATAAGATCCCGCATGCAGATGCTTTACGGGAACAGTTAAATAGTATTTATCTGATTTTGTTTTTTGTGATGCTCTTGTATTTCAATGCAGTGTCCAAAGAACGATTGAAACAAGAGATTCTGGAACAAAAAGATAGGCAACTGCAGGAGTTAGCCACCTATAGCCAACACGTCGAAATGCTCTATGGGGAGATTCGTGCCTTTCGTCATGATTACCTGAATATTTTAACCAGTCTCAAGTTAAGTATTGAGCATGAAGATCTCAATGCGATCAGGGAAGTTTATGAGAATGTTCTTCGAGAGAGTGGCCAACAATTTTACGATAGCAAGTTTGATATTGCCAAACTCAGTCACATCGAAAATCCAGCTGTAAAAAGTGTTCTGTCCGCAAAATTGTTGGAAGCTCAAAATAAAGGGATTGGGATCTCTGTCGAGATCGATGAACCTGTTCGTGATTTATTCATCGAGGTTTTAGATTTCATCACCTTCTTATCCATCCTTTGTGACAATGCTATTGAAGCGAGTCTTGAATCAGATGACCCACAGCTGACTCTTGCCATGCTCCAGGAGGAAAACTCCCTCATCTTAATAGTTGAAAATAGTACAAAAGCTGAAAAAATAGATCTGGCGAGAATTTTTGAAAAGGACTACTCAAGTAAAGGAGATGGCCGTGGTCTTGGCTTGTACAAGATCCAACAATTACTGGAAAAGTATCCCAAAACGACAGTGTCTACCAAGAGTTCAAACTACCGATTTACCCAGAGCCTGACCTTTTGGAAGGAATAATGGAAGAGAGAGTGGGACAGAAATCGGTCATTCGTTAGAATTCGATTTCGTCGTCCCACCTCCGCACAGTTGTGTAGGGCTGTAAAAGCTGATGAAATCAGCGTAGTAGAGCCCAGTCAACCGCTGCGTCTTGCTCGACAATTCAAAGATAACTGAGAGGCTAGGACTTTTGTCCCAGCCTCATTTTTGACCATTCACGACGATTTTTTGACCGATTCTGACAGAGAGCTTCCAAGGTTTTCCCCTTGAAGTATAATGGACACAAGATCAATAAGAAAAGAGGGATCGTATGTTTCAGGTAGCATCTATTACAAAATCATTTAAGGAGAAAGCTGTATTAAAGGGGGTGTCTTTTTCGATAGAAGAAGGAGACAAAATTGCCTTGCTGGGAAATAATGGAGCAGGAAAAAGTACCCTGTTCAACATTATCGCAGGGCAACTCCAGGCCGATTCGGGAACGATAAAGACTTCGCTTGATTTTCAAAGAGAAATTGGGATGATGCCTCAGGGAGATCTGCTCATCGAGGATCTAACCCTTGCTGAATTCGTCGAATTAAAAAGCCGGATGAATCAGCAGAAGCAGGCTGATATCAATGGACTCTTAGAAATGGTTGAATTGAGAGAATCAAGAGAGCAGATGGTGGGAAGTCTTTCTGGTGGTCAAAAGAGACGCTTGTCCTTGTTGTTAACCATTTTGAATCATCCAAAATTGATTTTTTTAGATGAGCCGACGACTGGCATGGACTTGGAAGCAGTGGATAATTTTTGGAAATTGCTGGAGCAGCAAGAGTTTACATCTGTTGTGGTGACCCATGATTTTAACCAAATTGATGCCTTTTTTACAAAAGTCCTGATTTTAAAAGAGGGTCGAATTGCTGCAACAAAGGCTGTTGAGGACATTCACCAGGCTGGTCAAACCATTGAGCAGTATTTCCGAGAAGAGATGAATAAAGGAAGGGAACAAGCATGAAAAAGATTCAATTAAAACAAGTTTTACGAAATAAGCGCTTTGTATTATTCACCATTATTTTACCCATAGGCTGGTATATCTTCTTTTATCAGCTTCAAAAAGGGATTTCACCAAGTATTTTATTAGGCATTGCCGTATTTATAGGGGTCATTGGCAATAGTCTCGCAACTTTTAGTAAGCGTATCGCCTCAGACATCGGCTTTTATTCTTTTGAATCCCACTTTACAAGCTATAGTGTCAAGAACTATTTATGGGATCAAAGCATCGTGCAACTGATTCTGAACAGCTTGATCTTTTTAGCGGTGCTAGTAGTTGCTGTTCTAGGTTTTCACTTTCCAGTGACGACTAGCCTGTTGGTACAATTTTTCCTCTTATCCTTGATGGGGATCTACTTTAGTGTGATTGGCTTTGTACTTGGGGTGAGGGTAGATGCCAAGACGATTGATACCATTGGCTTTCCAGTTATTATTTTAGCCGCCATGACCATTATTCCCTTTGATACGCTTGGCGCAAGTGGAGGATTTATGGACTTGGTTGGCAAGCTACAACGGGCTTTCCCAGGTTATTATTATACAAAGCTGATTCAAGATTTGACCGAGAAACAAACGATCGATGCTAGCCAATTAGCGCTCTTTGTTGCCGTATTTGGATTGAATTTACTATTTTTCTATCTGCTCGTACCCAAAGGAAAAATGGGGAACTAGGAGCAGTTAAAAAGAGGCTGGGACAAAAGTCCTAGCCTC
>NZ_KV794416.1:116020-121025 GCF_001808745.1 Streptococcus sp. HMSC057G03
TTACCGATTTCTGTCCCACTCTCTTTTCTTTGCTATAAAACGGTTATTCGGTATTCGTCCGTCAAGTACTTGGACAGATCTTGCCAATCTTCTTCCTTAAATTTACAAAGATTGACGAAGAGTTTTACGGTATGGTGCTCTGTGTCAATGATGACATTCGATTTTGAGAGATTTTCTAGTGCAGTATCTTCCTTCAACTGAAACTCGATGAAATAACTTTTACTATTTTGGTGATCCGGGTCACTGACGTCAACCACTTTATAGGCTGCACTCACCAAATCTTCCTTGGGAATAAAGATGTCTTTTGTCAGAATCACTCCTTGATAAGCATAGATCCCATCAGAAGTCAGCTCAAAGGCGATCTGACGACTGGTCAGTCTTTTGATCCCAGCAATGGTTGCATAGATCGCAATCAAAAATAAAAGGATCTGAATGAGAGTGATAAAAGTGATTTTTGGAAAACCCTCAAAACCTAGGATCGATAAAAAAGCTAAGTGGATAAAGAGCGCACAGGCAAAAGCCAGAGAGCCATATCCGATATATTTTGAATAATAGATCTTCATTTTGGACTCCTTACATTTAAGATGCAACGAAAACTTGGAATTTCAAGTACCCTTATCATAGCGGATTCGGTGAAGAGCTGTCAAATGTTTGCTAGGGTTCAAAGGTGCTTTTTTTATTATAAATGGAATAACAATGGTGCAGAATGATTTAACTTCGTACGCTACATTATAGTATATAAAAATATGAGCCAAATGCTCTTAAGACAAGCAAAAAAGCCTTGGTTTTCAAGGCTTTTTGTGCATAAAAAAATGCCCCCTACATGGATTTGTAAGAACTTTTCATATTGAAAATAAACAAAAATGTTGAAATATAGCTGATTTTAGGGAAATACTTTTAGGTGTTTTCAATGTCAGGATTTAAAAATGGGGCAAAAGTGGGGCAAAAACGAATGTCTCGTATTTTGTTTGAAAACCTATAATACCTAATGATTATGCTATTCTAGATATATAGTTTTGTTATAAATAAATGTCAGTGCGAGATCAAATTGGAGGATAAAATGGAAAAACAAATTAATGAAAAAAAGCCTTGGTTCCCAAAGCTTTTTTATGTTATAAACTCATTAAAAGAACCCCCAGTTAGATTTGGAATATTTTTTATTCTGTGTCACATAAAAATAAATAAAATGAATGGCTATAGCTAGAGCGAAGATGGTTGCAATACTCAGCACTATTGTAGGATTCGAAGCGAAAACCAAAGAGAGAATCAAGGCAGCCAGATAGAGTGTCGCTTGGACACAGTAGTAACTTCTCGGATAGCGAAGATAGTTTTTGTTATAGGGCCCATTTGCTAGGACAGCAGCTTGGAAGAGGCCAATTCCGATATAAAAGAAGCTGATTGCAACGAGAAGATTAGCCTCGGGATTCAGGAGATAACCCATCGAAACTGTCATCAACATAAGCCCAATGAAAATAGGATAGTGACTATAAATTATAAATACTCCCTTTTGATTGGATCCTTCGTCAATAGCATGGTCAAATTCACCAAAATAAAACAAGAACAGAGAAAGCATGATAACGAAATTAAGAACCGAATATATAGAGAAATTCTCAACTGTAAAGAAGTTAACTAGCCCAATAACCATCTCTCCAAACGTAATGATGACAAGAAGGGAGACGCGCTCGATTAAATGGGGAAGATTTACCTGGAAATGCTCATCTTTAGTCATCAAGAAAATTGGCACAATAAATGTTAGCAGAATACTAGCAATAAAGATATAGACTCCAACGTAAATAGGGAAAAGAGCTGCCAGATAGACTCCTAAACTTTGTAGACCTGTTAACCATAGAAAACCTTTGATGCTTTCCCGATCAGTATTATCGGTTGATTCTCTAAAAAACTCAACCAAATATTGAAAAAATAAGGTAAGGGTTAATGTACCAACAGCCCAACAGGTATAATAGAACCATTGTTGCCAATTGTATCCAATCATATTGGATATAAAGAGCATAAGTCCCATGTTGGTAAACATGATTACCATATTAAATAACGAGTTTGTTCCATAGCGATTGGTATAAATGGTTTGAATCATCCAGGAATTGATGATAACCATGACAGAGATGAAGAAATCAAGTAAAGAATCCCAAGCCACAACACCGTCATGAAGAGGGTGAATTAAAGCAGTTGCTTTTGAAATTGCAAAAACAAACACTAGGTCATAAAATAGTTCTGAAAATTCTACACGTTTATGTTTAATAAGAGTTGTCATCTTAAGTCCTTTCTATTCTAGAAGTACAATTTATTATAACAGAAAATGGTAATGAGAGAAAAGGATATGCTTAAATAACTTCATGTGACGCGAATTGTCAAAATCTTAGAGCACATCTACCTTATGTACCAACTCACAGGCGGAGTGTTTGATGATTGATAATGAAGAATAAGATTTTACAATAGAAAAGCGAGGATATCCTCGCTTTTTTTATTTAATCTAATAGCTCCTTATTTTCAATTAAGAGTTCTAGTGGAGATTTTTCTCTTGCTTCAATAAAACCAGGTTCATATTGGGTATGAAGTGTTCTTTTCTGAGAAGTTGGGTCGATATACAACTCTTTTCCATCTTCTGTGTATAGTTGGTTGCCTCTTGTTAAGTAAAGTAAATCCTCTAAGTACTGTCCATCAGTATGTAGGAAATGCTCGATGTATTTGACAGCTTTTAAGATTTCACTTACTTTATCAGAGTATTCATTAGATTCAAGAACACTCTTTTCTAACTCAATCTCTTTGCTCGTTCCAAAGAGTTGGGTTGGAGTTGCATTAAAATATTCCGCTATCTTATCCAAATTTGCAAAGGTAGGATAGCTTTTTTGTTTTTCGTAATCAGAGATGGACTGTTTACCGATTCCTAATTACCTCAGTCTCTTCAGTCTGTTAATTTTTTTTCGAAAATTTCTCTTTAATACTAGCTTTCAATTTATCAAATTTTTCACGACGAGCTTCTTTTTTATCCGCAATTAAGCGAGCTTTAGCTTGATGCTCTAAATCTTCTTGAATTTTGAGAGCTGACTCTATCTCTGCCGCAACAGTAGCGACATCCCATCTAGCAATGTCAACCTGATACTTTTCAAAAATAGCATTTAAAACAGATTCATCATTTTCTTGTACAAGTGCAATAATAGCTACTTCGCCATTAGTCAACTTTTTACTAACGGTTGTAATTAATGCCGAATTGATCAATTCTTTGTCTGAACCAACGGAGGCGCCAATTGCTCCACCAGTAGCAAAACCAAAGAGAACACCTAGTGGTCCACCTAAAATTCCGATTAAACTACCAATTAATCCGCCTTCGAAATAATCATCTCCTAGGGAATTCATCAAATCAAAGCTATCTTTGACGTTAACAACACCATTTTCAGCTTTTACAATTGAAGCCTGAGCTAATTTTGTATTTTCAGTTTGAACAAACTGTTTTAATTCTGAAAAGCCTAAAAGGACTATACTGTAAGTGACAAAACAAAACAGGAGGATAGTCCAAATGAGCCACTTACATTAGTCCTGTGAAATACAGAACTAAATCCTTCACTTAAATTACTTGTCTAACTTTTTGGGGTCAGTACAAACAGTGCTTTTTTTGTTGAAATCGCAAAGAATCTAAGCTTTCTTTTTGCAGATAACATTCGCTCTTTTATTTTCGGTATGATTGAGTCGATGCCCCGTTCTCGACCGGTTATTATTGCAACTTATCGAATGCTAGAGCACTATGCCATCACTTTTTGGAAGAATACTTGGAGCAATTCTACGCAGAATGGAATGCGAAAAAGTGATAATTAAAGAGACAAAAAAGCTGAGAATATGATTTCCCAGCTTTTTTGAATGCGATAGAAATAGCAACTAGACTATTTACGAAAGACCTCAATAATGTAGGTGAAGCCAGTAACTAAAAATGCAAAGGCAATGACATAAACGACAAAGACACCTGTAGCCACTGGATTGAACAGAATCACTAGACCTAGTAAAAATTCAAGCAAGGCTACCCACATGATATTGCTACCAATAATAGGGAAAATCAATCCTAGACGATTGCCTTTAAAGAAAGCAATAATGGCTTCTACAATTAACCAAATTCCTACAATGGTCGGAATGACGACCGGCAGGGTCACAAAGCCATAAGCAACGAGGTAAAGAGCTAAGAGAAGACTAACAAATCCTTGGAAAAGATAAACAGGTGAGCGAAGCTCTTTTGGTGCAGAGAAATAGCCTAAAATAGCTGCTATAGAAGAAACCAGTAAACCAAATGAAATCCACCAGCTGTAAGCAACAAGATTAGCTACTGGGTTTGTAAATAGGAAAAGTCCTAAAAGGACAAAAACAACTCCTGCAAGGAATAGCAGTAAACGATTAGAAAATTTCATTTCAATACCCCCTATATAGTATAGTTTGCTAATAAAACTATTGTACTTATTTTTATAGAAAATGTCAATAAAATAAATAAACAATTTGGAAGTTTCAGTCTGACTTACAAAAAGAAAAGGAGTTTTCACTCCTTTTCACAGATTGAAGACAAAGTCCTTATAAAAGTGTCTTCTAAAGATTTTAACTTCAATCTGAAGCGAGGTTATCCTCGCTTTTTCTATTTATCAAACAATTCCTTATTTTCAATTAAGAGTTCTAGTGGAGATTTATCCCTTGCTTCAATAAAACCAGGTTCATATTGGTTATGAAGTGTTCTTTTCTGAGAAGTTGGATCAATATACAACTCATCTCCATCTTCTGTGTATAGTTGGTTGCCTCTTGTTAAGTAAAGTAAATCCTCTAAGTACTGTCCATCAGTTTCTAGAAAATCTTCGATGTATTTGACAGCTTTTAAAATCTCACTTACTTTATCAGAGTATTCATTAGATTCAAGAACACTCTTTTCTAACTCAATCTCTTTACTAGTTCCAAATAGTTGGGTTGGAGTTGCATTAAAATATTCTGCTATCTTATCCAAATTTGCAAAGGTAGGATA
>NZ_KV794416.1:121125-205316 GCF_001808745.1 Streptococcus sp. HMSC057G03
GATAGCTTTTTTGTTTTTCGTAATCAGAGATGTCTGGAAAGATTGCTCATAAAAAAATGTGGGGCAAATGATGGGGCAAATCAGTTATAGACAAGCAAAAAAGCCTTATAAATCAAGGCTTTTTCCTGTTGTATGTAGATGCCCCCTACAGGGCTCGAACCTGTGACCCATAGATTAAGAGTCTACTGCTCTACCAACTGAGCTAAGGAGGCAAATATAAAAAGCTGTATTGGTGCCGATACTTCACGATTTGTATTGAACCCGCGCAATTAAGCAGGTGGGCAACTCGCTCTGACTTAGCTGCTTCCGCGTGAAACGGCCTGCATACTGCCAGAAGTCTTTTGTTTCCCTAATAATACAAAAAATAGTCGGTCAACACTTAAGTGTGAAGTCGTACACCACAGCGTTTCTATATGTATATGATACCACATTTTGAAAATATTTCAAGGAAAAATCTCAATTTTTTGAAACCGATGTCACTTTTTCTTAAATTGATCAATCTTCTCCTTGGTGGCTCCGAGAGCACGCTCGTACTTGCCATTTTCATTGGGAATAAAGTAGGAAGCGTGTTTGAGCTTGTCTGGCAAGTAGTCCTGATTGACCCAGTTGCCAGGGTAGTTGTGAGGGTATTTATAGTTTTGCGCATTTCCCAGTTCCTTGCTTCCAGCATAATGACCATCGCGGAGGTGGCGAGGAATAGGAAGGTTGCCAGAACTTCTAAGATCAGCCAGCGCCTTGTCCATGGCAACGTAGGCTGAGTTGGATTTCGGCGAAAGGGCTAGATCGATGACGATGTTGGCGATGAGAATGCGGGCCTCAGGAAAGCCGATGCGCTCAGCTGCTTGTAACGCTGTCACGGTATGAATCTGCGCATCTGGATTGGCCAGACCGATATCCTCATAAGCGATGACAGTCAAGCGACGAGCTAGGCTGGGTAGATCTCCGGCTTCGATCAAACGAGCTGCATAGTGGAGACTAGCATCGACATCCGAACCACGGATAGATTTTTGCAGAGCAGAGAGCACGTCGTAGTGGCCGTCTCCATCTTTGTCCATGGTGATGTAGCTGCGCTGGAGACTGTTTTCCATGATCTCTAGCGTAATATGGCGAATTCCTTCTGCATTTTCAGAGGTCGACAGCACCGCCAGATCGAGAGAATTAAAGGCAGAGCGAAGATCTCCATTGGTTGAGGTAGCGATGAAATCCAAAGCGTCCTCATCGAGCACGACTGGAAAATCAAAGCCACGGTCGGGATCGTCCAGCGCCGTTTTTAGAGCTTGCTTGACCTCCTCCGTCGTCAACGGTTCCAGCTCAAAGATTTGTACGCGGCTACGAATAGCGGGTGTGACAGAGAAAAAGGGATTTTCAGTCGTTGCACCGATCATGATGACCAGACCACTTTCGAGCAAAGGCAGGAGAAAATCTTGTTTAGTTTTATCGAGGCGATGGATCTCGTCCAAGAGCAGGACCAAGCCACCAGAAAATTTGGCCTCCTCTGCGATTTCTTGTAGGCGTTTTTTACTGTCAACTGTTGCATTAAAGGTCCGAAAAGCATACTTGGTCGTTCCTGCGATCGCAGAAGCAATACTGGTCTTTCCGATCCCCGGAGGTCCATAGAGAATCATAGAGGACAGACGATTGGCCTCGACCATGCGACGAATGATTTTGCCTTCTCCAACCAGGTGCTGTTGACCGATGACTTGATCGATCGTTCGTGGTCGCATACGGAGTGCGAGATTGTCGGGCATTTCCTTCTCCTTTCTAGCTTTGTCTCCTTTCAAAGAGACGGTTTTTATGGTAAGATTGTAGTAACTATTGTATCATATTCCGCTCTAAGAGTGGGAAATTAGAAAGAGGACGCTATGTCTAAATACGGATTTTTGGATATTTTAGAAGAGGAGATGGACAAGGTTTTTCCTTTTGATTTTGAGATCAATTGGGATAAAAAAAACCATGCGGTAGAAGTGGCTTTTCTCTTGGAAGCACAGAATACGGGAGGGGTTGCACTGGTTGATGAAGCTGGCGAAGAATCTGACGAGGATATCTTCTTTGAAGAAGCCGTCATTTTCTACAATCCAGCCAAGTCTCATGTGGAAGAAGATGCCTATTTAACAGCGATTCCTTATGAGCCTAAAAAAGGATTGTCTCGTGAATTTCTAGCCTATTTTGCGACTTTCCTTCGGGATACAGCTGAGTTGGCCTTGGATGAGCTCATGGATTTTTTAGCAGACGAAGAGGCAGAGAGCTTTGAGATCGTCTGGAACCAAGAAGTTTTTGAAGAAGGCAAGGTTGGCCTAGAAGAAAGTACTTTTTACCCTTACCCGAGGTATTAGAAAAGATTCTAAGTGGACATTTTTAAATAATGAATTCAAGGAGAAGGGGGAGACTATGCTAGAAAAAGTCAAACAGTTTTTCAGGAGAAGGTCAGCTAAAACTGAGCCGTCAGTTGATATTCTTCCCCGCAATCGCTTTGCGGATCTAGATTTCGAGCGAATATTGAAGTCTGGAACTCGTCGCCTTGTCGATGAGGAGGGGCGCTATGCAGAAGATGGTACAGTCACAGAACTTGAATTTCCTGAAGACTTTGCGGAATTTGAATTTCTAGTTGGTTTTAATACGGAAGAGGAAGACCAGTTTAAGCAACTATTAGCTCGTTTAAATAGTATTGACAATGCTATTCAGTCCCATTTGGAAAGTGAGATGCAACAACCCATCCCTCAGTATGCCAAGGATCTCGGCTATACTCAGAAGAGGTGGGAGAAAACCTTTTACTTCCATCCTTGGATATTAAGCGGTGAGGAAAACCCGCCAAATCTTCGCTATGTTGCAGATTATGTAAACGATGAGTTTACGGTTTATTTTGCGAAAAAACATGGCAGATGGCAAGCATACTGGGATGCAGAGTGCCAAAAAGTAATCGAAGAAAGCTAGCTCGTATTTTCCTAGAGAGTAATTGTTATCATAGAAAAGAGTAAATATCATGGAATTATTGGATAGCAGAATGGATTTCCAAGGTTGCAAGATTGCCTTGATTTGTGGGGATAAGGTCTTGACTATCTTACGTGATGACAAGGATGATATCCCTTGTCCCAACATGTGGGAGTTGCCAGGTGGTGGTCGTGAAGGAAACGAAAGTCCTTTCGAGTGCGCAGCGCGTGAAGTTTATGAGGAACTGGGAATTCATTTAGATGAAGACTGTCTGCTTTGGAGCAAGATTTATCCTAGCGTAATCTTTAAAGACAAGCAATCGGTCTTTATGGTTGGTCAGCTAAGGCAAGAACAATTTGACAATATTACCTTTGGGGATGAAGGACAGGCCTATAAACTGATGCCTATTGAGGAGTTTTTGAAGTCTAAACAGGCAGTTCCTCAGCTACAGGGTAGATTGAGGGATTATTTGGAGGGAAGTTTATGATAAGACTTGAACGAGCAGGAGCAGAGGATTTAGAAACCATTATTGCCATTCAAAGAGCCAGTTTTAAAGCAGTCTATGACAAATACCAAGATGAATATGATCCCTATCTAGAAGATCGCGAGCGAATCAAATGGAAATTAGTTGAGCGGCCCAATAGCTATTACTACTTTGTGAAAGAAGACGAAGAGAAGATTGGTTTTTTACGAATTCATACCAATGAAGAGTTAACGGAAGCTTGGTTGGGGACCGCAGCGATTCTGCCTCCGTATCAGGGAAAAGGGTATGGATCTAAAGGTTTGAGCTTGCTGGAAAAAGAATTTCCAACCATCACACAATGGGATTTGTGTACGGTGTTACAAGATGCAGGCATGGTCGCCTTCTACGAGAAGAATGGCTACCATCAAACCCATATCGAGCCTGAAAAAGAAGGCATGGATATGGTCTACATGAAAAAATTGATAGAGAAATAGAAAGGACGGTTCGGTTAAATTTCTAAACTGAACCCGCCCTAAACACTATACCAAAAAGATAAAATTCTCATAGACACAAGTGTCTTCAGAGAGTTTCCTATTTTGGCTTTGTGTTTTACGGGCTTGGTATCTTAATGATGGAAACATGGCAAGAGTTAAAAGTTACAGTGAAGCGTGAAGGGGAGGAGCTGGTCTCCAACCTCTTGATCGAGTTAGGTGCCCAAGGGGTCGCAATCGAAGACAGCATGGACTATGTGGGGAATGTCGACCGTTTCGGGGAGATTTTTCCTGAGGTCGAGCAGCAAGAAGAAATCGTGGTGACGGCCTACTACCCGGAAACGGTTGATGTAGCAGCGGTTGAAGCGGATTTGCAGGCTCGCTTGGCAGAATTGACCGACTTTATGGATCTGGGTGAGGTCAAGATGGGTACGACTGCCTTGGCTGAGGAAGACTGGGCAGACAACTGGAAGAAATACTATGAACCAGCTCGTATCACTCATGACTTGACCATCGTGCCGTCATGGACGGACTATGAGGTGACAGCGGGAGAAAAGATTATCAAGCTGGATCCTGGTATGGCCTTCGGAACAGGAACCCACCCGACAACCAAGATGAGCCTCTTTGCCTTAGAGCAGGTTCTCCGTGGTGGCGAAACGGTGCTAGATGTAGGAACTGGTTCAGGTGTCCTTTCCATTGCTAGCTCCCTTCTTGGTGCCAAGGAAATCTTTGCCTATGACTTGGATGACGTAGCGGTTCGCGTCGCTCAGGAAAATATTGAACTCAACCCAGGCATGGAAAACATCCATGTAGCCCCAGGCGATTTGCTGAAAGGCGTGGAGATTGAGGCAGATGTCATCGTGGCCAACATCCTGGCGGATATCCTTATCCATCTGACAGATGATGCTTATCGCTTGGTCAAGGATGAAGGTTATCTCATCATGAGTGGCATTATCAAGGACAAGTGGGACATGGTGCGCGAGTCGGCTGAGTCAGCAGGATTCTTCCTTGAAACCCACATGATCCAAGGGGAATGGAATGCCTGCGTCTTCAAGAAGACCAAGGATGTCTCCGGTGTGATTGGAGGCTAGCATGCAGCAGTATTTTGTAAAAGGTTTGGCTAGCTCACCTGTCGCCATTGAGGACAAGGAAACCAGCAAGCACATGTTTCAGGTCATGCGCTTAAAAGAAGATGATGAGGTGACTTTAGTCTTTGATGATGGGATCAAGCGCTTGGCGCGCGTGGTCAATGTAGAAGCCCGTCAGTTGGAGCTGGTTGAGGAATTAGCTGACAATGTGGAACTGCCAGTCCAAGTGACCATCGCATCAGGCTTTCCCAAGGGAGACAAGCTGGAGTTCATCACTCAGAAAGTAACAGAACTGGGTGCTAGCCAAATCTGGGCCTTTCCTGCAGACTGGTCCGTTGCCAAGTGGGACGGCAAGAAGTTGGGTAAAAAGGTCGAAAAACTAGAAAAAATTGCCCTTGGAGCAGCCGAGCAAAGCAAGCGGAATTTGGTCCCAAGCATTACCCTTTTTGAGAAAAAGGCAGACTTTCTGGCTCAGTTAGAACAGTTTGATCGGATCGTGGTGGCTTATGAAGAGTCGGCTAAAGAAGGAGAGGCAGCAGCTTTACTTCAGTATCTGACCGGATTGGAAGCTGGAAGCAAATTGCTCTTTATCTTTGGGCCAGAGGGAGGCCTCTCCCCTGCAGAAATTGAAAGTTTTACAGTTAAAGGAGCCATTCTTGCAGGACTTGGTCCTCGCATCCTGCGAGCAGAAACAGCGCCACTCTACGCCCTCAGCGCCGTGAGTGTTGTCACAGAATTAATGAACTAACGAAGTGAAGGAATCGCTTCGTTAGTTTTTTTACAAGAATGATGAAAGCAAGGTGGATCCCAGAATGATCTTCGAGAAGTATCCGTATATTAAAGTAGCTTCATTGGTTCCCATCTGCTTCTAAAAGTGTTAAAATAGTATCCAAGAAACTGGAGAAAATACATGCCGAAAGAAGAGAATTTAACAGGGGACCAAGTCGTTGCCCTTACAAAAAAATATTTATCACCTGAAGATGTTGCTTTTGTGCAAAAGGCTTTGGTCTATGCGGTTGATTGCCATAATGGGCAATTCCGTCAGTCTGGCGAGCCTTATATCATCCACCCAATTCAAGTGGCAGGAATCCTTGCCAAGCTGAAACTGGATGCTGTGACGGTCGCCTGTGGCTTTTTGCATGATGTCGTGGAAGATACGGATGCGACTTTAGATGATTTAGAGCGCGAATTTGGTCATGATGTGCGCGTGATTGTCGATGGGGTGACCAAGCTCGGGAAGGTCAAGTACAAGTCCCACGAAGAGCAGTTGGCGGAAAACCACCGCAAGATGCTTATGGCCATGTCTCAAGATATCCGTGTGATTTTGGTTAAATTGGCTGACCGCTTGCATAATATGCGCACCCTCAAGCATTTGCGCAAGGATAAGCAAGAACGCATTTCTCGTGAAACTATGGAGATCTATGCGCCACTAGCCCATCGTCTCGGGATTTCCAGTGTCAAGTGGGAGCTTGAGGATTTGTCTTTCCGTTATTTGAATGAGACAGAATTCTACAAGATTTCTCATATGATGAAGGAAAAACGTCGCGAGCGAGAAGAGTTGGTCGAAGAGGTTGTCCACAAGATTGAGACCTATGCTGGGGAACGCCACTTACATGGGAAAATCTACGGTCGACCAAAGCATATCTACTCGATCTATCGCAAGATGCAGGATAAAAAGAAACGCTTTGATGAAATTTACGACTTGATTGCCATTCGCTGTATCCTGGATACTCCAAGCGATGTCTATGCCATGCTGGGATACATCCATGAGCTCTGGAAGCCAATGCCGGGGCGTTTTAAGGACTATATTGCCAACCGGAAGGCCAATGGCTACCAGTCCATCCATACGACTGTATATGGCCCTAAAGGACCGATTGAATTCCAGATCCGAACCAAGGAGATGCACGAGGTTGCCGAATACGGGGTTGCGGCTCACTGGGCTTACAAAAAAGGCATCAAAGGTCAAGTCAACAGTAAGGAATCTGCTATTGGGATGAACTGGATCAAGGAGATGATGGAACTCCAAGACCAGTCAGGCGATGCCAAGGAATTCGTGGAAAATGTAAAAGAAGACATCCTGGCAGAAGAGATTTACGTCTTCACTCCAGATGGAACTGTGCGCTCGCTTCCCAAAGATTCCGGACCGATCGATTTTGCCTATGAAATCCACACCAAAGTTGGGGAAAAAGCGATTGGTGCTAAGGTCAATGGCCGGATGGTGCCCCTCAATACCAAACTTCGGACGGGAGATCAGGTGGAGATTATCACCAATGCCAATTCCTTTGGTCCGAGTCGTGACTGGTTGACCCTTGTTAAAACTAGCAAGGCACGCAACAAGATCCGTCAATTCTTTAAAAATCAAGACAAGGAATTGTCTATTAACCGTGGCCGTGACCTCTTGATGGCCCAATTCCACGAGCATGACTTGGTAGCCAATAAGTTCATGGACAAAAAGCACATGGACAAAGTGCTACAAAAATCAAGCTATAAGACAGAAGAAGCCTTGTTTGCGGCGATTGGTTTTGGAGAGATTGGGGCTATTACCATCTTTAACCGCTTGACGGAGGATGAACGCCGAGAAGAAGAGCGGGCTAAGGCACGCGCAGAAGCAGAAGAGCTAGTCAAAGGTGGCGAGGTCAAGGTTGAAAATAAAAAAGACACCCTCAAGGTCCGTCACGAAGGTGGCGTGGTTATCCAAGGAGCTTCTGGCCTCTTGATTCGGATTGCTAAGTGCTGTAACCCAGTTCCAGGCGATGAAATCGTTGGCTACATCACCAAAGGACGCGGTGTTGCGATTCACCGTCAGGACTGTATGAATCTCCGAGCTCAAGACAACTACGAGCAACGTTTGATTGATGTGGAATGGGAAGATAACAACACGACCAAGGACTACATCGCTCACATCGATATTTACGGACTCAACCGTGCCGGACTTCTGAACGATGTACTACAAGTCCTCTCCAATACAGCTAAGATGGTCTCAACCGTCAATGCCCAACCAACCAAAGACATGAAATTTGCCAATATCCACATTTCCTTTGGAATTCCAAACCTGTCTATGTTGACAACGGTTGTGGATAAGATTAAGAGTGTGCCGGAGGTGTACTCTGTTAAGCGTACCAATGGCTAGTCGGCTGCTCAGTTATCTTTTATTGCTTCGTTAGCTCGCCTTGCCGTACTTCAGTACTGTCTTCGTCTCGCTGTCTCGCCCTAAAAGCAACTGAACAGCCTTTACTTTTCAGATAGTATGCCTGCGTCTCACTGCCTTGTCTGAGGTTGATGTTCTTTCAAGGTCAGCAGTGAATGCTCAATAGATTTATAAATAGGATAATAAAATGAAATTAGTGATTCAACGGGTCAAGAGTGCCTCGGTTTCCATTGATGGTCAAGTCTACAATGCGATCCAGCAAGGCTTGTTGCTCCTAGTGGGAGTGGGGCCTGAGGATGACCAGAAGGATTTGGATTATGCGGTTCGCAAGGTATCGCAGATGCGTATTTTCTCAGATGAGGAAGATAAGATGAATCTTTCGGTCAAAGATGTCCAAGGGGAAATCTTGTCGATCTCTCAATTTACCCTCTTTGCGGATACCAAAAAAGGCAACCGTCCTGCTTTTACAGGGGCTGCCAAGCCAGATATGGCCAGTCAGTTATATGATGCCTTTAATGATCAATTAGAAAAAGAAGTCCCTGTCAAACGAGGGATCTTTGGGGCCGATATGGCGATTGAATTGATCAATGATGGTCCAGTGACGATTTTGTTAGATACAAAAAATCCATAAGTAAGAAAACATGCAGTCGGATTAGACTGCATGTTTTTCAATATAGAGTTGTTGGGCGATCACTTGGTTGATAGAAAATTCTTGTCCATGGATGACTAAGTGATAGAGGCCTGTGTAGTCATCATATCGTTGAAACGCGATAGTATCCCCAATCTGGAGATGGATCTGGTCTAAGAATTTTAACAATTCATAGGTGTCATGGACCCTTTGCAGAATATACAGACCAGGTTGGGTCGCTTCACTGAGACGGTCTTGGTAGGCTTCGACAAGCCTTTCGCCTTTCTTTGGAATTGTCCCACCGTGAGGGCAGGTCTTAGGAGTTCCAAGCATGTGATCCAGCTGGTCAATGAAATGTTCAGAAACAGTATGCTCGAGAACTTCTGCCTCTTCATGGACTTCTTCAGTTGTGTAGCCAAGTTTTTCCAGCAGAAATACTTCGATCAAGCGGTGCTTGCGGTAGAGATCAGAGACCAATTGCGACCCCAGATCTGTTAGTAGATAACCATGGTTCTTATCTTTTACCAAGAGGCCCTCAGAGACCATGCGCTTAATCATCTCGGTCACAGCAGGCGGAGAGACCTGCATGCGACTGGCGATTTCCTTATTACTGATTTTTTCTACTTCTGTGCCAATTTCATAAATGCACTTGAGGTAATCTTCTTTGTTTGGTGTCATGCTTTCCTCTTTTCTTCGCTCACTTCTAGTATATCAAAAAAATCCTCAAAAACGCTAGTGGAGTAATGAGAATTGTCTCAAGCTCCAAAAGATGGTAGTATAGAAGCATAGAAAGGATGGCATCATGAACAGACGGGAATTAGCGAGACTAGGCTGGAGAGAAAATAGTTTAGCCTATCTAGAGAAGCACTTGCAGGGATACAAAGATCCACAAGCCTACCAAGAACAATACCAGTCTGTCTTTTTCTTTGCCAGTCCTCTGTTTCAAAACATGTGGTTTCAAGAGATCAAGGATCTAACGGAGACTGCTGCCCAAGACTTGCTGAGGGGCGTCATGAAAATTCTCCTAATGCCAAGTGACCTGTCTGGAACTTGTGAAGAAACAGCCTTTCTTCTGAGTAGAATGGCTCCAGATTGTCCACCAGGTTCCGACTTTTGGACGGCTTTTTCACGCGTCGTGCAGGTCGCCTTTGAAAGGGATCTCTTGGCGGATCAGTCGGGAGATCAGCTTTTGAAACGCCAGGTTCACCAGTTGCGTTACCTACTTTCAAGTTACCAGGCACAATGGATTCGGACGCATAATGCGAGAGCTGGACAGACTGACGAAGAGGCCTTACAAGCTTACCTACAGGAGGCTAGAGCTGTCACGGTGGATGCTTATGCGGCTGCTCGTCTTCACAACAAGGTCTCCCTAAGGCCAGATGGTCACCTTCATTATCCATCAGGGGCCTCCCAACAAGTCAATTTCAAGGTCTTGTTAAATTTTCATGCGGAGTATATTCTCGATCAAGCTGGGCATTTCCTCAATGAAGTCGATCCAGTAGAAGTTTCTGAAAATGGCATTGTCAATGGTGCCAGTTTTAACTACGGGCTGGCTAGGGGACGGACCCATAAGGACTTAGATATTGACCCCGTCAAAGCTTGGGATCCAGCCTTTCGCAAGCATGTCCTCTATCAGCAAGGTGTTCGCTATCTAGCCCCTAAAAATGATCGCAGTGTCGAAGGCTACTGGAGTCGAAAAGGGGTCTTTGCACAAGGAGGCAAGAGCTACAAGCAACAAGTGGCACAGCGCGTGCGGAGTTTCCTCAGAGGCATCCCTCGCTTACGCTGGCGCGTCCTCCTACAGAATGGACTTCATCGGATTTTATAGCAATGGAAAAGAGGTCGCAGACCTCTTTTTTCATTTATCCAAGCGCATTGACGGCTTCGATTGCAGCGTCGTAATTTGGTTCGCTGTTGATATTTTCTAGGTATTCAACGTAAGTAACCTTGTTATCCGCATCTAAGACCAAGACAGCACGCGCAAGTAGGTGCCATTCATTGATCAAGAGGCCGTATGCTTTCCCGAAGGAATGGTCGTAGTAGTCTGAGAGCATGATGGCATTGTCGAGCCCTTCAGCAGCGCACCATTTACCTTGAGCAAAAGGAAGGTCGACAGAGACCGTCAAGACGACAGTGTCTTCCATATCCGATAAGGTTTGATTGAAGTGACGTGTTTGAGTGGAACAGATACCAGTGTCAATAGATGGGATGATGCTGAGGACTTTTTTCTTGCCAGCGAAATCAGCTAAAGATTTCTTCTCAAGAGCTGGAGTGATCAATGAAAAATCATGGGCCATTTCCCCTACTTGAAGTTGAGATCCGGTAAAGGTCACAGGGTTTCCTAAAAATGTTGCCATAAAAAGACTCCTTTTTTGTTTTTATTGTACCGCAATACCGGTGGAGGGACCACTGATTTGTTTAGAAATCTGAATGGTCTACTGACTCAATCCTTCTGCGATCTTGTCTAAGTTCCACTTCATCATGCTGTAGTAGCTATCGCCCTTTTCTCCTTCTTTGGCAATCGAGTCAGTGAAGATCTTTGCATAGATCGGGATATTGGTATCCTTAGACACAGTTTTCATAGGACGCTCATCGACACTGGATTCGACAAAGAGGGCCGGTACTTTGGTTTGCCGGAGCTTTTCTACCAGCGTTTTGATTTGGTCAGGTGTCCCTTCTTCTTCCGTATTGATTTCCCAGATATAGGCAGATGGGACGCCGTAGGCTTTGGAGAAGTACTTGAAGCAGCCTTCACTGGTTACAATCATCTTCTTCTCTTCTGGGATATTGTTGAATTTTTGTTTGGCTTCTTGGTCGAGCTTACTAAGTTTTTCAGTATAGGCTGCTAGATTTTTTTCGTAGAAGTCCTTATTTTTGGGATCTTTTGCGATCAATTGTTTGGCAATGTTTTTAGCGTAGAGGATCCCGTTTTCGAGATTGAGCCAAGCGTGAGGGTCTTCTTTTCCAGCTTGGTTTTGGCCTTCCAAGTAGATGACGTCGACTCCGTCGCTAGCTGCGAAATAGTCTTTGTTTTCAACTTTATTGGCATTTTTGACCAATTTAGTAAACCAAGCATTGCCACCGGTTTCGAGGTTGATCCCGTTGTAGAAGATGAGGTCTGCTTGCGAAGTCTTTTTGACATCTTCTGGAAGCGGTTCGTACTCGTGAGGATCTTTGCCGACAGGAACGATACTGTGCAGCTCGATCTTATCCCCAGCTATATTTTTGGTGATATCTGCAAGGATGGAGTTGGTGGTGACCACTTTCAATTTACCAGAAGCTCCAGAAGAAGAGCCTTTGCTACAGGCCAACAGACCAAATAAGAGCGCCACAAAGAGGGCGAGGATAGAAGCGGTTTTTTTCATGTGTTTCTCCTTTAATGAGATGAAAGAGCGTGCTTATTCTTTCTCTGCTTAGGAGCGATAAAGAAGCTGATGAGAAAGAAGACAGCAGAAGTGAGGACAATACAAGACCCGACGGCGATGTTCAAACTATAGCCAATAAAGAGTCCCAGGATGGATGCAAGAGCACCTAATCCGGATGAAAGGAGCATCATGGACCAGAGACTATTGGTATAGAGATAGGCCGTCGCAGCGGGTGTAATGAGCATGGCGACGATGAGAATGGTTCCGACACTCTGCATAGCAGTGACAGAAACCAAGGTCAAGAGCACCATAAGGAGGTAGTGATAGACCTTGACCCGGACGCCCATGGATTGAGCCAGAACAGGATCAAAAGATGTGAGCAGTAAGGGTCGAAAGAGTAGGACAATCACCAGCAAGACCGCAGCACCAACACCGATGGTTATCCACATATCCCGGTCTTGGACGGCCAAGATATTCCCAAAGAGGATGTGGAAAAGGTCGGTGGAACTTTTAGCGACTCCAATCAGGATGACTCCTAAGGCGAGGAAAGAAGAAAAGGTAATCCCAATTGCAGTGTCGCTCTTGATGATGGAGTTGCTCTTGATATAGGTGATAAGGACGGACGCCAGGAGGCCAAAGACAATAGCGCCAATAAAGAAATTGATGCCCAGGATAAAGGAGAGAGCCACACCAGGAAGAACTGCGTGTGAGATAGCGTCTCCCATGAGAGACATGCCTCTTAAAATAATGAAGCATCCAACGGCTCCAGCGACAATCCCGATGGCGATGGCTGTGATCAGGGCATTCTGTAAGAAGTGGAATTGCTGTAATCCATCGATAAATTCTGTAATCATCCGACGCCACCTCCTATAAAGAGTTCATGCCCATAGGCTGCATGCAGATTTTCTTTGGTAAAGGTTTCCTCTGTTTTCCCAAATGCAATCAGTTTACGATGAAGGAGGAGGACTTGGTCAAAGTAAGCTGGGACCTTGCTGAGGTCGTGATGGACGATCAGGATGGTCTTGCCTTCTTTTTTCAAGGTTTTTAGTGTCTGCATAATGATGTCTTCGCTAACGGAGTCAATCCCTACAAAGGGCTCATCCAAAAAGATGACATCTGCTTCTTGGACCAAGCAGCGGGCGATCAGGACCCGTTGGAATTGCCCTCCTGAAAGTTGGCCAATCTGGCGATCCGCTAGATCAAGAAGATTGACAAGTTTCAAGGCATTTTCCACTTTTTGGAGATCCTCTTTGCTTTTTCGCTTGAAGATAGAAAGGTGGGGATAAAGACCCAGTGAGATACACTCTCTCACCGTGATGGGGAAGTGGAAATCAATAGCGGATTTCTGTTCGACGTAGGCCACCCGTTGAAGAACTTGGCTGAGATCTTTTTGATCGAGCTGGACTTTTCCCGAATGAGGGAGAAGTCCTAGCATGGCCTTGATCAGGGTTGATTTTCCTGCTCCATTGGGTCCAAGAATTCCTAGGATGGTTGGACCCTGGATGGTGAGGGAAAGATCCTCCAAGGCCAGTGTTTGCTGGTAAGCAACACTGAGATGTTCAATTTGAATCATGATTTTGCTCCTTTACTATTAATATACATGAATAAAAAAATTAAGTCAAGTTAATTTTTAAAATAATTATACATGAATAAAAAGTTAAGTCAAGTTAATTTTTAAAATAATTCAACTTAATTCTCTTGAAATCATTGAAAAAAGTTCCTATTTTTGATAAGGTTATTACAAAAGAATGAAAGCGAGAAGATCATGGTACGTTTACAAGATGATTTTTATGATTACGTCAATGGGGCATGGGCTGAGACAGCTGTGATTCCAGATGACAAACCGTCAACCGGTGGTTTTATGGACTTGATCCAAGATATCGAAAACTTGATGTTGGATATTACTGGAAAATGGCAAAGAGGAGAAGAATTGCCTGAAGATAGCATTCTGCAAAACTTTGTCAAATACCACAAAATGGTGGCAGATTTTGATGCACGGGAAGCAGCTGGTGTGGCTCCAGCTATGCCCTTGATCAACGAAATCAAGGCCTTATCTTCCTTTGAAGACTATACCAGCAAGTTGGGCACCTATGAGCTAGCTGGCAAACCAAATCTCTTGCCATTTAGCGTGTCACCAGACTTTATGAATGCCCAAATGAATGTCTTGTGGGGAGAAGCACTCGGTTTGATTTTGCCTGATACAACCTACTATGAAGAAGACAATGAAAAAGGACCAGAGTTATTAGCTGTTTGGCGTCAAATGGTTGAAAAACTCTTGGCAAAATTCGATTTCTCAGAGGAAGAAATCAAAGATATCCTAGATAAGGTCATTGCGGCTGATGCAGAATTGGCCAAATATGTCTTGTCAAACGAAGAAAAATCAGAGTACAACAAACTCTACCATCCTTATGAATGGGCAGATTTCAAGGCCTTGGTTCCAGAATTGCCACTCGATACTTTCTTTACAGAAGTGATCGGACAAACGCCAGATACTATCATCGTGCCAGAAGAGCGGTTCTGGAAGGAATTCGCACCAACATTCTACTCAGCAGCCAACTGGGAAACCCTTCATGCTAAATTGAAACTTGGTGCAGCTTTAGATTGGACGTCTTTCTTGACGGAAGAAATCCGTGTCTTGTCTGGTGAATATGGACGGATGATCACGGGGATTCCAGAAGCACGTCCGAAAGAAAAAGCCGCTCTGGCCTTGGCAGAAGGACCTTATAGCCAAGCACTTGGACTCTGGTATGCGGGCGAAAAATTCTCACCAGAAGCAAAAGCAGACGTAGAGCATAAAGTAGCGACCATGATTGACGTCTATAAGGAGCGCTTAGAAAAAGCAGACTGGCTCGCTCCTGAAACTCGTGAAAAAGCCATTGTCAAACTCAATGTCATCACACCACATATCGGCTACCCTGAAAAATTACCAGAAACATACGCCAAAAAGATCATCGACGAAAGCAAGACCTTGGTTGAAAATGCTCAAGCCCTTTACGAAATTTCCATTGCCCATACTTGGAGCAAGTGGAACCAACCGGTTGATCGAAGCGAATGGCACATGCCAGCCCACCTGGTCAATGCCTACTATGATCCGCAACAAAACCAAATCGTCTTCCCAGCAGCGATTTTACAAGCACCTTTCTATGACCTTCACCAATCATCATCAGCCAACTACGGCGGAATCGGTGCAGTCATTGCCCATGAAATCTCCCACGCCTTTGACACCAATGGTGCTTCCTTTGATGAGCACGGTAGCTTGAAAGACTGGTGGAAGCCAGAAGATTACGAAGCCTTTACCGCTCGGACTCAAAAAGTCATCGATCAGTTTGAAGGACAAGACTCTTACGGTGCCAAGATCAACGGGAAATTGACCGTTTCTGAAAACGTAGCAGACCTCGGTGGTATCGCTGCAGCCCTTGAAGCCGCTAAGAAAGAGGAAGATTTCTCAGCAGAAGAATTCTTCACCAACTTTGCTCGCATCTGGCGCATGAAAGCTCGGACAGAGTACATGCAACTCCTCGCAAGTGTCGATGTCCATGCACCAGGAAAACTTCGCACCAATGTCCAATTACCAAACTTTGACGAATTCTTTGAAACCTTTGATGTCAAAGAAGGCGACGGCATGTGGCGCGCACCAGAGGATCGTGTGATTATTTGGTAAACTAAGATAGGAGAGACGATTCGGTTTACCGAAACTTCCTGCAGAAAAATAGGAAATCAATGCCGCATTCCCTGAATGCCAATTGATTTATCTTTTTTCCAAAGGAAGTAGTCTCGACTTCAGTTAAGCAATTGATTGATTTTCTTGACCATGTGGGCCATGCCCACCAGGCAATCTCTCTTTTTCTCGACGCTTTTAGGGCGAGTTCAATTTCGTGATAGTAGTTTTGTTGATCAAAGGAAGTAGTCTCGACTTCAGTTAAGCCATTGATTGATTTTCTCAATACTTGTAAAAAAATAAAAATCCCCAAAGTCAAGTTTCAACCTACTGAAACTAGCTTTGGGGATTTTTGATAATAAGATTCATCAAATAAAAACGAAGCGCTTCCAATGACTGCGTGAACAGATAAATTTAATTGAGTGGAGCCTTGTATAATTCTTTGAATTTCATAGAAATAAATGCTACTATAGGTGTGAACTAAATAAATTTTAAAGGAGCAGACTATGAGAAATTTTGCAAGTCCGTCACGTTACATTCAAGGTGAGAATGCCTTATTTGAAAATGCGCAATCTATTTCAGAATTAGGGAATCACCCTGTTTTGCTATGTGATTCAGTGGTCTATGATATCGTAGGGAAGCGTTTTGAAGAATACCTTGGTCAAAATGGGCTCACGGTTTTGCCAGTCTTCTTCAATGGAGAAGCTTCTGACAACGAAATCAATCGTGTGGTTAGTCTGGCAGAAGAAAATGGCTGTGATTTGGTCATTGGACTTGGTGGAGGAAAGACCATCGATAGTGCAAAAGCTATTGCTGATCTTCTAAAATCACCAGTTGTGATTGCTCCGACCATCGCCTCTACAGATGCTCCCATTTCCGCCTTGTCGGTTATCTATACGGATGAGGGTGCCTTTGAGCGCTATATCTTCTATTCTAAGAACCCAGAATTGGTCTTGGTGGATAGCAAAGTGATCTCTCAAGCACCAAAACGCTTGCTCGCTTCTGGTATCGCAGATGGCCTAGCAACTTGGGTAGAAGCGCGTGCAGTGATGCAAGCGAATGGAAAAACCATGTTGGGTCAACGACAAACTTTAGCGGGTGTCGCCATTGCACAACGTTGTGAAGAAACCTTATTTGCAGACGGTCTTCAAGCCATGGCTGCTTGTGAAGCCAAAGTTGTAACACCTGCTCTTGAAAACATTATTGAAGCTAATACCCTTCTCAGTGGTATTGGATTTGAAAGTGGGGGATTAGCTGCTGCCCATGCCATCCATAATGGCTTTACAGCCCTTACTGGGGACATCCACCATTTAACTCACGGTGAAAAAGTAGCCTACGGAACGCTCGTTCAATTGTTCTTGGAAAACCGTCCGAAGGAAGAATTGAATAAATACATTCGTTTCTATCAACAAATCGGTATGCCAACAACTCTGAAAGAAATGCATCTTGAAACTGCAAGTTATGAAGATCTTCTCAAAGTTGGTCAACAAGCCACCATCGAAGGAGAAACCATCCATCAAATGCCATTTGAAGTGAAGGCTTCTGATATTGCCCAAGCCATCGTAGCAGTAGATGCCTACGTTCAAGGTTTAGACTAAATCAATATCTGTCATTCACAGATAATGTAGACAAACTGATTTTTTACATCAAACAAACTAATGGATGCCTAAAAAATTAAAATTAGATACTTTTTAAGGCTCATTAAAAAATGCTTAGGAACTTTCCGCCGTGAGAAAAGTGCTAGAAACACTATTGTTTCTAGCACTCGGGAGTTTTGGAACCTTAGGTCCAAAACTAAGTCATGGAACTTCTTCGAAGTTCGCTGACGTCCGTACTCACCTAAGGAAAGTTTCTAAGACGGCTTTGTCGACAAACCAAGAACTCCCATACCTTATGGTAATGGGAGTTCTTTTCCTATTTTCTTCTTTTTGGATCGGTTTGTTTAAAGATCAGGTATAAAATTCCGGCAGGCAGGAAGCAGAAGAGCCACATGACATCGAGTCCCTTGCTTTTACTGCTAGAGGTCGTTGTTTTAGACTCACTTACAGCCACTCCCGGTTTAATGCTTGGAGATACCTGTTGCAAGCCGTTCTGAACGACTAGGCGGTTGTCTTCCAGTTTTAGCGCTGGCTTCGTCCCCTTCTTAACGGTCGCATAGAAGTCTTGCTTCAAGTGAATGGTCTGCCCGTCGATGGTATGATCGCCTGCAGAAAGGATTTTTTTATACTGGTAGTCTGCGAACATTTTCTCAGCCAAGGTATTCCCGATTTGATTGCGGTAACTTTCGGCGATCTCGACATCGTAGTTTCCAACCCCCAAAATGACTTCGATAATCCGCTGTTTACCCCGCTTGGTTGTCGCGGTGTAGTTGTAGTCAGCAGTCGGGCTGGATCCAGTTTTGAGTCCATCTGTTCCTTTAAGGGCGAATTTTCCACCTTCGAGGGAAGTATTGTAGTTATCGTAGCTTTGCTCGTAGGGGGTTCCTTCCATGATCGTAGTGTGAGCTTGCTTGGTGTATTCCAACATTTCTGGCAGGTCGTTTACGATGTGATAAGCCAGAATAGACATGTCCCGCGCTGTGATTTCGTTATTGGCATTGACATCGTAGCGCTGAGGATTGTAGTAGCCCTGAAGGACCGAGATCATCGCCCCATTTGGATTGTGCCATTTGGTATGGCTCATCCCCATTTCTTGCGCGTACTGATTCATTAAGTCCAAAAACTTATCGGGATCATTGTCAGTGACGGCGTTGGCGAGCATAATCACGGCCGCACTGGAAGATGGAACAAAGAGCATCTTGATCAATTCAGATACTTTGTAGTCTACACCAGCTACAATAGGTGAGTTACTTAACAGATTGTTTTCTGAGATGGCTTGGTCTGCCTCTGTTGCTGTGACTACGGTATCGTACTTGATCTTGCCTTCTTTAAGAGCCCGAAAGACCACATAGGCACTCATGAGCTTGGCCATGCTTCCTGAGTCCCGGACCGTGTCGATATTGTCTCCGTACAATATAGCTCCAGTATTGGCGTCGATGACGATGTCAGCCTTGGGCTTGTAAAAATCGTCCAATACCAGTCCAGCGTCGGCTGCGATTTTCATGACATCTTCTTGCTGGTAGATGTCGTCCGCAAAAGCAGTGGAAATAGGGCCTAATGCCAAGACTCCTACAAGGAGGGACAAGAGGCTGTGTTTTAGTCGTTTGTGTAAATGTCTCCAATAATTCATAGATTCAATTATATCATACAGGCCAGGGATTCAACTTGAAAAAATTTTAGAAAAAGTAGAAATTGAAAAAATAAAGAAAAAATAGAATAATTTCGCAGTAAAAGCGTTTACATTTCCCTAGAAAGTGCTATAATTTAAATTGAGTATAACATTTTTTACAATGAGGTGATTTATATGAACAAAGGGAAGGTACTCTTAGCTACCAGCGCTCTGCTTTTATCAGCTGGTGTACTGGCAGCCTGCTCAGGAGGAAAATCTGGAAGTTCCGGCGATCAGACTTTTAGCTATGTCTATACCCAGGATCCGGATACTCTCGACTATTCGATTTCTAATAAAAAATCGACTTCCGAGTTTACAGGAAATGCGATAGATGGCTTGTTGGAAGTGGACAAGTACGGGAACTTGATCCCATCGCTTGCTAAAGACTGGACTGTTTCCAAGGATGGCTTGACCTATACTTATAAACTCCGTAAAGGGGTCAAATGGATGACTTCTGAAGGGGAAGAATACGGAGAAGTCAAGGCCAAAGACTTTGTCACAGGTCTCAAGCACGCAGCAGACAAGAAATCACAAGCGATTTACTTGGTCCAAAAATCTGTCAAAGGCTTGGATGACTATGTTTCAGGGAAAACATCTGATTTCTCAACCGTTGGTGTGAAAGCGATTGACGATTACACGGTTCAATATACCTTGAGCCAGCCAGAAAGCTTCTGGAATTCTAAGACTACGATGGGGATCTTGATGCCGGTTAACGAAGAGTTCCTGAAATCTAAAGGAGATGACTATGGTCAAGGAACTTCTCCATCTAGTATCCTATACTGCGGTCCTTATTTGATCAAATCTATCACTTCTAAATCTTCTGCGATATTGGAAAAGAACCCAACATACTGGGATGCGGATAATGTTAAGATCAGTAAAGTGAAGCTGACCTATTATGATGGACAAGACTCAGAATCCTTGATTCGTGGGTTTGATAACGGCGACTATACAGTTGCCCGTGTCTTCCCAAATGGTTCCAACTATAAGAGTGTAGAGAAGAAGCATAAGGACGACATTGTCTATACTGACCAAGGTTCCTCTACCTACAACCTTTCCTTCAACATTGACCGTCAGGCCTATGAAATCACAAAGAAGACCACGGATGCTCAAAAGACTTCAACTAAGAAAGCAATCTTAAATAAGGACTTCCGTCAAGCCATTATGTTTGCCTTCAACCGCAAGGCTTATGTAGCGCAAACTAACGGGGAAGCGGGTGCCAATAAGGTTATCCGTAATACCTTTACGCCACCAAACTTTGTCCAAATCGATGGCAAACAATTTGGTGATGCAGTAGAAAAAGACTTGGAAGCTTATGGGGATGAATGGAAAGGGGTCTCTGTCGCAGATGGAAAAGACACCCTCTACAATCCAACCAAGGCCAAAGAAGAGTTTGCCAAAGCCAAGGCAGATTTGCAAGCTCAAGGAGTTGAATTCCCAATTCATTTAGACCTTCCAACTTCTTCGACTTATACGGAAGGGATCAAACAAGCTCAATCCTTTAAACAGTCAGTTGAATCTACACTAGGAGCAGAAAATATTGTCATCGATTTGAATATGATTTCTGAAGATGATCTGCAACGGGTTACCTACTTTGCTGAAAGTGCTTCGCAACAAGACTGGGATTTGAACAATAACTTGGGTTGGGGACCAGACTATACGGACCCATCTTCTTACATCGACATCACTAGTGGTAAATCCGGCGAAAACGCCAATTCTTACTTTGGATTCGATGCTGGTACGGATAATGCAGCCGCAAAAGCAGCTGGTTTTGATGAATATGATCAATTGATCGAAGATGCGCACAATGAAACCAAAGATGTGAACAAGCGTTACGAAAAATATGCTGCCGCTCAAGCTTGGTTGACCGATAGTGCCCTCTTGATTCCGATCCATTCAGATGGAGCTTCTCCAGTCGTTCGTAAGACTGTACCATACTCTGCAGCCTTTGCTTGGACAGGCCACAAGGGTCAATCCTTCAACTATAAATATTTAGAAGTTCAAGACAAGGTCGTATCGGCTAAAGACTACGACAAAGCGCGTGATCAATGGAAGAAAGAAAAAGAAAAATCCAATAAAAAAGCGCAAGAAGAACTTGAAAAGCATGTGAAATAGACTTTTCTTGAAGAAAACAGGAGAGACAGGTCCCGTATGGGACCTGTCTTTTTCTTTGTCTGAACCTTTAAAAATCGCCTAAAAATGGTATAATAGGAGCATCACGAAAATTGGAGAGACGCTATGAGTTTTTACAATCATAAAGAAATCGAGCCTAAGTGGCAAAAATACTGGGCTGACCATCACACCTTTAAGACAGGAACAGATGCTTCAAAACCTAAGTTTTATGCATTGGACATGTTCCCTTACCCATCTGGAGCGGGTCTTCACGTAGGGCACCCAGAAGGCTACACAGCGACTGATATCCTTAGCCGTTTCAAACGTGCCCAAGGCTACAATGTCCTTCACCCAATGGGCTGGGATGCCTTTGGTTTGCCTGCAGAGCAATACGCTATGGATACAGGGAATGACCCAGCGGAATTCACAGCAGAAAACATTGCCAACTTTAAACGTCAAATCAATGCGCTTGGCTTCTCTTACGACTGGGACCGTGAAGTCAATACGACAGATCCGAACTACTACAAGTGGACGCAATGGATTTTCACCAGGCTTTACGAAAAAGGCTTGGCTTATGAAGCTGAAGTGCCAGTAAACTGGGTTGAGGAACTAGGAACAGCTATCGCCAACGAAGAAGTTCTTCCAGATGGAACCTCTGAGCGTGGGGGCTATCCAGTTGTCCGCAAACCAATGCGCCAATGGATGCTTAAAATCACTGCCTATGCGGAACGTTTGCTCAATGACTTGGACGACCTTGATTGGCCAGAGTCTATCAAGGACATGCAACGCAACTGGATTGGGAAATCAACTGGTGCCAATGTCACCTTCAAAGTGAAAGGAACAGACAAGGAATTCACCGTCTTTACCACTCGCCCTGACACCCTTTTTGGTGCGACCTTCACTGTTTTGGCTCCTGAGCATGACTTGGTAGATGCTATCACAAGTCCTGAACAAGCTGAGGCTGTGGCGGACTACAAACACCAAGCTAGCCTTAAATCAGACTTGGCTCGTACAGACCTTGCCAAGGAAAAGACAGGGGTTTGGACTGGTGCTTATGCCATCAACCCTGTCAATGGTAAAGAAATCCCAATCTGGATTGCCGACTACGTTCTTGCTAGTTACGGAACAGGTGCCGTCATGGCCGTACCTGCCCACGATGAACGTGACTGGGAATTTGCTAAACAGTTTGGCCTTCCAATCGTAGAAGTGTTGGAAGGTGGAAATGTAGCAGAAGCTGCTTACACAGAAGATGGCCTTCACGTCAACTCAGACTTCTTGAACGGTCTTAACAAAGAAGAAGCAATTGCTAAGATTGTGGCTTGGTTAGAAGAAAAAGGTTGTGGCCAAGAGAAGGTGACTTACCGCCTTCGCGACTGGCTCTTTAGCCGTCAACGTTACTGGGGTGAACCAATCCCAATCATTCATTGGGAAGATGGCACTTCAACAGCCGTTCCAGAAAGTGACCTCCCACTTGTCTTGCCAGTCACCAAGGATATCCGCCCTTCAGGTACTGGGGAAAGCCCACTAGCTAACTTGACAGACTGGCTGGAAGTGACTCGTGAAGATGGCGTCAAAGGTCGTCGTGAGACCAATACGATGCCACAATGGGCAGGTTCAAGCTGGTACTACCTCCGCTATATCGATCCACATAACACAGAAAAATTGGCTGATGAGGACCTCCTCAAACAATGGTTGCCAGTGGATATCTATGTGGGTGGTGCAGAACATGCCGTACTTCACTTGCTTTACGCTCGTTTCTGGCATAAATTCCTCTATGACCTTGGTGTTGTACCGACTAAAGAGCCATTCCAAAAACTCTTTAACCAAGGAATGATCTTGGGAACCAGCTACCGTGACCACCGTGGTGCTCTTGTGGCGACTGACAAGGTTGAAAAACGTGATGGTTCCTTCTTCCATGTGGAAACAGGAGAAGAATTGGAGCAAGCACCAGCTAAGATGTCGAAATCCCTCAAGAACGTGGTGAACCCAGACGATGTGGTGGAACAATACGGTGCAGATACCCTTCGTGTCTATGAAATGTTCATGGGACCACTTGATGCTTCTATCGCTTGGTCAGAAGAAGGATTGGAAGGAAGCCGTAAATTCCTAGACCGTGTTTACCGTTTGATCACAAGTAAAGAAATCGTTGCGGAAAACAATGGCGCTCTAGACAAGGTCTATAACGAAACTGTTAAGGCTGTCACTGAGCAAATCGAGTCGATGAAATTCAACACAGCCATTGCTCAGCTCATGGTCTTTGTCAATGCGGCTAACAAGGAAGACAAACTCTATGTGGACTATGCCAAAGGCTTTATCCAATTGATTGCCCCATTTGCGCCTCACTTGGCAGAAGAACTCTGGCAAACTGTGGTAGAAACAGGTGAGTCTATCTCTTATGTAGCTTGGCCAACATGGGACGAAAGCAAATTGGTTGAAGACGAAATTGAAATTGTCGTTCAAATCAAAGGAAAAGTCCGTGCTAAACTCATGGTCGCAAAAGACCTGTCACGCGAAGAATTGCAAGAAGTCGCTCTGGCTGACGAAAAAGTCAAGGCAGAGATTGATGGCAAAGAAATCGTGAAAGTGATTGCGGTACCAAATAAATTGGTTAATATTGTTGTAAAATAACCAATTTATTTGCTGATTTCCAACCTCAAACAGTTTCCCAAACTGTTTGAGCCAACCAAGCTTGTAAATATCGTAACGAAATAAATTTAAAAGTCCTTCAGAGTTCAGCTCTGGAGGATTTTTGTATTGCTATATGCTATAATAGTTCCAACTAAGATAAAAACACAGTTCTGGTTGGTAGTCCAGACGTAGGCAAGCCTATCAGTAACCTTCCTCCGGTTGTCCATTCTTAGGGATAGATTTAAGGAGGTGCTGTCGTGGAAACAATTTCAATTGGATTGACAGTTTATTTTGAAGATGGATTTTGGCATGGTTTGTTCGAACAAGTGTATCGAGAAACTTATCAAGTTTGTCGTGTGACATTTGGTCAGGAGCCAAAAGATGATGAAATTCTAGAGATGTTACAGACTCAGTTTACTCATTTATCTTTTAGTCCAGAAGCTACAGTTAAGCAACCTGTAAAAATCAAGAATCCTAAACGATTACAGCGAGCTGTGAAGAAACAAGTAAAGAAGAAAATTTCTTCCAAGTCGAAAGAACTATTGCAGTTGCAGTATGAGGAAAGGAAAAAGATTTCAAAACATCAATCTAGTGTCCAAAAGCAATTGCTCAAACAAGAGAAATTCGAACGCAAACAGCAAAAACGAAGAGACAAGCATAAAGGACATTAACCCTTATCTCTTTCATCAAAAAAGCTTCGGTAGGAAGAAACCTACCGAGGCTTTTTAACATGTCGAAAACGATTGTTGAATATCTGGATGATGTTCCCAATCAGCTCGATCGTAGCTTCCTGTAATGGTGTGTTCCTCTGAAAAGAGCAGAACCCGTTCCACAATCGGAGCGATTTGGTCGAAATGGTGGGAAGAAATCACAATTGTTTTTCCTGCTGTCTTGAGATCTTGAAGTAAGACGGCGATCAGTTTTTGGTATTTGGGGGAGAGGCCGTTAAAGGGCTCATCAAATAGCAAGAGACTAGGATTCATAGTGAGGACACTGGCGATAGCGACTAGCTTCTTCTCCCCTCCGGAAAGATGATAGGGAATGCGATCTCTCAGGTGTTCAATCTCTAAAAGAGCGAGTGTGTCATTGACGCGTTGGTCGATTTCAACTGCAGCTAAGCCGAGTTGACGTGGGCCAAAAGCGAGTTCATCATAGACACTTGTGTTGAAGAGTTGCGTATCGCTATTTTGAAAAATGAGTCCCACCTGTTGAAATAGCTGACCAGCACGATGGGGATCTTTTAAGAAAGTGTCATCTATCGTCCAATCCTTAAAGTGGTAGTGACCAGAAGACAGGGGTAAAAGTCCCACCAGAATTTTGAAAAGTGTGGATTTTCCTGCTCCATTTGGTCCCATCAAAGCGATCGTTTCTCCTTGCTTGATCTGTAGTTGGATATCGTGGATTCCAATATCATCTGTGTAGTGGTAATTTCCATCTTGAATGGTAATCATAGGCTATCCTTTCTAACGGAGTAGAGTGGTGACGGCAATAAGGAAGACTAATTCCAGTAGTAAAAGTCCATCTTCTTTTTTCCAACAGAAGGGCTCTTTTTGTTTCCTGTCTATGCCATATCCTCTCAGCAACATGGCCTCGTAGACCTCTTTGGTATGGTTCTTCGTTGAGAGATACAAGAGACCCAGCAGAGAGCCAAAAAGATGGAGGCTCACTTTTTGACCAACGGTCCTAAGTTGCACACACTCAATTTGTTGGTGAAGGTGTTTTCCCAAAATATAACTATATTTTAGCGTAATATCAATGGTCTGGACAAAGGTATTGGGGACATGCAACTGCCTTAGGGCCTCCACCAGTTGGATGCTTGTGGTAGTGGCTAAAAAGAGGGAAATATTGAGGACAATGATCCCTGCACGCAACAAAAAGAGTCCACCATTTTGAAATCCTTGAAATAAGATACTCGGTAAAATCACAATTGTGGAAATGAACAGCACCTTGAACAGGACCTTAAAGAGGTGGAGTAGGACCTCTCCAGGAAGCATGGCAATGTGAAGTAGTAAGAGGATACCGAGGATCCAGAGCTGGATCGTATGGTGGGCTGTTGTAATGAGAATGGCTAGGGTTAAAAAGTAAACAAGCCGCATCCAAGAGGAAGTTTTGGCCTTGAATGCGGGCGTCGTTTGTTTCATTTTGCCAAGAAAGTGGCGCAATGTTTGAAGATTCATTTGTAAATAGTGATGGCTTTTGGATGCTTCAAGAGTCGCTTGCTCTTGATGAAGCCAGTCAGGGAGTTTACGCATGAGAAGTCTTTTCTCCGTTCATTGATCGAATGATTTTACTGATGATATAGAAAATGAGAACAGCTGTAATGGCTGATAGAATATAGCCGATCGCAATTTTCGTTCCAGGAATGGTGTAATCACTAAACAAGGCTTCAAAAGAGAATCCATTTTTGATCCCTGTTGGGACTTTGCCATGAAGCAGGCTACCCAATTCTTCAGTAGACCATTCACCAAAGGCTGTCCCATCTGCGAGAAGTCCAAGTGGGCTGAGGACGATCAAAGCAAGGAGCACCCAGCGAATTTTTTTAACGAATGAAGTTGTATTGACTGAACTTGGTGTGTACAACTCTGTAGGAGCGACTTGTTTGACAAAACGGTAAATCACAAAGGTGAAGAAGGCTTCGACCCAACCTGCTACAAGGAGGTGAGCTCCCAACATGGCAGGTACGGTAATACTCAATCCATAAGGGTTATAGAGCGGCTGACCAGCTTCTGAAGCGATGAGTGGTTGCAAGCCCAATTCAACACCAGCTAAGAAGGCTGCAGCATTGATCGAAAGATAAGAGCCGACAATGACGCCAAGCGTTTCCTGATGGTGCTTGCGGAACAAGCTATAAATAGCATAACCAACGAAAGGCATCACAATGGCCATGTTGAAAATATTGGCCCCAAGAGCGAGAATACCTCCATCCCCAAATAAGAAGGCCTGTAGCAGTAAGGCGACTGTCAGCGCCAGAGAGGCTGCATAGGGACCTATGAGAATGGCAAGAAGGGTTCCTCCGACAGCGTGAGCGGTCGTTCCGCCAGGGACAGGAACATTAAACATCATTAATAAGAAGGACAAAGAAGCAGCGATCCCAAGCATCGGAGCCAGCTCTTTATTTTCTTTTAATTGCACCTTGACTTTTTTGACAGATAAGACAATAACAGGTGCAGCAGCAACCGCTAAAACCGCACAACTTGCAGGACTAAGGTAATTATCTGGTATATGCATAACAAATTCTCCGTTAGTATGAATTATTTTCGTTAACAGATTACCACATTATAAAATCAGGTGTCGTTACAAAACGAGTCCAACATTTGTTACACATGCTAGAAAGAGGGCTATCTTGCTAAAAGAAATTAGTAGAAAGAAGAAGAAAAAACTAGTTTGAAGGGCTAGAAAGGCTTTTTTAAGGTGAATTTGGATAAAATTATTGGTTCCATATCGAAATAGTTGACAGATGTAACAAGCAGTGGTAGAATGATTTTGATATTTCGATATAGAAATAAAAAGGAGACAAAATGGACAAGATGTTAGGGGGCTACCAAGCTTTACAGATACGCTTATTAGACGGGCGACTTTTTCAAAAACTCTTGAGCAAGGAACCAGATGCCCAATACCGAAGTGAACAGGGGAAAATTTTAACGATTTTGTGGAAGCAAGACTTGGGGTGCGCTACTGCGACCGATATCGCTCTTGCGACGGGCCTAGCCAATAATACATTGACCAGCATGGTTAAGAAACTGGAAGAACAAGGCTTGGTTACGATTCAACCTTGTACGCAGGATAAAAGGAAAAAATATATTTCTTTGACAGACCTCGGTTGGGCACAAAAGGAAATTGGGGATCGTGTTAGTAAGGAACTGGGTGAGATTTTCTATCAAGGATTTTCGGATCAAGAAATTCGAGAATTTGAAGCCTATCAAGAGCGGATAATCTCAAATCTAAAAGCTAAAGAGAATGACATCTAGGGAAAGGAGGCAACAGTTATGATTGGAATTACAGGGGTAACAGGGAAATTAGGTTCTTATGTGGCTAATCTTGTCGATAAAAAAGGAATTGCTTCTATCCATCTGGCAAGAAGTCCAGAGCGGGCAATAGTCTACGCGTCAGCGGAAATTCGTAAGATGGTGTATGCCAATACTCCAGAGGTGGTTGAGGCCTTAAAGGGTATCGATGTCTTATTGATGGTCTCTGCTCGGGAAAATCCAGAGCGTGTTGAGGAACACACGAGTTTTTTAAATGCCGCAAAGCTAGCGGGGGTGCAGCATATCGTCTATACCTCCTTTTACGGAGCAGATGAAAAAGCAACCTTTACCTTGTCTCGAGATCATGCCCAGACGGAAGCCTATATCAAGGAGTTAGGATTCACCTATACATTTTTGAGAGATAATTTTTACTTGGACTTCTTGATAGATATTGCTCTTGAAAATGGAGAGATTCGTGGTCCAGCAGGAAGTGGGAAGGTTTCAGCAGTTGCCCGTAAGGACACATCTAGTGTTGCAGCAGAGATTCTTTTACATGCTAAGAAATGGGAAAATCAAACCTTGAATCTAACAGGACCAGAGGAACTTTCCATGGAAGAGATCGTAGCGCTTCTCTCAAAAGAGACCGGTAAGACCATCGCGTATGTGGATGAATCAGTAGAAGAAGCCTATGAGTCACGGAAAAAATGGCCAGCACAAACTTGGGAGTATGATGCCTGGGTCAGTACCTATACAGCGATTAAAGCTGGAGAACAAGCTGGAGTTTCAGCAGATGTCGAAAAAGTCCTAGGGCATCCAGCAAGTAGCTTATTGGATATTCTTAGAGACAGAAAACTTATTGAGGAAAAATATGATTGAATACAAACATGTAGCCTTGCGCTACACGGAAAAGGACATTTTGAAAGATGTCAATCTCCGCATTGAAAATGGAGAATTCATGGTGCTAGTGGGTCCTTCAGGATCTGGTAAGACCACCATGATCAAGATGATTAACCGTCTTTTGGAGCCGACAGATGGCAATATCTATATGGATGGGAAACGTATCAAGGACTATGATGAACGGGAGTTACGTCTCAGTACCGGCTATGTCCTTCAAGCCATTGCCTTATTTCCTAACTTGACCGTTGCTGAAAATATAGCATTGATTCCTGAGATGAAGGGCTGGACTAAAGAACAAATCACTTCTAAGACAGAAGAACTCTTGGATAAGGTGGGTCTCCCTGCTGCAGAGTATGCAAATCGCATGCCTAGTGAATTATCTGGTGGGGAGCAACAGCGGATTGGCATTGTGCGCGCTATCATTGGAGAACCAAAAATTCTATTGATGGACGAACCTTTTTCAGCCTTGGATGCCATCTCTCGCAAGCAGTTGCAGGCTCTTACAAAAGATTTACATAAAGAATTCGGCATGACGACCATCTTCGTAACCCATGATACGGATGAGGCCTTAAAATTAGGGGATCGCATTGCGGTGCTACAGGAAGGAGAAATTCGTCAGGTGGCAGACCCTGAAACAATTTTACAAGCGCCTGCGACAGACTTTGTCGCAGATTTGTTTGGAGGTGCTCACCATGTCTAAACTACTTACAACTTTTCAAGAACGTTTTGGGGACTGGCTTACAGCCCTTGGACAACACTTACAATTGTCTCTCTTGACCTTATTGGTCGCTATTTTTCTGACGATTCCGCTGGCAGTTTATCTAAATAGCCATAAAAAAGCAGCGAACTGGGTGTTACAAGTTGCGGGTATCTTCCAGACCATTCCCTCAATGGCTTTGTTGGGGCTCTTTATTCCTTTCATGGGGATTGGAACCTTACCGGCCCTTACAGCTCTAGTCATTTATGCTATTTTCCCGATTTTGGAAAATACAATCACAGCCTTGAACGGCATTGATCCTAGTCTTGAGGAGGCAGGGATTGCTTTTGGAATGACCAAGTGGGAGCGACTCAAGAAGTTTGAAATTCCACTGGCCATGCCTGTTATTGTATCAGGGGTTCGTACAGCAACCGTTATGATCATTGGGACAGCGACTTTAGCCGCTCTTGTTGGAGCTGGTGGATTGGGCTCCTTTATCCTTTTGGGGATTGATCGTCGAAATGCTAGTCTCATTTTAATCGGCGCAATCTCATCAGCCATTTTGGCCATTCTATTTAATGTTATTCTCAAATGGTTGGAAAAGGCCAAGTTGCGTACGATTGTTGCGGCCTTTGCGGTGATGCTCCTTGGTTTGGGAGCGAGTTATGCTCCAAGCATGATTCCTCAGAAAGAAAAAGAAAACCTAGTCATAGCTGGGAAATTGGGGCCTGAGCCTGAAATTCTCATGAATATGTACAAACTTCTCATTGAGGAAAATAGTGACATGACGGTGACCGTTAAGCCTAACTTTGGGAAGACAGATTTCCTTTATCAAGCGCTTAAAAAGGGTGATATCGATATCTATCCAGAATTTACAGGGACCATTACAAGCTCTCTCTTGCAACCAGCTCCTAAAGTCAGCAACGACTCCAAAGAAGTTTTCGAGGTTGCGCGTGATGGTATAAAGAAACAAGATCATCTAGCCTTGCTCAAACCCATGGCTTATCAAAACACCTATGCGATTGCTGTTCCGAAAAGTATTGCGAAAGAGTATAATCTGAAGACGATTTCTGATCTCAAGAAAGTTCAGGACAAGCTCAAAGCTGGTTTCACGTTGGAATTTAACGACCGTGAGGACGGAAACAAAGGGCTTCAATCAGTTTATGGACTAAATTTTAATGTAGCTACCATGGAGCCGGCCCTTCGCTATGAGGCAATCCAACAAGGCAATATCCAAATAACAGATGCCTATTCAACAGACCCAGAAATTGCTCAATATGATCTAGTTGTTCTAGAGGATGACCAACACCTCTTCCCACCTTACCAAGGAGCACCCCTCATGAAAGAAGCTCTTCTTAAGAAACATCCAGAATTGGAAGGTATTCTTAATAAGTTATCTGGTAAAATCACAGAGAGCCAAATGAGTCAAATGAACTACCAAGTGGGAGTAGAAGGAAAACCTGCTGCCAAAGTAGCGCGTGACTTTTTGGTCAAACAGGGATTATTGAAGAAATGATGCAGCAAGAGGAAATACAAGAGACTCTTTTGCGACTCTGTGAGCACTATGGAGAACAAAATTGGTGGCAATCGGAGAACAAACTGGAAGATCTGGTATCGACTATTTTGATCCAACGGACAACAGAGAAGAATGCTAAGTTGGCTTTAGCTGGTTTGATGGATGTCATGACAGTAGAGAGGATCCTGGCTTTACCGCTAGAAGAGTTACAGGAACGTATTCGGCCTGCCGGATTTTTTAAGCAAAAATCTCAAACGATTAGGGGACTTCTGATATGGTTAAGAGAAGTTGGTGGTTTTGAGGTTCTGTCCAAGATTGGAACAGAAGATTTACGGAAGCAACTGTTGGAGTTAAAAGGGATTGGACCAGAGACTGCAGATGCACTTTTACTTTATCTTTTTGATCGTCCAGTTTTTATTTCGGATGAATATGCGAGAAGACTTTTTCGACGCTTAGGATTTGGAAACTATGATACCTATAATGACATGCATGCTGTTTATGGTAACGTCTTGGAAGGGCTCGCTCTCAAACAATGCCAGGAGATCCATGCTGTCATTGATGAACATGGGAAAGCTTTTCGCAAAAGTAAAGGCCAGTTAGACGAAAGTTGGTTACGATAAAAAAGAGCCCGGGACAGTCGTTCCCTGACTCCACAAAAGCAACGGATTTGCCGTTGCTTTTTGCATGGTTTCGATAGCCTTAGTAAAATAGAATTGGTCAATAAGTCATTTAGAAAATCGATCTCATGCATATGAAAAAGTGATGAATACAGTAGAGAATAGTCACTTCTACACTCTCTATCATCACTTTGGCTGCCCTTTTTAACCCCTAAAATGCTTTCAGCAAGCTTTTGGGTTAGAAGGGGAGACCTTCTCTTCAAAAAAAACTCCATTGAGTCTGGCTTAAAATTATGTTACAATAAGCCTTGAAAATGAATGAAAGTATATGGAAAAAAGTATGAAAAAACGACCAGTAATTGGAATTACAGGAAATGAAAGACCCTTCCCGGATGATCCAGACGCGAATATGAGCTATGCGGCGACTGGTTTTGTCGAAGCGGTCAAAGAGGCAGGAGGGATTCCCTTGATCTTGCCAATTGGAGATGCAGCCTTAGCCAAAGACTACATATCGATGATTGATAAGCTCATCATTACCGGTGGACAAAATGTCTTGCCCAAGTTTTACGGAGAAGAAATCACCATCGACAGTGATGACTACCTCTTGAAACGCGATCTCTTTGAGTTGGCCTTGATTGAAGAAGCGCGTGCGGCTAAAAAAGCGATCTTTACCGTTTGCCGTGGGACCCAGCTCTATAATGTCGCTCTAGGGGGAACTCTGTATCAAGACATTGAACACCACTGGCAGGACAATCCAGGTCAGTACACCAGCCAAGAGTTGGTGACCAAGGATCAGACGATCCTGCAAGAGATCTATGGTAAGACCAGTCGCATCAATTCTTTCCATCATCAAAGTATTAAAGACTTGGCAGATGGTTTAGAAGTGATCGCGCGGGATCCTAAAGATGACATCATAGAAGCCGTTCAATCCACAGATGAGAGTCGTTTCCTCGGCGTTCAGTGGCATCCGGAATTTCGTTTTGACAAGAGCCCAGCAGATCGCAAGCTCTTTGAATATGTCGTGACTCAATTGTAAAGAGGACCAGCTTCCTTAGGAATTTTTCCTAAGGGGCTTTTTCTTTAATCTGCGTAAGAAAGACTGTAAATTGTGCCTAGGTTTTGGGGGAGGATTCGCTACAATAGAGCTAGTAGAATGAGGAGGATTAGGACATGTATCAATTTCCAAAGGATTTTTTATGGGGGAGTTCGACCTCGGGCCCTCAAACAGAAGGGCGTTTCGCCCAGGATGGAAAGGGAGACAATCTCTGGGATTACTGGTATAAGATCGAGCCCAACCGCTTTTATCAAGGGCAAGGACCAGAGAAAACATCGACTTTTTATGAACACTGGGAAGAAGATTTGGACCTCTTGTTAGAAACTGGCCACACGGCCTTTCGGACCTCTATTCAGTGGTCACGTATTTTCCCAGAAGGACGAGGAGAGATCAATCAAGCAGGCGTTGATTTCTACCGTCGTGTCTTTGAAAAGATAAAGGAGAAAGGGATTCACCTCTTGGTCAACCTCTATCATTTTGATTTACCGATGGCTCTTCAAGAGCAAGGGGATGGTTGGGAAAATAAAGAAACTGCCTATGCTTACCAAGAATATGCGCGTTTTTGTTTCAAGACCTATGGAGATCTGGTCGATCAGTGGATCACCTTTAATGAACCCATTGTCCCTGTGGAGTTTGGTTATTTTTATGATGCCCATTTTCCTCATAAGGTAGACGCAGTAGCAGCAGTTAAAGTAGCCTACCACACCCAGTTAGCAAGCTCTCTAGCAGTGAAGGCCTGTCACGAGGTGGATCCTAATTTCCGTATCGGAATTGTGCTCAATTTGACACCAGCCTATCCTCGGAGCCAGCATCCAGAAGATGTGAAAGCCGCGCGCATTGCCGAGCTCTTTCAAGCCAAATCCTTCTTAGATCCATCTGTTCTTGGTCATTATCCTGAAGAATTAGTGGAGATCCTACGGGAGCGTGATCTCTTACCGGATTATGATCCCTTTGAATTGCGCTTGATCGAGGAAAATACGGTGGATTACCTAGGGGTTAACTATTACCAACCACTCCGTGTGGCAGCTCCTCGTTATGCTCCAAATCCAGCATCTCCCCTACTCTTTGAACAATTTTATGAACCTTATGTTATGCCAGGCCGCAAGATCAATCCCCACCGTGGTTGGGAAATCTATGAGCAAGGCTTGTATGACATTGCCCAAAATATCAAGGAAAACTATGGCAATATCGAGTGGATCCTGACCGAAAATGGGATGGGGGTTGAAGGAGAGGAAAAATTCCGCAAGGATGGCGTGATCCAAGACGACTACCGGATTGACTTTGTCAAAGACCATCTTCGTGAGCTCCACCGGGCTATTCAAGATGGTGCTAACTGTAAAGGTTATTTGATCTGGACCTTTATTGACTGTTGGTCATGGCTCAATGGCTACAAGAACCGCTATGGCTTGGTTGAATTGGATCTCGAGAGTCAAAAACGTACCCTCAAAAAATCCGGCCATTGGTTTAAAGAACTAAGCCAAGCCAATGGATTTGAAGACTAAATCAAAATCCGCAGCCTGTGTTCAATTCGTATGGAGACTCCTCAAATCGTCATATTAAAGCTTGGAGTCAAATAGTTCCCCGGACGATTTGACTCTCAATCATTCCGAATGTCTGAAACCATTATGTTTCAGGCATTTTTCTTACAGTGGAAATTTTCTCAAATGACTTCGTCTTCAATCTTAACGCTAACTTAACTAGACCAATTTTCTTGAATTTCCTAGTTGACAAACTAGAAGAAGCATTGTATACTGACTCCGCTGGTTGCTTTTTGGTCAAATTAGACTAGACCAATTTTAAAGTAGCTGAGAAATCGACCATGGGTCGTTTGACTAAGTAAAGGGGAAAGTATAGCAAGGCTATATCGTAAAAATTATGTGCGGAATCGTTGGTGTTGTAGGAAATACAAATGCTACAGATATTTTGATTCAAGGACTTGAAAAACTCGAATACCGAGGCTATGACTCTGCGGGTGTTTTCCTGGCTAGTGAAGGCAAGAGCCAATTGGTAAAGGCAGTTGGCCGCATTGCAGAATTGTCGTCTAAGGCAGAAGGTGTCGAAGGAACAGCTGGGATCGGACATACCCGCTGGGCCACTCACGGAAAACCAACTGAGGACAATGCTCACCCACACCGCTCGGAAACAGGTCGCTTTGTTTTGGTCCACAATGGGGTCATTGAAAATTACCTTGAAATCAAGGAAGAATACCTAGCAGGTCACCATTTCAAGGGGCAAACAGATACAGAAATTGCTGCCCACTTGATCGGAAAATTTGCTGAAGAAGATGGCTTGTCTACGCTCGAAGCCTTCAAAAAAGCCCTCCACATCATCCGTGGGGCCTATGCTTTTGCTTTGATGGATGCGGAAGATCCAAGCACCATCTATGTGGCAAAAAATAAATCACCACTCCTGATCGGTCTTGGTGATGGCTACAATATGGTCTGTTCTGATGCCATGGCCATGATTCGTGAAACTAACCAATATATGGAAATCCATGACCAAGAGTTGGTCATTGTCAAGGCTGACAGCGTTGAAGTGCAAGACTATGATGGCAACGTCAAAGAACGGGATAGCTACACGGCTGAACTCGACCTTTCTGATATTGGAAAAGGGACTTACCCATACTACATGCTCAAGGAAATCGATGAGCAACCAACTGTCATGCGTAAGTTGATCCAAGCCTATACAGATGAATCTGGACAAGTAGTGGTAGATCCAGCTATTATCAAGGCTGTTCAAGAAGCAGATCGAATCTATATCCTTGCGGCTGGTACCTCTTACCATGCTGGATTTGCGTCTAAAAAAATGTTGGAAGAGTTGACAGATACTCCAGTAGAACTCGGTATTTCATCTGAGTGGGGCTATGGTATGCCACTTCTCAGCAAGAAACCACTCTTCATCTTTATCAGCCAATCTGGTGAAACAGCCGATAGCCGCCAAGTATTGGTCAAAGCTAATGAAATGGGCATCCCAAGCTTGACAGTGACCAATATCCCAGGTTCAACTCTTTCACGTGAAGCAGACATGACTATGTTGCTCCATGCTGGTCCTGAAATTGCGGTAGCTTCTACTAAGGCTTATACGGCTCAAATCGCAGCCCTTGCCTTTCTGGCTAAAGCTGTTGGGGAAGCCAATGGCAATGAGAAGGCCAAAGCCTTTGATTTGGTGCACGAATTGTCTATCGTTGCCCAATCGATCGAATCAACCCTTTCAGAAAAAGAAGTCATCGATGAAAAAGTTCGTGGCTTGTTGGAAACAACCCGCAATGCTTTCTATATCGGACGTGGTCAAGATTACTATGTTGCCATGGAAGCCAGTTTGAAACTAAAAGAAATTTCTTACATCCAATGTGAAGGCTTTGCAGCGGGTGAGTTGAAACACGGGACCATCGCTCTGATCGAAGAGGGTACACCGGTCATCGCCCTCTTGTCTGACCCAGTCTTAGCCAGCCACACACGTGGAAACATCCAAGAAGTGGCAGCACGTGGGGCTCATGTTTTAACCATTGCAGAAGAAAATGTCGCTAAAGAGACAGATGATTTGGTCTTGACAGCGGTTCACCCTTACCTCTCTCCAATCTCAATGGTGGTGCCAACCCAATTGATTGCCTACTTTGCAACCCTTCATCGTGGGCTCGATGTCGACAAACCACGGAACCTTGCTAAGTCTGTAACCGTTGAATAAACTTGTCTATATAGAAAAAACATCCTCGTTAGGTTTTTCCTAACGAGGATATTTGTTTTATTTGTCAAAACCTTGCAAGGCTTTGAGGCGTTCTTCTGTTTGTCCCTTGGCGTCTAGTTTTTTACCTTGGTAAACAGCTGATTCCCATGATCCGTACATTGGATTTGGGAAGATGATGAATTTTTCACCAAATTCTTTTTGCAATTCGTCCAATTTCTTGTCGCGATCAGCTTCAGAGGTCTTAGAGAAGTCTGCAAAGTCGACCAGGTTGTCCCCGAAGAGCAAGACAAGGTTGGTCTTTTCTTGTACAGCTTGGCGACGGCCTTCTTTTGATTTGACGCCATCTTCTAAGAACATGAGGTGGTCACGTCCTTGAACAGGAATGCCTTCTTTTTCAAGGTTTTTGATGGTATCATCTACTTGAGAGGTTGTACGGTCAGAAATGTAGTAGATTTGAACCCCGTTTTGATCCGCATATTGAAGGAAATCTTTGGCACCTGGCACCGCTTTTGCGGCTGCTTTTTTCACCCAAACATCCCAATCTTTAGGATTGAAGGCCGTACCATCTTTGACGTTTTGAACTTGGTAAGGGCTGTTGTCTAAAACAGTTTCGTCCAAATCCAAGACGATGGAATAAGGCTTATCAGAAGGAGTTTGGAGGATCTCTTTCAAACGGTCAGTAGCGACATTGTAGCCTTGTAAATACAAAGCCTTAGTTTCTGCTGCCTTTTGGTACCAGAGAACAGACATGGTATTTTCTTGTGAGCGCTGCTGATCATAGGTCATCGTCACCTGATTTTTAGTGCTACTTGCTTTTGTCTCTTGCGTTTTGTTGGTGTTGCTTCCACAACTCGTCAGTAAAATGACAGAAGCAAGAGCAGAAACGATGGTAAAGGTGGTTTTTGTTGTTTTCATAAACCGTACACTCCTTAAAATTATTCTATAAAAATTATACTCCTTTCAATCTTGCCTGACAAGAAAGAGAAGAAGGTGTCTAGGAATCGGTGAAAAGAAAAAGAAGGAAAAACGCTGCTATGAAAGGTTTCTTCGCCTCAACATATGCTATTTTTTCCTTTAAAAGAAGGGATATAGTTTTCTGCTATAACCGGATCAAGAAAAGATCAAAGCATCCCTTTTCTTCTAAAATGAAACAATAAAGAAAGATACTCGCAAGTCCCTATTTTCAAGCACTTGCGTTTTTTTGATGCCTTTCTCAATAAAGAAATTTTAAGGCCTTGATAGGGAAAATATATTAGTCAGCTACTTTTTGAGGTGATATCATGGTTACAAATTCCAGAAGGAAAGCAGTCAGTCTTTCTGTTGGAGAAATATTGAGGAGGATGTACAGTATGAGTAAAAAAGAATTGGTTCTTCGTGCCATTCGAGGCGAAACAGTAGAGCGAATCCCTGTAGGATTTTGGCTCCATTATGTGACCCAAGAAGAAAAAGAATTGGGTCTAGACAATCCGGCTGTAGTAGAAAAAAGTATTAAGGGCCACCAACACTATGTTGAAGAAATTTCACCTGATTTTGTCAAGATCATGAGCGATGGCTTCTTCCGCTATCCGAGTGCTCTTTATTCGAGAGAGATCAGATCGATCCGAGAATTGAAGGATATTCAACCGATTGGAGAGCATCATCCATGGATTGAAAAACAAATCGAAGTGGTCAAGGAAATTTGTTCTCATTTTCATGAAGAGATAGCTTCTTTCTACAATATCTTCTCGCCCATTTCTTATTTGAAACGCTGGTTCCGTACGGATCAATCCCGTGGAGATCAAATGATTGCAGACTTTATCAAGGAAGATCCAGAAACTTTAGCTCATGTCCTTGACGTGATTGCAGGAGACATCGCTACTTTAAGTCGCCGCTTGATCCAAGAAGCAGGTATTGAAGGGATTTACTTTTCAACCCAGCAAATTCAAGACGAGCGTGTGACAGATGAAGAATACTGCAAGTTCATTGAGCCTAGCAGCATCGCTGTCCTAGAAGCAGCCAATGAAGCTGGAGGCATCAATATCCTTCATATCTGTGGTTTTGAAGGGGCCAGCAATGAAGTGGAACTCTTCAAGGATTATCCAGCTCAAGTCATTAACTGGGCAACCCATCATGAAGGCCTTAGCCTAGCCGCAGGTCGCAAACTTTTCGGCGATCGTGCCGTTTTGGGTGGCTTTGTCAATGGCAAAAAAGGCTTGCTCTATCAAGGGGAACGAGAAGCTATTGAGCAAGAAACGCGCCGCTTGGTGGCTGAAGCCGGAAGTCGTGGTTTGATCCTTGGAGCAGACTGTACCGTGCCAGATGATTTCCAATTGGAACGCTTAGATTGGGTGCGTCAAGCAGCTGTATTGTAAGAAGAAAGGAGAGGGAGATGAAAAAGATCAATGTATGGTGTATCCTGGTAACCGTTTTGTTTTTGCTTTTAGGGCTTAGTAAAGTTGCTCTAGCAAGCAGTCATGGGATTGTACGGAAAGATCCGGACATCGAAAAATTGGAGAAAATTCCAGCCCATAGTCTCTCTCTCCTTCGCCCCTCTGATATAGCGGGAATTTTACTTCTTGAAGATCAGTGATAAAAAAAGATGAAGAGCTTGATAAAAAATATATATTAGTCAAAGCATAATTGAAGTGATAAGATAACAAACAAGAAAAGATGGAACGAGGTAAGAACATGTCAGCAAAAAGAGAATTAGTGTTAAAAGCTTTTAAAGGAGAAGCAGTTGATCGTGTGCCAGTTGGATTTTGGCACCATTTCACGACAGAAGAAGAGTGGCTAAAAGGATTTTCAAATCCTGAAATTATTGAAAAAAACCTCAATGGCCATAAAAACTTCCTTCACAAGGTCAAACCAGACTTTGTCAAACTCATGAGTGATGGTTACTTTGCTTATCCAAATCCAGCCATTCACAAAGGCCTTGAAAACATCTCTGACTTAGCAGGGATTGAACCACTCGGAGCAGATCATCCATGGATCACAGAGCAAGTAGAGCTCGTTAAAAAAATCCGTGCCGGTTTTGAAGAAGACATTGTGGCTATCTACAATATCTTTGCTCCAGTGACCTACTTCAAATGGTTGGTCGGAGAAGTTTCAGGAGGAGATGACTTGATCGCCAACTTTATCGATCAAGATGCAGCAACTCTTAAAAAAGTATTGGATACAATTGGCCAAGATATTGCAAGTTTGAGCCAACGAATCATCAAAGAAGCAGGGGCAGACGGGATCTACCTCAGTGTTCAAAGTATCCAGGATGCGCGGGTTACACAAGAAGTTTATAAAAACATTATTGCACCGAGTGAACTCCATGTCTTAGAGGCAGCCAATGAAGCTGGTGGCGTAAATATTCTTCATATCTGTGGCTACGAAGGAGCTCGCAATGATATCCATCTCTTCACAGACTACCCAGCCCAAGTCATTAACTGGGCAGTCGGGCCAGAAGGAATCAGCCTAGCAGAAGGACGCGAAATCTTCGGTGGACGCACGGTTCTTGGTGGCTTTGAAAATGGAAAAAATGGACTTCTTTACACAGGAGATAAGGCTGCGATCCAAGCAGAAACCAAACGCATCATCGCAGAAACTGGAACCACAGGCTTGGTCATTGGTGCCGATTGTACCATCCCAAGTGACATTGATGAAGAACGAATCGAATGGGTTCGTGAAGCTGCAGCAGAATAAGGAAAATAGAAAGAGGGAGAACAGAGTATGAGTAAAAAAACATGGATTATCGGTGGGGTGGCCGTTCTTGCCCTTGCAGGTGCAACCATTCTTGGTCGAAGCTTGAACCACGCAAACGAAAGCAAAGGATCAACAGGATCTAATAAAGTAACAACCTTGAAAGTAGCCCACACTCAAAACTATGTGCCTTACGATTTCGTCGATGAAAAAGGGGAATCAGATGGTTATGAAGTAGCCGTGCTCAAAGCCATTGACGAAAAACTACCAGACTACAAGTTTGAGTACACTGGAACAAGTGATGACGATCTCTTGATCGGTCTAGAATCTGGTAAATACGATATCGGAACCAAAGGAGCTTGGTATACCGAAGAACGTGCCAAGAAATTTATCATTCCAAAAGAACCAATCGGAGCAAGTATCATCGGATTTACCGTTCGGAAAGAAGATGCGAATAAATACAAGAATATCGATGACTTCGCTAAAGAAAAAGGAAAATTGGTTCCAATTTCACCACAAAATGCGCAGTGGAATGTTATTAAAGAATACAATGAAAAGCATAAGGACCAACAAATCGAATTAACAGCTGCCGAATCTTTCAAAGTCGCAGATGCCTATGCTTGGGTTCTTGAAGGACGTTACGATGCCTTCTTTGACATCAAACTTTCCTTTGAAAAAGCTGTCACAGATAAAGATGGTTCTTACCACCAATATGCGGACAAACTGAGCTGGTTTGCCTACAAAGGAATTCCAACTTACCCATTGATCCATAAGGATAAGAAAAACGAAAAATTTGCGGAAGCATACAGCAAGGCCATCAAAGAATTAGAAAAAGATGGCACACTTGCTAAATTGTCGAAAAAATATTTCGGTGAAGATGTCTTCAGTTATGTAGATAAAGAGAAATAAGATGGAACTGGGTGCGCATAGCCCCAGCTTCCTTATTTCTATACGGATACAGAAAGGAAAAGAAACATGGTCTCATACGACATTTCCAAGGTCTGGTCATTTCTTCCAACCTTGGTCCAAGCTCTGCCAGCGACCCTAGCTTTGATGTTTTTAACGACGGTTCTCGGTTCTGCATTTGGCTTGGTTTTGACCTGGGCACAAGTATCAGAAGATAAGGTAGGAGCAGGTCTGGCAAAAGGCTATGTCTTTACTTTGCGTTGTACCCCTCCGATTGTCTTGCTCTTTTTGGTCTTTTATGGGCTCCCCCAATTTTTGAACTGGTGGTTGGGCATTGACATTGACCACTGGTCCAAGTTTGTCTTTGTCCTTGTTGCCATGTTTCTTCTCTTTGCTGCTATGATCTCTGAGGTCTTCAAGGCAGCCTATTTGGCCATTCCAAAAGGTCAGATGGAAGCGGGCTTGAGTATTGGCTTGACGCCAGCTCAAACCATTTGGCGGATTGTCCTTCCCCAAGCCTTTCGCGTGGCTCTTCCCAATATGACGACTGCCATCTTGAACCTCATGCGCGATGCCGCTTTGGCTTATACCATTGGCTTTATCGATATCATGGGAGCAGGTAACAACTTGATCAGCCGCAATCTTGGGAATTATTCCCTCGAGACCTATACAGCCGTCGCAGTGATCTACTGGGGAATTGCCCTTGTGATCTCCTTCTCCGCTCAACTCCTTGAGAAACGACTCAGTGTAACAGAAAGGTAGCTTATGGATTTCAATTTTATTAGTAAAGCATTTCTAGCCACCTTAGGTGGTGTTCCAGTGACCCTTCTGATCATGGTCGTATCGATTCTTTTGAGTTTCTTTCCAGCCCTCTTTTTGGCACTCGGTCAGATTTATAAGGTCAAAGGTGTTCGCAGTTTCTCAGTGGTTTACTTAGCCTTTATCCGCGCGACGCCTCCGATTCTCTTGATTCTCTTCTTTTATAGTCTCTTTCCCAGCCTCTTAAATAGCTTTTTTAAGAGTATTGGCAGTCACTTTAATGTCTTTGAGATCAATCCCATTTACTATGCCTTTATCATCTTTAGCTTGATGACAACGGGGAGTCTTGCTGAAATTCTACGGTCAGCCATTCTGACTGTGGATAAGGGTCAGCTAGAAGCAGCGCAAGCCATTGGTTTGACCAATCGCCAAGCCTATATCCGCATTGTTTTTCCACAAGCTCTGCGTTCAGCCCTACCCAATCTGTGTAACCTGGTCATCAACTTGGTCAAAGGAACCTCCCTTGTCTTTGTCATGACCATCAAGGATATCACCGCCATTGCCAAGGTCGAAGCCTCTTATGGTTATCAATATTTTGAATCCTATCTCGTGATTTTTATTCTTTATATTGTCATTTGTGGGGTGATTCAGTGGGGATTCAATCTCTTAGAAAAACGCCTGACACTCGCATAGAAGAAGGAGAAATAAGAAGATGTTAGAAGTAGAACACGTATCGAAAAAATTTAAGGACCACCAAGTCCTGGTAGATGTTAATCTCAAGGTCAACCAAGGGGATGTCGTCGTTATTTTGGGTCCATCTGGATCAGGAAAAACAACTTTCCTTCGTTGCCTCAACCACTTGGAAAAGGCGGATACAGGTCACTTAACCCTAGGTGGAAAAGCATATGACCTCTCAAAACTCAGCAAAAAGGAAATTTTAGAAATTCGTCAAAAGACAGCCTTTGTCTTCCAGCATTACAATCTATTTGCCAACAAAACAGCACTTGAAAATATCTTAGAAGGCCTGGTTGTAGCTCGTAAGATTCCAAAAGAAGAAGCCATCCAACGGGCGGAATCCGCCCTTGAAAAAGTCGGTCTCCTCGCTTACAAGGATTACTATCCTTCTCAATTATCAGGTGGTCAGCAGCAACGGATCGGAATCGCACGTGCCATTGCAGTGAAACCAGATGTGATCTTGCTGGACGAACCGACTTCAGCGCTAGACCCAGAATTGGTTGGGGATGTCTTAGATGTCATGAAACAGCTAGCCCAAGAAGGAGTGACCATGGTTGTCGTAACGCATGAGATGGGCTTTGCGCGTGATGTGGCCAACCACGTTATCTTTATGGATGGCGGACACATCATCGAAGAAAATGAACCCCATGAATTCTTTAATAGTCCAAAGGAAGAGCGAACCAAACAATTCCTTTCACGGATTTTATCCGACGCCACTTATAGTGTCGAATACATGATTTAACAAGAGGCACACCTATATAGGGTGTGTTTTTTGGATTCTGGAAAAAATTTAAAAATTAGCTCATTTTTTAAAAATCATTACGAATAATATAAGTGAGAGGGAAATATGACTGATAAAAAACAACGATTTGTACTACTATTCTTACTGACTTTGTTTCTAGGAGGTTGCAGTCTTTTTACGGATAAAGCTGCTGAGAGAAGAGAAATGATTCAGATTGCAGAAAGCACGAAAATGGAGCGAGCGATAAGACACTTGTTAATCAGTATCGATCCGAAAGCTTTCACTTCAGAAGGAGTCATTCACTCCTATACCCTGATAAAAGGTGAATTGGAATACAATCCAATGGGAGGGATGAATGTTTATCTCGTGATCAATGGCGATAAAAAGTTAACGATCGATACGACTATTCAAATGGAAGATTCAGGACAGTTCGAAGCAGGTAGTTACGGTATTTCAGCAAAATTAGATGATCTGTTAAGTAAAGCAGAAGAGACTGGGAAATAAATTCATAGTGGAGTCATTCATGGAAGCATCAAAGGAAAATATGAGAACTAAAATAATAGGGACGTTATGGTTATTGCTAACCACTTTGTGCCTAGGAGGATGTAGTCTTACTACCGGACGATCAGAGCAACGAAGAGAAATGCTAGAGATTGCAGAGAGTAAGCAATCAAAAAGAGTTCTCGAAAATATATTGAGACAAGAAGATCCCAATGCCTTGACAGCGGAGGGGATTGTGAAGTCATATAAAATTAATATCCACCGGCTGAGATCTCATCCCATGGGAGGTTTGACGATAGAAATGATGGTTAATGAGGATGAGAATTTAACCATTACGACAACCTTAACCCAAGAGTCTGATGGTCATATGGAACAGAATGGAGTAGTCATTTCAGGGGAATTATCCAAGAAATTAGTAAACGATAAATAAGGAATTGCAAGAGAATGAAAAAAAGATACAGTATGACCGTAATCATGATTCTGTCAGGGCTATTTCTAGGAGGATGCAGTCTTATTACCGGACAAGCTACAAAGAAACAAGAAATGATTCAGATCGCAGAGAGCAAGAAGATGAAAGTGGCGATTGAGAATATGTTAAAAAAATTAGATCCAAAAGCACTTACACCAGAAGGAAAAATTAAAACGTATAAAATTTCTAAAGATGATTTAGATTATAATCCAATGGGAGGACTATTAGTAAAAATAGTCATAAATAATGATGATAAGTTAGTTTTGAGCACAACTATACAAGAAGATGCTACTACAGGGAAATATGAAGAGACCTATTTTGGGAAAACAGAGGAGTTAAGTGATTTATTAACCAACAATTAAAATAGGTAACCAGAAACATTTTCTGAATCAAAGCTGGTATGTTACATCAATAGTTAGTGCTTGTAACCTTTTGGCAATGTTTTTTAACAAAAGTAACATTTCAGACGTTGATGGAATTTTGTATAATAAATTTTAAGAAAACTAGAAAAAGAAACGGGAAGAAATGAAAAAAAGTAAATTTATTGTGTTGATAATGGTAGTATTTAGCCTGAGCTTAGGAGGCTGTAGCTTTTTTAATGGACAATCTGCAAAAAAACAAGAAATGATTCAAATCGCAGAGAGTAAGCAAATGAAAGTGGCGATTGAAAAATATTTAAAAAAACAGGATCCAGAGGCATTAACTCCAAATGGGAAAATAAAGACTTATAGGATTTTAAAAGACAAATTAAAATATAACCCAATGGGAGGACTGATTCTAGAGGTAGTCATTAACAATGATGATACATTAATAATCAATATGACAGTTCAAGAGGAAGATTCTGGGGAATATACCGTTGCAGCGTCTGGGATGCCAAAAAAGTTAACGAGACTAATAAGAGGAGAAAGTGATGGTCATTAATTCTAATTTTTCGGATCTTCAACATCAGAAAACATCCTTATTGGAATATCAACCGTTAGAAATGGGTCAAGATTATTCTATTAACGATGGAGATGATTATATTGGTAACTTAGCTCACATCTATGATAGTGTAAATGGCAATGAAGAACAGGTCTTTGTACTAACGGATAGTGGCAAGGGGGTTGAACAAGATCCAGTCCCCTATTCTGCTTCTGATGAAGATCGCGCCCAAATCCATGATGTGACAGTTTTGATGAAGGGATCTGAAACTGAAATAAGTACACAAAAATTACTCCATGATACATTTACAGATTGGGTAGGGACAGATTTGCCAGCAGCTTCCAATATTTTGAACCCTGGTGGTGCAAGCGAGTATGCAACAGAATATGCGAAGAATTATGCGCGAGATAAGGCTAAAAATGGTTTTAACAATGCTGTAGAAGCTTTTGAAGATGCAATTATTCCTACATCTGTTAATCTTCCACCGGAGGCCACTCCCTTAGGTAGGTTCATACAAAAAGCGATGGACAATCCTGTCAGCAATTTCATACAGGAAAAAGCATCAGATGCGGTCGGCTTTTTTGCAGAAAGAACAGCCGAAGAACAGGTTAAATTTCCTGCTTTAATGGGAGCTGCTTTTTTAAAAAAATACAATGATGAAAACGGTACTTTCCCGCCTCCGCAGTTTAAAGATGCTGCAGCTCATTTGAAAGAGGTGATCCGAAAATACCCCAATGCCAAGATCGATCTATACGGTCACTCTCTGGGGTCTATGAATATTCAGTATGCGCTTGCCTGTTTGACGGAAGAGGAAGCTTCTCATATTGGGACTGTCCATCTATACAATGGCCCTAATGCCTATCCTATTTTAACACCCGAGCAAAAAGCGCGTATAGATTCGCTGAAGTACAAAATTTACAACCACATTGACCATAAAGATTTGGTTAGCTTGGGCTATCAGGATTCTGGAAGCAAGGAATCCAGTGGGATTGTCAAGCACCTCAAAACTAAAAATTTGATAAATACTGGCCTGCAGCACATGATGCATGGTTATATCTATGATAAGGATGGGAATTTGGTTCTTGAAAAGGGAACGGAAGCCATCACTCGCAAGGAAATCATTGAAGAGCGGATGAAGGTTTACTATCGCCTAAAGGATAAATTACAAAAAACAGGTGGTGGACTGAGTTCAAGTGAACAAATCTATCTCGATGCCTTGCAGGCACGCTTGGCTTCTGATGAGCTGATTCGAGTAGTGGATGAAGGGCTGGAGCAAGCTCAGAAATCTAAGGCACGACTGGATACAGATTTAGAAGCTTTGGAGAAAGTATTACAGACCGTTCCGAAAGGCTTCATTCTCAATCTTTCCGAAGTAGAAGAGGCCTATGCACAGGCTGGTGCAACAAGGCAAACAGTTGTCACTCAAGTAAGAGAAAGGTTCGACAATCGTTTGGCTGCATATCAGTCCTTATCGAATGAATTTCATGCTTTAAACGAGCAAGTGAATACAGGAATTGAGCTCTTAAAAGCAAAAGATCAAAAAATAGCAGGAGAAATGAACCAGTGGGAACAACTAGCTTATTAATTTCATCTACTCTTTCAAAAAAGGAAAAGAAACTAGATCACTTGGAAAGAGAGTTCCAAAAAGCGCGCTTGGAGCTAGATGAAAAGCGTTGCCTAGTGGAAAGAAAACAGCAGCTCTTCACCCAGATGCTGGAAGAAGAGTATGCGATGGCAGCTTCCTTTTTACAACAGCAGGAGATTGATAGCAGTTGTGAATGGGAGTCCCTCCATCGCTGTATCGAAGAGTATGATCTCGAAGCTAGAGAAGCTGCACAAGTAGCCTTAAAACAGATCGAAATCGAGGAAGAGAATTTATGGCAATCCTACCGGAAAGATAGACGCCAACTGGAAGAGGAGTTTGCACAAGATAAAGTTTCATAGTATAGAAGAGGAGGAAGTATGGGTGATAGTCCAGTCAAAGATTTCTTTGATTTAGATATGAAAGATAAGATGAGGATCATCGAAAGCCGAAAGAAACTTGAAAAAGATTTAATCCGTGTTGTCTATGCGCCCATTTTATTGGCCTGCAAGGCAGGAGTTGAGAAACGTTACAATGATGGATTGACTGCGATTACAACAGTAGCTGAAGAAGACGTCCAGGTAGTTGGAAAACAACTGGATCAGTCCATGGTGGGTCAATTTGCTAAAAACGTACAGACGGTTATTCAAGAAAAAGCTGGTAAATTTAAATCTATCTAGCCAAGAACTTCTATTTAAATATAGAATCTGGAGTGACTCCAGATTTTTTTAATAAATTTAAAAAATTATGTAAAAAAGTGTTGACAAAGAATTCAGTCTGCGTTATAATAATTTATGTAAACAAAAAGAGGTTGAAAAACCTACTGGTTTACAAGATCAATAGTGGAAAGGAGATGGTGATATGCTATTTCCAGAATTAAGACAACTAATTGATAAAAGGAAAAATAGAAACTGTTAGCCTGTAGGGCTATTATTATATAAATGAATTTAAATTATGTAAACAATCAAACAGCAGCCAATTGGTCTGCTAATTTTCAAGAATGAATTAAAATTATGTAAATTAGAGGTATACAATATGAACAACAACTTTAACAATATGGATGATCTTTTCAATCAACTAATGGGAAACATGGGTGGTTTTCGTTCTGAAAGCCGTCGCTACATGATCAACGGTCGTGAAGTGACACCAGAAGAATTCGCTATTTACCGCCAAACTGGTCAACTTCCAAATGAAGGAAGCGAGCAAGTGCAACACCATCAAGGTAAAGGAATGAAACAAGATGGGATCCTTGCAAAACTTGGTCGCAACTTGACCGAAGAAGCTCGTGAAGGAAAATTGGATCCGGTCATCGGACGTAATAAAGAAATTCAAGAAACTGCTGAAATCTTGTCTCGTCGTACCAAGAACAACCCTGTCCTTGTAGGGGATGCCGGTGTTGGTAAAACAGCAGTTGTAGAAGGTTTGGCACAAGCTATTGTGAACGGGGATGTTCCAGCTGCTATCAAGAATAAAGAAATCATCTCGATTGATATTTCTGGTCTAGAAGCTGGTACGCAATACCGTGGTAGCTTTGAAGAAAATATTCAAAATCTGATCCAAGAAGTCAAAGCTATGGGAAATGTTATTCTCTTCTTTGATGAAATCCATCAAATCCTTGGTGCAGGTAGCACAGGTGATGGTCAAGGCTCTAAAGGTCTTGCGGATATCATCAAACCTGCTCTTTCACGTGGGGAATTGACAGTCATTGGTGCAACGACTCAAGATGAATACCGTAACACTATCTTGAAGAATGCAGCTCTTGCTCGTCGTTTCAACGAAGTGAAAGTCAATGCTCCATCAGCTGAAGATACTTTCAAGATTCTCCAAGGGATCCGTGATCTTTATGAAAAACACCACAATGTCATCTTGCCAGATGAAGTTTTGAAAGCAGCAGTTGATTATTCTATCCAATACATTCCACAACGTAGCTTGCCTGATAAGGCCATTGACTTGGTCGATGTAACAGCTGCTCACTTGGCGGCTCAACATCCAGTAACAGATGTCCATGCTGTGGAACATGAAATTGAAGAAGAAAAAACCAAACAAGAAGAAGCTGCGGCTAAAGAAGATTACGAAGCAGCTTTGAAAGCAAAAGTTCGTATCGAAGAGCTTGAAAAGAAAATTGAAAACCATACAGAAGACCATAAGGTAACTGCAACAATCAACGATGTGGCTGAATCAGTAGAACGGATGACGGGTATCCCAGTGTCTCAAATGGGTGCAACTGATATCGAACGTTTGAAAGATATGGGTCACCGTTTGCAAACCAAGGTTATCGGTCAAGATAAAGCCGTTGAAGCAGTGGCACGTGCCATCCGTCGTAACCGTGCAGGATTTGACGAAGGGAACCGTCCAATCGGTAGCTTCCTCTTTGTAGGTCCTACTGGTGTCGGTAAGACTGAATTGGCTAAACAATTGGCTCTTGATATGTTCGGAACCAAAGATGCGATCATCCGTTTGGACATGTCAGAATATAGCGACCGCACAGCCGTTTCTAAATTGATTGGTACAACTGCTGGTTATGTTGGTTACGATGACAATAGCAATACTTTGACAGAACGTGTTCGCCGTAACCCTTACTCAATCGTCCTTCTCGATGAAATTGAAAAGGCAGATCCTCAAGTGATCACCCTTCTCCTTCAAGTCTTGGATGATGGTCGTTTGACAGATGGTCAAGGGAACACGGTCAACTTCAAGAACACTGTGATTATCGCCACTTCAAACGCTGGCTTTGGTTACGAAGCTAACTTGACAGAAGATGCGGATAAACCAGAACTCATGGATCGTTTGAAACCTTACTTCCGTCCAGAATTCTTGAACCGTTTCAACGCTGTCATTGAATTCTCACACTTGAGCAAGGAAGACCTTTCTAAGATTGTTGATTTGATGTTGGTAGATGTCAATAAGACCCTTTCTAAGAAAGAAATCGACTTGGCAGTGAGCGATGCAGCTAAAGAATATATGACTGAAGAAGGTTATGATGAAGTGATGGGTGTTCGTCCACTCCGTCGGGTAGTTGAACAACAAATCCGTGACAAAGTCACAGACTTCCACTTGGATAACTTGGATGCCAAACATCTCGAAGCAGACATGGAAGATGGTGTCCTTGTGATCAGAGAAAAAGACACAAAGAAGGAAGAAAACACTGATAAACAAGCAGACTAAGGCGAATTAGTTTGTGAAAAATAGAGACTGCTATCATATAGCAGTCTTTATTTTTTCTTCCCACCTGGGGGAAATTATTCGCCGTATGAGGCGAAAAATACCCTATTTGGGCTAAAAAAACATCAATAATTAGTGAAATTAATCCAATTTGAGCAAAATTATTAATAAATAAAGAAAATAAGTATATAATCTATACAAGAATAAAATTTGAGGAATGGAAGTAAGATGAGCAATACAATTGATATCTACTCAACTCCCGAATACAGAAAAGTGGAAGCCGTTGTTCAACTGATGGTTGACGGTCGCTTGACGAGCTATCGTGTCGCAACTGAAACAAACATCAGCAAAATGAGCCTAGCGACTTTGACGAAGGGAACGAGTAAAATCAAAAATATTACCTATCAAACGGCTTTGGCCTTGATTGATTGGTATGATGAGAATCATGAAAAGTATGGCATTACGATTGACTAGTCAGTAGCCCACTTTTCGTGGTTTTTTTCTTTTTCATCAAAACTTGCCTCCTCTCTGAGACTGAGGTCTGATTTTGCTTGAAGAGGATGGGGAAACTTGAAAAGACGGGCGAAATTTGATATAGTATAGCATATATGAAAATTAAAGGAGAAACATATGCAAGGCGGAAGTTTGCTAATTATGCTCGTTCTTATGGTCGGTTTGATGTACTTCATGAGCCGTAGCCAAAAGAAACAGTACCAAAAACGGATGGAAAGTTTGAATAAACTTCAAAAAGGAAATGAAGTCATCACGATTGGTGGCTTGTACGGAACCATCGATGAAGTCGATACAGATCGCAAGACCGTTGTCTTGGATGTTGATGGTGTCTACCTGACCTTTGAATTGGGAGCGATCAAAACAGTTCTTCCTGTATCAGAAGGAATCTCAGCTACTGCTACAGAAGGCGCTAGCTCAGATGCCGATTCAGCCATCGAAGAATAATCATCAAAGAAGAGGCAAAGGCCTCTTTTTTGGTGGGCAAATAGGACGATGTGATGAAGGAAAGCCTTGCTGGTTCAAAAAAGAGGCCAGAGTCCCTATTTTATGGGGATTTATGGTATAATGAAGCGATAAATATTGAAATAGGTAGAAAAACATGTTTCGTTTTAAGAAAAAAGAAAAAATCGAGATACCTTTAGAAGTCCCGAAACACATTGGGATCATTATGGATGGCAATGGTCGCTGGGCGAAAAAGCGGATGCAACCGCGCGTCTTCGGTCATAAGGCGGGGATGGAAGCTCTCCAAGAAGTGACGATTGCAGCAAAAAATATGGGGGTTCAGGTCTTGACGGTCTATGCCTTTTCTACGGAAAACTGGACACGCCCTGAAGATGAAGTCAAGTTCATTATGCACTTGCCGGTCGAGTTTTATGATCATTTCGTCCCCGAATTGCATCGCAACAATGTCAAGATTCAAATGATCGGTGATACCAAGAAATTACCAAAAGAAACGCTGGAGGCTTTGGAAAGAGCAGAAGCAATGACCCATCTCAATACAGGCTTGATCCTGAATTTCGCACTCAATTATGGTGGACGTGCTGAGATCACTCAGGCCGTGAAGCAGATCGCCCAAGAAGTCTTGGATGCGAAGTTCAGTCCAGAAGATATCACAGAAGAGATGATCGCAGATTCTCTCTATACCGAGAGTTTGCCACGCGTCCTAAGGGATCCAGATTTGATTATTCGTACCAGCGGAGAGATCCGTTTGAGTAATTTCCTTCCTTGGCAGGCTGCTTATAGTGAGTTGTATTTCACAGATGTGATGTGGCCAGATTTTGGAGAGGAAGCACTACGAAGTGCCATAGTAGAATATAGCCATCGCCATCGGAGATTTGGTGGTGTTTAGGAGAAGATGATGACGAAAGATTTACAAAAACGTGTGATTTTTGGAGGAATTGCCCTGCTCTTTTTCATTCCAACAGTAATGGTTGGAGGGGTGTTCTTCCAGATTGTGATTGGCTTGATCGCCATGCTAGGGGTTCATGAATTGCTCAAGATGAAGGGACTTGAGACAGCGACCTTTGAAGGAGCGCTAGCCATGTTAGCGGCCTTCGTCCTGACTTTGCCGATTGAGGACTACCTCCCTTACCTTCCAGCAGATGGCAATATGATTGCCTATGGTTTGGTTGTCTTGATTCTCATGGGGACAACTGTTCTTGCTCAGAATTACAATTATGAAGATGTAGTCTATCCCATTGCGTCTAGCTTTTATGTTGGACTTGGTTTCCATTCCTTAGTAGATGCGCGTATCGCTGGAATCGACAAAGTTCTGCTAGCTCTCTTTATTGTCTGGGCTACAGATTCAGGTGCTTACCTGGTCGGAAGTCAATTTGGGAAACGCAAGCTCATGCCTGCAGTCTCGCCGAATAAAACGATAGAAGGCAGTCTTGGCGGAATCTTGTCTGCAGTTGCGGTAACCGTGATCTTTATGATTGTGGATCGCTCTGTGGCAGGTGGACATGGTTTTCTTGCTATGATTTTCTTCACCATCCTCTTTAGTATTGCAGGTCAGTTTGGAGATCTGGTAGAGAGTGCGATTAAACGCCACTTCGGTGTAAAAGATTCTGGAAAATTTATTCCAGGACACGGCGGTGTCCTAGACCGCTTTGATAGTTTGATTTTTGTCTTTCCCTTGATGCATTTCTTGGGCTTGTTCTAAGACAGAAGAGATAGAAAGGAAACCACATATAGAACGATGCAGTTTATTGCCTTTATTGTTATTTTTGGAGTGATCGTTCTCGTTCACGAGTTTGGTCATTTCTATTTTGCAAAAAAATCGGGCATCCTGGTGCGAGAATTCTCGATCGGGATGGGTCCAAAGATCTTTGCCCATATTGGTAAAGATGGAACAGCTTATACCATTCGCATCCTGCCTTTAGGTGGCTATGTGCGTATGGCTGGCTGGGGTGAGGATACAACTGAGATTAAAACCGGAACGCCTGTCAGCTTGACGCTAAATGAGGCTGGGAAGGTCGTCCGGATTAATCTTTCAGGAAAGAATCTGGATCAGACAGCCCTTCCCATGAATGTGACCCAGTTTGACTTCGAAGACAAACTGGAGATTACGGGCTTGGTTCTCGATGAGACAAAGACCTATAGTGTCGATCATGATGCGACTATTGTTGAGGAAGATGGGACAGAAGTGCGGATTGCACCGAGAGATGTTCAGTATCAGAATGCCAGCATTTGGGGACGGTTGATCACCAACTTTGCGGGTCCTATGAACAACTTTATCCTTAGTATTGTCGTCTACTCACTTTTAGCCTTTATGCGCGGTGGTGCGATTGACTACTACAGCAACAACGTTCAGGTGGCACCCGATGGGGCGCTGGCTAAGGTTGGTGTTAAAAGTAATGTTCAGATCCTTCAAGTTAACAACGATACCGTCAGCAACTGGGATGAGTTGACAGATGCTGTCGAAAAAGCAACCAAGGATAGCAAGACAGCTCCTGAATTGACCCTGAAGGTCAAAGCAGACGGCCAAGAAAAAGAAGTCAAAGTGAAGCCAACCAAGTCAGGGAATCGTTATTATCTGGGTGTGACAAACGGCCTCAAGACGGGATTTGTGGATAAACTCTTGTCTGGTTTTACAGATACCTGGAATACAGCGACACGGATTTTGGGAGCTTTGAAAGATATCATTTTCCACTTTAGTCTCAATAAACTGGGTGGTCCGGTCGCTATCTACAATGCCAGCTCACAAGCTGCTCAATTAGGGATTCCGGCAGTCTTGTCTCTTATGGCCATGCTCTCTATTAATATTGGGATCTTCAATCTAATCCCGATTCCGGCTTTGGATGGCGGGAAAATCTTGATCAATTTGATCGAGGTCGTCCGGAGAAAGCCACTGAAACAAGAAGTAGAAACCTATATGACGCTTGCAGGTGTAGCTGTAATGGTTATTTTGATGATTGCTGTCACCTGGAATGATATTATGAAATTATTTTTGAAATAGAAAAGGATATTGTCCATGAAACAAAGTAAAATGTTGATTCCAACGCTTCGCGAAATGCCAAGCGATGCTCAAGTCATTAGCCATGCTTTGATGTTGCGTGCAGGTTATGTTCGCCAAGTCTCAGCTGGTGTCTATTCTTATCTGCCATTAGCAAATCGAGTGATTGAAAAAGCAAAAGGCATCATGCGCCAAGAATTTGAAAAAATTGGAGCAGTAGAAATGCTAGCTCCAGCCCTTTTGAGTGCGGATCTCTGGCGTGAATCTGGTCGTTACGAAACTTACGGGGAAGACCTTTATAAGTTGAAAAACCGTGAAGGCTCTGACTTTATCTTGGGTCCAACTCACGAAGAAACCTTTACCGCTATTGTGCGCGACTCAGTAAAATCTTACAAACAATTGCCGTTGAATCTCTACCAAATTCAACCAAAATACCGCGATGAAAAACGCCCACGGAACGGTCTTCTTCGGACCCGTGAATTCATCATGAAAGATGGTTACAGTTTCCATGCCAACTACGATAGCTTGGACGTTACTTATGATGAATACAAGGCAGCTTATGAGCGGATCTTCACACGCAGTGGCATCGACTACAAAGCCATCATCGGTGATGGTGGTGCCATGGGTGGAAAAGATAGCCAAGAGTTTATGGCTGTTACGCCTGCTCGTACGGACTTGGACCGTTGGGTTGTTTTAGACAAATCAGTAGCTTCCTTTGATGAGATCCCAGCAGAAGTTCAAGAAGAAATCAAAGCAGAATTGCTCAAATGGATGGTTTCTGGGGAAGATACTATTGCCTATTCAAGTGAATCAACCTATGCTGCGAACTTGGAAATGGCTACTAACGAATACAAGCCTAGTAACCGTGTCGTAGCAGAAGAAGAAGTGAAACGCGTGGAAACACCAGGTGTCAAATCGATTGATGAAGTAGCTGCATTCTTGGATGTTCCAGAAGAAGCTACTATCAAGACTTTAGTTTACATCGCAGATGGTGAGCCAGTTGTAGCCCTTCTTGTAGGTAATGATCAGCTCAATGAAGTGAAGTTGAAAAACCACCTCGGCGCAGACTTCTTTGAACCTGCAACCGAAGTGGAAGTGAAAGAATTATTAGGAGCTGATTTTGGCTCTCTCGGTCCAGTTGATCTTCCTGAAAATGTTAAGATTATCGCAGACCGCAAGGTCCAAGACAGCCGCAATGCAGTAGTCGGTGCCAATGAAACAGGCTACCACTTGACTGGTGTCAACCCAGGACGTGACTTTACTGCAGAATACGTCGATATCCGTGAAGTTCGTGAAGGCGAAATCTCACCAGATGGGAAAGGGGTCTTGAACTTTGCACGTGGGATCGAAATCGGTCACATTTTCAAACTCGGCACACGCTACTCCGCTAGCATGGGAGCAGATGTCTTGGACGAAAACGGTCGTGCAGTTCCAATCATCATGGGCTGCTACGGAATCGGTGTCAGCCGTCTTCTTTCAGCCGTTATGGAGCAACATGCTCGCCTCTTTGTCAATAAGACTCCAAAAGGGGAGTACCGTTACGCTTGGGGAATTAACTTCCCTAAAGAATTGGCGCCATTTGATGTGCATTTGATTCCAGTCAATGTCAAAGATGAAGCAAGCCTTGCTTTGACCGATCGGATCGAAGAAGCCTTGGTGAATAAAGGCTACGAAGTCTTGGTGGATGACCGAAATGAACGCGCTGGTGTCAAATTCAGCGATAGTGATTTGATTGGGCTTCCAATCCGCGTAACAGTTGGTAAAAAAGCAGCTGAAGGCATCGTAGAAGTGAAAATCAAAGCGACAGGAGATACCATCGAAGTTCATGCGGACAATCTCCTTGAAACCCTTTCAATCTTGAACAAATAAGAAAAAGCTTTCTGAGCTCTCACCAGTGTGGTGATGAAACTCAGGAAGCTCTTTTTATTTTTCTTCTTTGAGGCCTTGATCTTTGAAATAGGTAAAGAGATCTTGAGGTTTGCCTTTGAGGTATTTCAACATGGTAGTGTTGGTTTCTTCCCCTTGATCAGCCAGTAATTTCACAAAATCTTCCTTTTTCATTTGAGTAAAATCAACATGCATAACGTTTGTATAGGTCTGTTTATCATCAGCGATTTTGATGCTTGTGTTGATTCCAGCTTGTCCGTTAACACCGTGTTTGGAATTTGCTTTATCAGCTTCTTCTTGATAGACTTCCTTCAATTCAGCGACATCTGATTTTTGCATATCTTCCGGTATTGGTGCAACTCCCATGATGGTCATGGAAACAATCTCATCATTCTTGTAGCCAATTTGAATTTTGTTTTGGTGGTGATCGCCGAGGTCGCTAACAAAGGTCTTGGTTTGGACTTGCTCCTTTTTGGTTTGAGTGGCTTCTTGCTTGGAAGAAGCGGCAGTAGTTCCTTTGCCTTGTTGGCCTTGGCTACAAGCGGTAAGAGCTAGTAGACAGACAGAGGCAAGTAGAAATTTTTTCATATATACTCCTTATAGGTTAATGGTGTTCGATCTTGTATGAAACAAGTTTTGAACAGGTTTCATTATACCATAAAAGTTTTAAAAATGAAAAAATATACAAAAATCTTCAAAATTTGCTTTTAAAAACACCTAAAATCAACAATTTTTATCTATGTGTTGAGTTAATATAAAAGGACAGAGTGTCTTCTTTTCTTCTCAGAAATAATACTAGTTGGAGACTACTGGGGCAAGGAATTCAGAAAATATATTACATATTTATGACAAAATGTTACACAATTGTAACAAAGTTACAATATTTTATCAGTTAGCCCTCTAAACTTGACATTCTGGCAATATTTCATTAAGATATTTTTAAGTAAATAATACAAACAGGGAGAAAAAGGTAAAATATACAGTTATCTGGCATTTTACTAATTCGTACTAAAATGTATTGTTTATGAAAAAAATATAAGGGTATCAGCCCAAAAGGAGAAAAATATGGCTCAAATTAAATTAACTCCAGAAGACCTACGTGCTTCAGCACAACGTTATGCACAAGGTTCTCAAGAAATCGATCAAATCCTTACTACTTTGACTCATGAACAACAAGTCATCGACGCAAACTGGGATGGATCTGCATTTGATAGCTTTGAAGCACAATTCAACGAATTGTCTCCAAAAATCAAACAATTCGCTCAATTGTTGGAAGACATCAACGGTCAATTGATCAAAGTTGCTGATATCGTTGAACAAACTGACCAAGATATCGCTGCACAAATCCACTAAGATAGTCTTGGAGGTGATCTTACTTCTTGTAGGTAGATCACCCTTTTGTCTTTTGATATATAGAAAATAGGGGTTAGATTCTTAATTCCTAACCCCTATTTTGTATCTATGAATTAGAAAAAGGAAAAGGTATGGAAGTTAAAAATAAAAAATGGTTAAAATACATCGGTCAGAGTGCGGTTGTGCTCCTTTTGATGGGATCTGTCGTGGGTCTTTATACGACGGTTCAAAAGGACCAAAAGCAAAACGAAGCCAAGACCGTGCAAACGACAGAAAACACCAAGCTCAACATTGCGGTTGTCAATGAAGACAAGGCGGTCAAACTGAATGATAAAGAATACAACCTTGGGGCTAGCTATGTAAAGAATATCGAACGGGATAATTCGCAAAACTGGTCTGTACTCCCTCGTGGAGCTGCTGAGTCAGGGCTTGCAGATGGCAAGTACCAGTTGATGATTGTCATTCCAAGTGACTTCTCAGAGAAGGTCTTGGAAGTGAACGCGGTTAATGCAGAGAAGACAACGGTGACGTATAAGGTCAATGCGGCTGGAAATTCTCAGGTTGAGAACGAGGCCAATAAAGTCGCTAAAGATATCGTTTCAGACTTGAATAGCCAGTTGGTTGATATGTATATGGTCAGCATTTTGAGCAACCTTTATACAGCTCAGAAGAACGTGGAAACAAGTAACAAAATTCAATCTACCAACATTGGTTCTTACCGGAGCAACTTGCTAGATTCAGCCTTGGATTCCAAGAATATCTTCCCAAGTCTCTATAGCTTGTCTACGTCATCTGTTGAGTCGAACAATGCCTTGAAGACAGTCCTTGAGTCTTATACACAGGCTTTTGATCAATTGACCCAATCTCAGGATCAGTACGGTCAAAACTTCGACACATTGATCAAGCAACGCTCTGAGGATAAGATCAGCCATGAAGAGTTCATGAACCAGCTGATGTCCATGAACCAGTCTGTTGTCAGTGAAAAGACCCAAGAGTTGTATAAGAATCTACAACAAAACCAAGAAGCAATTACCAAACAATTGAGTCAACCAACTGAAACAGAAGGAGATTCTTCAGGGACCAAGACCTATGCAGGCTTGACAAAAGATGTGAATGATCGTGTGGCAGACCTCGAAAAAGGGATCAAGGCAGAACGCGACAAATTAGATGAGCACGAAAAGAACATCGAGTCTACTGTAAAAGCGAAGATCCTTGACTACTATGGTCTAAAAGAAGGAGACAAAGTCACTCTTCGTACCTTGCTTGGAAAGACGAGTATCAAGACATTAAGTGAAGCACGTAATAAAGCGGATGAAGATATTCGTAAAGCAATTGAAAAACTTCCGTCTTTAGATCCTGCTAGTCTGAATTTGAATAAGTATGGGAATTTCAACGCAGCGATTGATTTTGATAGTGCTTTTGCTGGAACGAAGGCGCAAGCAAAAGGGAATGCCGATGAATTAAAACGATTGGCTGCTGAAGTGGATGCCAAATTAACGGCAGTTGCGGATGTCCTTAATGCTAAATCTGGGAAACAGAAAGTCAGTATTCATGTCCCTGCAGGAGTCAAGGTTGATACTTGGACCTATGATGGACAGACTTATGCAGGCAGTGGTGAGCAGGAAGTCGAACTGAAAGATGGCAAACAAATTCAAATTCACCTTGTTGAAGATGGAGGAGCTATGCCGAGCGCGATTGATGTTGAAGTCCTTGTGAATGGGGTTTCTTCAACCAGTGTGACCGTATCTGCAGAAGATTTGAAAACAGCTGTCGCTAACTATGCATCGAAAGCTAGTGAAATCGCCTTGGATTATCAACGCGCAGGAGCATTGATCGATGCCTACTATCCAAAAGATGAAAAGGAAAATCGTCATTCGCTCTATGATCCGATCGAAGATATGGATTTGACAGATGCTTTGGTCGATGTCGTGAAGGCTGCCGTTTCAAGTAATATGAAGGACTACCGTAAGAGTATTGAAACGGATGAATCTGGGGATGCAACGAAGAGTGTGAAAGCCCAGTTAGATGGTACACTCCAACAGTTGCAAGTCTTGGGACCAGAATTACAGGCTAACCTTACAGCAATCGAAAATACCAACAAAGATCTAACCCAAAACATCAATGATCAATTGACGCAGTATGCAGACCTTCAAAAACGCTTAGAGGCTATCTCAACTGCACAAGCAACCGTTACCGAAGCTCAAACCAAGACGGATGCAGACTTGTCTGCTCTTGGTTCTGAATACACTTCCTTATTGAGCTCGACAGAAGGTGTTAAGAGTTCATCTCGTAGCAATGTGGAAGCTGCTAACTCTACCAATGAAATCTTTAGCCAATTGAACAAAGAATTGGAAAAAGCCCAAGGCAATACAGAGAAATTGTCTAGCAATGCGGAAAGTTTGATGGGTGAATTCGACAAGGAATTGTCTGAAAATGGGAACTTCGTCGAAGCCTTCCGTAAGGTCTTCAACAATGCCTATGAAAACGGAGTACCGAATGAAGTCTTGCTTGACTTCTTGTCAAACCCAGTTGCAGAAAAATCTTCTTCTGTGAAAGCGACCATCAACGTCTACCGTCCATTTATCTGGATCTTTATGTTGGAAGTCTTGAGCCTCTTTACAGCTTATCTCTTTGCGACTCAGCCAATCATCCGTAAGGTTAAGGATCGTTTCAAATTGGATCGTTTGCAAGAATCAGATCTCTTGTCTGTTGGTGTCCTTGTGGGACTCTCTCTCATCCTTGGACTGGTGATCGGAATGATTTCAAGTATTCAACTCTCTGTTGGTCGTGAATATGTACCTTCTTGGGTATTCTTAGCGGTTCTAGCAAGCTTTGTCTTGGTACAACTGCAATACCTTCTCTTGAAACACTTCCGTGTGATTGGAATGGGACTGGCCTTCTTCATGTTGATCAGCTATGTCTACCTATCAAGTGCGATCGGAACGACCGCGACCTTGTCAGGCCTTCCAGCACTGGTGAAAAATGTCAACCTCCTTTCTATTTTAGAAGGACAGTTTGCGGGTTACTTTGATGGACAAACAGCCGGTATCGGCGTCTTCTTCGGATTGTTAGTCTTCTTCGGACTTTTGGCCCTTGCAAATATCTTCGTTCCAAAGAAGTTTACTCAAACAAAGGAAATTGAATCAAGCTTATGAAAAAAATGATGTATCTTCTCTTTGTCTTAAGTCTCTTGCCAGCGGTTGTTGTTTCTGCAGATGATTTTATTGATAATCGTCTGCAGGTCAACAACTCACGTCTTGAGACCGAGCAGGAAAAGACACTTGGGGGCCAATTGGATGCGACTGAGTCTCTTTTCAATGAGAAGGATCAGAAAAAATTAGCAGATGAAAAACGCAAGCAAGAGAAACAATTGACCGATTCAGACGGCCAGTTGTTTTCTGCTATAAAGGGAAAGAAAAAAACGGGGCCTGAAGCGGACCTGTTCCAGCCTGAAAATCAAAAATTATCTAAATTCGAGTCCAATGTGGAGGACAATTCGGCCAGCTTGTCGGATTTTATTCCAGCCTTGCAAATGCTGGCTTGGAGTGCTCTTCTCTTTGGGATTGCTGGCTATATTTCCTATCGAATCTATAGAAAAGAGGCCTAAATGGACCAACATATCAATGTCACCTTCCGTATGAATGGTGCAAGCCATGACCTCCGAATCCCAACGCGGATGGAGGTGCGACGCTTGATTCGGGAATTGGATCAGATCTTTGGGTCTGCCATGGAACCTAGAAGCAAGTATCAGTTGCGCGTGGTAAATAAAGGCATCTTGCTAGATGAAGGCAAGGTGGTACAAGAGTATCCGATCACGAGTGGTGATCTGATCGAGATTGAGGAGTGGTAAGGTGAAAGAAGAACAATTTACACTGGAAGAACAAGTCTTCCGTTTTGAAAAAGAAGAAACGAGCTGGCGGCTGGACCTCAAGCGTTCAGAAGTGGATAGCCAGGATTTACGCAATTTATGGATTTTGGATCTCCATCATCCCTTGTTTTTAGAGCAAAGCATGACAGCGGATCAAGACCAGATTCATCTGACCTATCAAACAGATGCTCTAGGCTTGAGTGCTGAAGAAATCCAAGAATTACCAGTATCAGACCGTCTGCGTCTAGCCATTAATGTCTTAGATTTGGCGCCGGCCTTGGAGCTTCCAGTGACCTTTATGTTGCATCCTATCAATTTGTTTGTGACCAAGGATGCGCAAGTCAAGATCGCTTACCGCGGGGTTCCGGGAATGATGGTGCCACGCAAGTGGGATCAGGTTGAATTCTTGCGTCAGGCCAAGTGTTATGCCGTCACTCTTTTTGGGGACTGGGACTTCATGGAACTCTATCAAGGCACACTTGAATTAGAAGATCTGCCAGATTTCTTGGTGGAAATCCGTGATGCCGCTAGCTTAGAAGAGATGAAAGGTCTCTTAGAGAAAGCTTATCAAGAACGCAAGGAAGAGGAAGAAAAGACCTTGACCTTGGTTTCAAGCCGTCAACACCGAATCTTTAAGTTGGCAACAGTTTGGCTTTCAGCTGTAGTGGCTCTCTTACTCTTGCCTTTGATCTATTTGGTCTTTTTCCAAGCACCCTTTAAAGAAAAGTTGCTTCAAGCGGATACAGCCTACCTCAAGGTAGACTATACCGGTGTGATCGATGAGTTGGAAGGAGTGGCTCCAAGTAGTCTTCCAATGACACAGAAATATGAGTTGGCGACGTCTTACTTGCAAGGCTTGAATTTCTCAGAGGACCAAAAGAAGGTCATCCTTAACAACGTCACGCTCAAGTCAGACAGCCTCTATCTCCACTACTGGATCTATATCGGACGTCATGACTTTACCCAAGCGCTGGATACAGCCAAGCGGATCGACGATTCAGACTTGATCATCTATGCCCTTCGTAAAGAAATCAAGGCGACACGTGATAGCGAAAAACTCTCTGGTGAACAGCGCGAGAAGAAACTCTCTGAGCTAGAGGGCGAATACAAGAAATACTGGGATGCCCGCTCTAAACTCTTGGAAGCAGAGACAGATGAAACCAAAGCTTCCACTAGCAGCTCAACAACGGCTTCGTCTACAGAAGGTTCCTCAACAGAAAGCTCGTCTTCTACAACTGCAAGCTCGACTGAGTCTAGCGACCACAAGGAGTAGTCTATGAAAAAACGTATCATACTCTATAAAAAAGGTTTTCGCTATGAGCTAGCGCTAGAAGAGGGGAAAACAGCGACCGTATCGAATCAAGAAACAGCTCAGTTGACCCTGGCTTCGCAAGAAAATCCCCTTCATTTCCAATGGAGTCAAGGAGAAATCTTCTACCAGTATGGTGAAGACAAGGGTGTGCTTGAAAATAGCAAGATCCTTGGTGATGTAGTCTGCTACTTAGCGACAGGGGAAGTCCATACTTATGAACTGCTAGACAAGGAAGAAATCCTGGTAGCAGATGAAGAGGGTGCGGATGTGCGCGTGCATTATCCCGTGCGCTTTCTCCTTGTGAAAAAAGAGCAGACTTGGACTTGCCAGCTCTTATCTGGAAAATTCTACCATAACCACAAACTCGTCAGTGAAGCGACTTTTCCACTAGCCTTTGGGGATGAGCTGGCCATTGGAGATGTGACCTTTAAGCTCTATCCGGAAGAATTTGGCGTGGAAGGGGCTGTCGAAGTAAGTCCTTATCTAGTGCCGCGTTTGCATTCACGCTATGACTTTTACAAGGACTATCCAGAGTACCACCGGTCTCCTCGGATCATCTACCGGAGTTCGGAAGACAAGATCTTGATCAATCCTCCTGGAGCGGAGCCTCAAAAGCCATCTGATGAACTCTTGAAGTTGATCATGCCACCCCTCATCATGGTTGGGGTGACCCTCTTGATCACCATTTTCCAACCGCGGGGGCTCTACATCATCGCGACAGTATCCATGTCTGTGGTTAGTGTGATCTTTTCGGTCCAAGGCTTCTTCAAGAATCGTAAGAAATACAAAGAAGACAAGAAAGAGCGCGTGGAGCTCTACCATCTCTATCTCAAGGACAAGGCCAAGGACTTGGAACAGCTATCTCGGAAGCAGCGAGAAGGCATGTTTTACCATTTCCCAGCGATCGAAGATTTGACCAAGATGGTCAAACGCTATGACTCGCGGATCTACGAAAAAACACCGCTTCATTTTGACTTTTTGGCCTATCGTTTGGGCTTAGGCAAGGTTCCAACCAGCTATGAGCTCAAATATGGTCAGGAAGAGCGTAGTGGGAAGAAAGATGCCTTGGAAGAAGAAGGCTATACTCTGTTCCAAGCTCATCAAAAGATCGACAATCTTCCGATTGTAGCAAGCCTAAATCGGGGACCTGTAGGGTACGTCGGTCCTCGCCCTATCGTGCTAGAACAGTTGCAACTCCTGGTTGCCCAATTAGCTGTCTTTCACTCTTACCATGATCTGACCATTATTCCGATCATTCCAGAAGAGGAAAAAGAAAGCTGGGATTGGATGCGCTGGTTACCTCATGCAACTCTGCAAGATATGAATGTCCGTAGCTTTGTCTACAATCAGCGGACACGCGATCAGGTCTTGAACAGTCTTAACCAAATCCTCAAGCTCCGCAAGGCGCAAAAAGAGGAAGAAAAAGCCAATGATACCAAGATCTTCCACCCGCACTATGTGGTCCTCATCACCGATGAAACCTTGATTTTGGACCATGTCATCATGGAGTTCTTCCGTGAGGATCCGACAGAGCTAGGATGCTCTATCATCTATGTGGCAGATGTGCTCTCATCTCTTTCTGAAAATATCCAAACCGTTATCTCCATCAAGGACCGCAACCAAGGGCAATTGCTCTTGCAAGAAGGGGTTCTTCGTGAGCTTGACTTCCAATTGGATCACTTCCCTGAAGGTTATGACAAGGAAGCCATCTCGCGTGGCCTTGCCCCTCTCAAGCATATCCAACAGCTTAAGAGTTCAATTCCAGACTCGGTGACCTTCCTTGAAATGTACCAGGCGGAAACTTTTAATGACCTCAAGGTCTTGAGTCGTTGGGAGAGCCATGCCCCTTACCAAAGTTTGGCAGTGCCGATTGGTCTGCGCGGGAAGGACGATTTGGTCTACCTCAATCTCCATGAAAAAGCCCATGGACCACACGGTTTGATTGCAGGGACAACCGGTTCTGGTAAGTCTGAAACCATTCAGTCTTATATCCTGAGCCTTGCCGTCAACTTCCACCCACACGATGTGGCTTTCCTCCTCATCGACTACAAGGGTGGGGGAATGGCCAATCTCTTCAAGGATCTGCCTCACTTGCTTGGGACCATCACCAACTTGGATGGCGCCCAGTCCATGCGGGCCCTAGCCTCTATCAATGCGGAGATCCATCGTCGGGAACGCCTCTTTGGTCAATATGGGGTCAACCATATCAACCAATACCAAAAGAAATTTAAACTCGGTGAAGCGACAGAACCGCTTCCTCACCTCTTCTTGATCAGTGATGAGTTCGCCGAACTCAAGGTCAACCAACCAGACTTCATCAAGGAATTGGTCTCTATCGCACGTGTCGGGCGTTCCCTCGGGGTGCACTTGATCCTTGCGACGCAAAAACCTTCTGGGGTCGTGGATGACCAGATCTGGTCCAACTCCCGCTTCAAGCTAGCCCTCAAGGTGGCAGATCGTGGGGACTCTATGGAGATGCTGCGGACGGCAGATGCGGCTGAGATCACCCAGACCGGTCGTGCCTACCTCCAAGTCGGAAATAACGAAGTCTATGAACTCTTCCAAACCGCTTGGTCAGGAGCAGACTACCAGCCTGAGAAGGACCAGCTAGGGATCGAAGACCATACCATCTACTTGATCAATGAACTGGGCCAATACGAAGTCCTCAACCAAGACCTCTCTGGTCTGGATATGGCAGAAGAAATCAAGGAAGTGCCGACAGAGCTGGATGTCATCGTGCAAGAAATCAACCACTTGCACCAACAAGAAGGCATCGCAGCTGTGGCCCAACCATGGTTGCCACCGCTCAAAGAGCGGATCACGCTGGATGAGTTGGACAAGGTCGTGCCGATCGAGGCTTGGCAAAAACGGACAGCTCCAAGCGTCCTGATCGGGGTAGCCGATATCCCGCAGGCGCAAAAGCAAGAAGCGGTCGCCATCGATCTGTCAAAAGATGGGAACATCCTCCTTTACGGAAGTCCAGGTACAGGAAAGACCACTTTCCTTCAGACAGCCGCAATGGATCTGGCTCGTAAGCAGAGTCCAGAAAATCTGACCATGTACCTGCTCGATTTCGGAACCAATGGTCTAGCACCATTGAGCCAATTGCCACATGTGGCCGATAGCCTTTTACTTGATCAGACGGAGAAAATCCAGAAATTCATCCGAATCATCAACCGCGAGTTGGATCGTCGCAAGAAGCTCCTCTCGGAGCATGGGGTCGGCACCATCGCCCTCTACCGTGAAGTGACCGGTAAGCAAGAGCCTACCATGGTCATCCTCATGGATAGCTATGAGTCTATGAAGGACGAGCCTTATGAGACAGATCTCTTCAAGCTCTTCATGCGGATCTCTCGTGAAGGTCTCAGCATCGGTGTGCACCTGATCATCACAGCTAGCCGTCAGAACAACCTACGGGCTCAGCTCTATTCCAACTTCAAGCACCAGCTGACCTTGCCGCAAAATGATATCTCTGAAGTCCGCGGCATCGTGGGAGCAACTCCACTGGCGTCTACTATGGAAGACATCAAGGGACGGGCCCTCATGAAGCGTGACGAAGTCGATGTCGTCCAGTTCGCTCTACCAGTCGCAGGGGACAATGATATCCAAATCATCAACAATCTCCGCGACCAAGTCCAAAGTCTCAAAGAAATGTGGACAGGCCACACACCAGCAGGCATCCCAATGGTGCCAGATGAGTTGACAGAAGCAGCCTTCTACGGACGTGAGGATGTAGCAGCCTTGCTGGATGAAGGAAAAGTGCCACTCGGATTGGATCTGGAAAATGTTCAACCATTAAGTTGGGATTTAATTAAAGGAAATCTTTTATATATTTTTGAACAAGAATGGCAAAAGCTTAATATTATCAACACTATGTTGTTAAGTTTCGAAAAACTCCATTTCGACTCTATTCTTTTGACAACTTCGAAATCTCAAAAACAATCTCGTATCTCAAATGAAATAGATTCGCCTTTGGGAAGGAAAAATGCCATAGAAGAAATGTATGATTTAGTCAGTGAAAATATTGATTTAGATGAAGTGCTTCCTAAACCAATGGTAATAATTTGGGATGGAATTGGAGACTTGATTCAGGAGAATGAGGTATTGTCTGATAAAATACTATATATCATGACAAACGGACCTAAAGTTAAGGTATATAGCTTCATCACAACTCTCCCTATGTTATCTAATAGTCTAAATGTTGTTTCGAAATTTATTAAGCAACTAAAATATGCTGTTGCTGAAATGCGATTGAATGATCAGAAAATCATAAGTGTGTCGAATGTGAAATATTCGGAACCTACTTTGAAAAAATCAGTTGCTTATATGGTCGATGGAAATCATTATCAAACTATGAAATTAGTGAAAGGAGTAGAATAATGTCAAAAAAATACGATGTTTTAATCCAACCTTTTGATTATGATAAAGATAGAATCTATATAACATTCGGTTATAATTTTGGTTTTACTTTACAAGAGTATCAAATAGATAATGAGATTTATCGAGTTAATCCAGCTTCTATTTTATTTTTGGCAAATATCAAGAAACAATTTGCTCAGGAAATATTAGGAAAAAATATTGAGATTTCAGTTAATCCAGGTAATACTACAATTTCGTTTGTTAGCAATTCAAAGAAAATTGAAGAAGATATAAAAAAATTGAATCAGTTTTTGTTGTACAATCCTAATGAAGTGTTCGAAAAGAATAAAAAAGAGTTTGTAGAAGAATATTTAACGAAAGAAAATGATTTTCCTGATATCTTTAACTTATCTATATTAGAATTTCTTGGACAAAATAAACGCTTCTCAAGATATAATCTATTTAATCAAATTCAAAAAATTACATCAGAGGATGTTAGATTTGTCCAAGAAATACTTTTTCAAGGTATGGAATCTAAAGTATTCATTTTAGGAAATGTAGAAGAGAATGTCATACAAATGTTTGAGAAAGAAATCTCTATATCACATAATCCATATCGCCCCGAGTCAATAATTTTTCCCCTGGCCCCTGATGATATAGTTCCTAAGAAAATAGTGGTTAAAGAGAGAGGTAAGAGAGGGTTATTAATCCATTCGAATCCAAATTTTTTTGAAGAAAAGAATGAATTATTATATACATCAGAGGATGTTTTTCTGACTTATCAGATTTTAACAGAACATTATAAAAAATTTCAGCCCATATTAGCTATTGATGGTGCTGATATGGGTATGTATATTCCTGAGATAAATAAAATTGAACGACATATGTTTAATGATGAAATTTTAACTAAATATATCGAGCAAATCAGGCGACAAAATAATTATTTACTGGAGGAAAAACCGAAGGTTTATACAAATTTATTCGTTGTATTATGGTTGTCTGGGGTTAATTATCTTGAATATAACAAATCGATAATAACTAAATCATTAGAAACGATTAGGAATAACTTTTTGATTGTTTTAGATGAGAGTTTATTTTGTACAGTAAATTGTAAGTAAAGGAGAAAATAATGGCAGATCAAATCCTAATTGTTCCAGAAGGTTTTCAGACAGAAATAGATGCACTAACAAAATCAAAAGATAGTGTTTTGGATGAAATATTGAAGATTGAGACAGACGGTCTTGAATTAGAAACTATTACTCAATTGAAAGATATTGTAACTAATTTTAATAATGTGATTAAGTCATACAAAAAATTACTAGCCCAAGATGTTAAGAATCTGGAAGTAATTAGATCCGAATGGATGGCTGTGGATTCTACCATTGCCACTCATGGAGAAGGGCTGACAAGTAGTAAATAAATTTGAGAACAATTAAAAAATTTTGTAGTATTGGAAAGGGAAAATATGAAACTGGATAATTCAAAATTAAGTGCAATTGATACTACCGGAAGTACAGCCTATACGAACCTAGAAACTCAGTTATATAATGTTGAGAAAACTCTAACTGTTCTGACGAATTCCTTGAATTTTAAAGGTACAGGTGCGGAACAGTATAAGTCATTTATGCAGGAAAATTCGGTAAATGCAACCTATGTTTTATTACAGGTTGGGAAAGATGTAAAGGAATACATTGAAAAAATAAAAAAAGGATTTCTTGAATTCGAATCAAATGAGTCTGGTAAGGTATCAAGTTCACGAGTAGATGATGTGAAAAAATCACTTGGAAATATTTCTAAAGCTGTCACTAGTGATATAGATGATCTTGCAAGTAACGAAGAAAAAGCAGCAGAATATATTTCTGTTTCTCCAACTAATACAAGTAAACTGACTGATGGATTTACTACCTTAGATACAAATTTAGAAACAGTTAATAAAGATTTTAAGACAAAAGATGATGAGTTATCTAAAGGTGCGGAAAGTATCTTGACATCCATTAGTAAATTGGATACAATGATCACAAATATTTTAAATAATTATGTCACATCTAGCGGTAAATACAATAATGCAAAATTTAAAGAATTGAAACAAGAAGAATGGTATATAAAAGGGAACGGCTCTATACTTGATAATAAACGAAAACAAGATCCGTATTCATATAATACAGCATATTATTCAGTTTTAGAAGGCCAGATGGCAAAAGGTTGGGGCAAAGATTATTATGGGTATATCGGTGGTAGTTTATTAAAAAATGATGGATCGATTATCGTAGAAAATGGGATGACAAAATTCTATTCTAATGTAAAAGTCTTGTCTAGTAATGTAGAATTAAAACTTGGTCCATTTTTTAAGGGAACGGGTGAAATAAACGCTGCCCAGCTACAAAATGAATTTGGATTTGGTACTGGTGGTCTTTATTTGAAATCTAAAGGTGAGGTTGCAAGTGCGAAAGGACGTGTAAGTACTCTTTTTGATACGGTTTATTTAGAAGGTAAAACTAGTGCAGCTTCATATACTGTTGACTTAGATGCCTATATTACATCTGATAAATCAGAATTTGGCTTTGATATTGATGGATCAGGTCCATCTACTTCAGCTGAAATAGGATTTGAGCTATTTCACTACAAAGCAACTGATGAAAATGGAGAAAAAGTTGGGAAAAACTTACTTGCAATGTCTGTTACTCCTGAAGCTTCTGAAGGAGGCTCACTTACACTAAAAGTCAAAGAAGAAAGAGCATATGATAGTTTCTTAGGTGATGAAAATTGGGATGTCCGTACTATAAATTTAAAGGCTGGAGCCAAAGCATTTTTAGGTATAAATGCGGATGTTACTATTCCTTATATTTGGCCGGATGGATTTTTCAGATGGATTGGAAGAGGTTTTAAATGAGAATAAATAAAATATTATTATTGATGGTTACTTCATTCTTTTTAGTAGCGTGTTCAGGGGAAAATGTATCATCAAATAAAAATGTAGGAAACGAAAATAAAGGAGGACAGACATTGAAATTTATAGTAGCACCACAGTATGAAGGAAAAGAATCTAATTTAATTGAATTAGGTAAAAAATTAACGAAGGAACATCCAGATCTTGGAAATCAAGGAAGCCTATCGATCAACTATACTGGCGCAACTTTCTCATCAAATCAACAAGAATATGCCGTTTTTCTATTGATTAATAAAGCTGGATTTCAAATTGATAAGGATTTTGAATTTTCATTGAGTTGGAAATATGATGGGCAATTCATTTATCAACATCAACGGATTGGCTATAAAATTAGTGACAGTGGAGTATTGCCGGATCAATCTGCTACGATTTTGACCTTGCCAATATCCAGCGAGCAAAAACAAATTGTCGAGACCATGACACAAGAAGAAAAGATGTCATTAGAGATGTCGGATTTAAAAGTAAAGAAGTAGGTTAAAAAATGCCATTATATATTATATTTCTTTTTGCAATAGGGGGCGGGTCGATCTATTTCCTAACTGCTTTCTTCATTTACTCCTACATTTCTAAGCGTTTTGCAAGAAGGAAAAATCTATCAACAGAACGGGTTGATGGCATTGTTGTTGGCTATGCATACGCAAAACAAGTGATTCCACCCATTGTAGAATATATTGTTGATGGAATAGCTTATAAGAGGCAATTGGAATACCGTTGGACCGTAGTGAAATCGGCTCCTTGGATGAGTCGAAAGGCGGTAGCTGATACACCGGATCTTTTGGGTGAAAATTTAGTGATTTCTAGAAACTCAATTGTCTCTTACACAAACGTTTTAAAAGAAGCATTTCCTAAAGGATCCACCATGACCGTCTGGTATAATCCTCAAAATCCAAAAGAGTCTTATGTTGAACGTTTTTGTAATAAAGATAAACTGTATAAAAAGTTAGCTCTTCTCTTTCTCATTCTCTACATCGTTTATATGATCGTTTTTGTGACACTTACTATTTTATCTATAATATACAATTGGAAAGCAAATTAAGGAGGGATCATGTCAAAATCTAGTCAACAAGCTGCAATTCGATCACAGATTAGTGCAGCACAATCAAAAAAAGAAGAATATTTGAAGAAAGCTCGAGAAGTAAAAAAAATCTATGAAGAATTAAGAACTATCAAGGGTGAATTTGTAAAACAGAAAAAATCTTTGGATACTAAGAAAAACGAACATGATGATTCATGGACGGGTAATCTTCATAGTACAAAATTTGTTACTCCAGCAGAAGATCTAATTGAGAATTTTGATTCTAGTATTAAAGCGATGAATGAAAATATAGATAAGTTGCTTAATAAAATAAACGAGTATGAAAATAAAGCGATGGAACAAGATGGATTTATTGGTCAATTAGGTATATTATTGAATAATATTAGTGGATGGTTTGAAAGTTTTGTTAATTAATACGCTATATTTCTGAAGTTTATTACTAGAGTTGATTTAAAAGGCTTTTTATCAACTGTGGATGATTGATGAAAAGTTACAACTAAGAAAGAAATAACTGATTCTTTCTCAGATTGAAGAAAAAAGCCATTTTGGATAATTTTCTTCAATCTTTTTATATTCTAAGCAATAAAAATTTATCCCTTACCAGAAAGATTTTCCCTTAGAATATAGTGTATTTTAAGGGAAAAATTATCAATTTAAGTAGAAAGACTATGATTAATTTCTAGGTATTGTGTACCGATCATAGTTTTTCTATATTATCTTTTGTTAATTTTGTGAAACGAAATCCCCCTCAACTCTCTCCACCCAGTGACTAACTTGATCTTCAAACTAAATTTCGATAAGATAGTAAGGGATGAAGTATAAATGATGGATAAGGAGTGACCGATGTCTAAAGAAACTTATTTACAGCTGAAGAAAGAATTTTGGATGCGTTTTGCTTTTAATGTGGGGATTGCAGGGATCGGTCTTGTGTTATTGATCGTTATGATCTTCAATCAATCGCGCTATATTCCCTACTTGCTTGTGGTTATGGGGATGATTTCCTTAATGAACCAAGTCTTGGTCATGCCGACCAAGGCTAAGAAAGATGCCTTTGAGAAAGAGCATCCGGAGTGGAAGGAGGTGTCGGTCAAAGGCGTCAAGGTTGACTCTCAGGAACAGTCAAAACGCTATGGGGTGAGTCTGATCGCTTTGATCGTGGTCATCGGTTCTTTCTTTGCTATGTATCGTCCGACCCTCCAAGCGCAAAAAGAGCAAGAGGAGAAAGTGGAAATCCGGCAGAAGTTGCAGCCTGCTATGGAGAATATCCAAAAGCAAGAACAAAGCTCAAGAGAAGCGGTCCAGTCTCAGATGAAGGACCTACTTCGGACACCAAGTTCAGCTCAGAAACAGAGGCAACAAGTGGGGAATGATCAGGATTGCCTGCTGTTGACCAATCATTGAGAAATCACTGTCCTATCGGTGATTTTTTTGTCTTCACTTCTCCCTCGAATTAATCCTTAAATTGTGATAAAATAAGGGTTACGAATGTTTTTGAATGGTTTGTTTTGCATAGAAATCGGGCTACTCAAAAGCGAGCAAAAGAATCAAGATCAAGGGAGAAACAATGTCCAACACCTTTGAAATTTTAATGGATCAGCTGGATATGCCGCTGGAGATGCGATCTTCCAGTGCCTTTTTGCATGCGGAGATTCAAGAAGTCGTGGTGCATAAGGTCAGCCGGGTCTGGGAGTTCCGCTTTGCCTTTGCGGAAGTCTTGCCGATTGCTTTGTTTAAGGAATTGCGCCAGCGCTTGAAGGACGAATTTTCAAAGACGGGAAACCAAGCGACCTTTACCATCCAAGTGGCGAATCCGGACTTTTCTGAGGATTTGTTGCAGGCCTACTACCGGGAGGTCTTTGAGGATGGACCTTGCGCGAGTCAAGGCTTTAAGGGGCTTTACCAAGACTTGCAGGTGCGCGCGGAAGGTCAGGAATTGATCATCTCAGGGCCTTCTTCAGTCGATACAGAGCATTTTCGTAAGAATCATTTGCCTAACCTTGCCAAACAGTTGGAAGCCTTTGGTTTTCCGCGTTTCACCTGTCGGGTGGAGTCTGATGAGGAGTTGACAGAGCAAGAAGTGGCGCGCTTTGAGCAGGAAAATGAAAAGATCTTCCAAGCGGCCAATGAAGAGACCTTGCGGGCTATGGAATCCTTGGCCCAGATGGCTCCGCCACCAGCGGTTGAAGAAAAGCCAGCCTTTGATTTCCAGGCTAAGAAGGCGGCAGCTAAACCCAAGCTAGACAAGGCCGAGATCACTCCAATGATCGAGATCACAACAGAAGAGAACCGGATTGTCTTTGAGGGTGTGGTCTTTGACGTGGAGCACAAGGTGACGCGGACTGGTCGGGTCTTGATCAGCTTTAAGATGACCGACTATACCTCGAGTTTTTCCCTTCAGAAATGGGTGAAAAATGAGGAAGAAGCCCAGAAGTTTGACATGATCAAGAAGAACAGCTGGCTACGGGTGCGGGGAAATATCGAAATGAACAATTTCACGCGCGACTTAACTATGAATGTCCAAGACATCCAGGAAGTTGTGCATTATGCCCGCAAAGACCTGATGCCAGAAGGCGAGCGCCGGGTGGAATTCCACGCGCATACCAATATGTCGACGATGGATGCCCTGCCGGAAGTTGAAGAGCTGATCGCCAAGGCAGCTGAGTGGGGGCATAAGGCGGTGGCCATCACCGACCATGGCAATGTGCAGAGCTTCCCACATGGCTTTAAAGCAGCCAAGAAAGCTGGAATCCAGCTGATCTATGGGATGGAAGCCAATATCGTAGAGGACAAGGTGCCCATCACCTATAACGAGGTGGATCTGGACCTCAATGAAGCGACTTATGTGGTCTTTGACGTGGAAACGACGGGACTTTCAGCCATCTACAATGACTTGATCCAGGTCGCTGCCTCTAAGATGTACAAGGGCAATGTCATTGAGGAGTTTGACGAGTTTATCGATCCGGGCCATCCTTTGTCCGCCTTTACGACCCAATTGACAGGGATCACCAACGAGCATGTCCGTGGGGCTAAACCTTTGATGCAGGTCTTGAAGGAATTTCAAGCCTTCTGTGAGGGAACCGTTCTTGTCGCCCACAATGCTACCTTTGACGTGGGCTTCATGAATGCCAACTATGAACGTCATGGTCTTCCCAAGATCACCCAGCCGGTCATCGATACCCTGGAATTTGCCCGCAATCTCTATCCGGATTTTAAACGGCATGGCTTGGGGCCATTGACCAAGCGCTTTGGGGTAGGCTTGGAGCACCACCACATGGCCAACTACGATGCGGAAGCGACAGGACGCCTGCTCTTTATCTTCATCAAAGATGTCGCTGAAAAGCATGGGGTGACCAATCTCAAGGACTTGAATATCGATTTGATCGATGAGAATTCTTATAAGAAGGCCCGAGTCAAGCATGCGACCCTCTATGTCAAGAACCAGACTGGCCTTAAGAACATGTTTAAACTGGTTTCACTTTCTGGGACCAAGTATTTCGAAGGCGTTCCACGGATTCCCAAGACCGTGCTGGACGCCCACCGCGAGGGCTTGATCCTCGGATCGGCCTGCTCGGAAGGGGAAGTCTTTGATGCGGTCATGTCGCAAGGGGTGGATGCGGCGGTCGAAGTGGCCAAGTACTACGACTTTATCGAGGTTATGCCACCGGCTATCTATGCGCCCCTCATTGCCAAGGAGCAGGTCAAGGACATGGACGAGCTCCAGACCATTATCAAGAGCTTGATCGAAGTGGGGGATCGTCTCGGCAAGCCTGTTCTTGCGACAGGAAATGTCCACTATCTGGAGCCGGAAGATGAGATCTATCGGGAGATCATTGTCCGTAGTCTCGGTCAAGGGGCTATGATCAACCGGACCATCGGGCACGGAGAAGATGCCCAGCCAGCGCCACTGCCAAAAGCGCATTTCAGAACTACCAATGAAATGCTGGACGAATTCGCCTTTTTGGGAGAAGACTTGGCACGTAAGATTGTTATTGAAAACACCAATGCACTCGCAGAGACCTTTGAGCCGGTCGAAGTGGTCAAGGGAGACCTCTATACGCCATTTATCGACAAGGCCGAAGAAACGGTTGCGGAATTGACCTATAAGCGAGCCTTTGAGATCTATGGTAATCCACTTCCTGATATTGTCGATTTGCGGATTGAAAAGGAATTGACCTCTATCTTGGGGAATGGTTTTGCCGTGATTTATCTGGCATCGCAAATGCTGGTGCACCGTTCCAATGAGCGGGGCTACCTGGTTGGATCGCGTGGATCCGTTGGATCTAGCTTTGTCGCGACCATGATTGGGATCACCGAGGTCAATCCGCTCTCGCCTCACTATGTCTGCAGCCAGTGCCAGTACAGTGAGTTCATCACAGATGGTTCTTATGGATCTGGTTTTGATATGCCGGACAAGGATTGTCCAAACTGTGGCCACAAGCTCAGCAAAAACGGGCAGGATATTCCTTTTGAAACCTTCCTTGGTTTCGATGGGGACAAGGTACCCGATATCGATTTGAACTTCTCTGGGGAAGACCAGCCGAGTGCCCACTTGGATGTCCGGGATATCTTTGGGGAAGAATATGCCTTTCGGGCAGGAACGGTAGGTACGGTCGCAGCTAAGACTGCCTACGGTTTTGTCAAGGGATACGAGCGTGATTTTGGCAAGTACTACCGAGATGCCGAGGTCGAACGCTTGGCTCTCGGTGCGGCTGGAGTCAAACGGACGACCGGTCAGCACCCGGGGGGGATCGTTGTTATTCCAAACTATATGGATGTCTATGACTTTACTCCGGTCCAGTATCCGGCAGATGATGTGACAGCTGAATGGCAGACCACCCACTTTAACTTCCACGATATCGATGAGAACGTCCTCAAGCTCGATGTGCTGGGACACGATGATCCGACCATGATTCGGAAGCTCCAGGACTTGTCAGGTATTGATCCAAATGATATCCCTATGGATGATCCAGGGGTCATGGCCCTCTTTTCTGGGACAGAAGTGCTAGGGGTGACAGCCGAGCAGATCGGAACGCCGACAGGGATGTTGGGGATTCCAGAGTTTGGGACCAACTTTGTCCGGGGTATGGTCGAAGAGACCCATCCGACGACCTTCGCGGAGTTACTTCAGCTCTCTGGTCTGTCTCACGGTACCGACGTGTGGTTGGGGAATGCCCAAGACTTGATCAAGGCGGGCATTGCCGATCTATCGACCGTTATCGGGTGTCGGGACGACATCATGGTTTACCTCATGCACGCGGGTCTCAAGCCTAAGATGGCCTTTACCATCATGGAGCGCGTGCGGAAAGGCATGTGGCTCAAGATCTCAGAAGAAGAGCGCAATGGCTACATCCAAGCCATGAAGGAAAACAATGTCCCTGAATGGTACATCGAGTCCTGTGGGAAGATCAAGTACATGTTCCCTAAAGCCCATGCGGCGGCCTATGTTATGATGGCCCTTCGTGTGGCCTACTTTAAGGTGCATCATCCACTTTATTACTACTGTGCTTACTTCTCGATTCGGGCCAAGGCCTTTGACATCAAGACTATGGGAGCTGGACTTGAGGCCGTGAAAGCGCGGATGAAGGAAATCGCTGAGAAACGCAAGAATAATGAAGCTTCCAACGTCGAGATCGATCTCTACACCACCCTTGAGATTGTCAATGAGATGTGGGAGCGGGGCTTCAAGTTTGGCAAGCTAGACCTCTATCGCAGTCAGGCGACAGAATTCTTGATTGATGGGGATACCCTGATTCCGCCATTTGTCGCTATGGATGGCCTAGGAGAGAACGTTGCCAAGCAAATCGTGCGGGCGCGTGAAGAAGGAGAATTTCTCTCTAAGACCGAGCTCCGGAAGCGCGGCGGGGTTTCGTCTACCCTGGTTGAAAAGATGGATGAGATGGGCATTCTTGGCAATATGCCAGAGGATAACCAGTTGAGCCTCTTTGATGATTTGTTCTAATTTAAAGTCAACTTGTTCAAATAAGCCGACTAAGTTTCATCTAATTAAGACTTAACAGTAAAACCAGTAGAGATGATTTTTTATGATTTTCATTTCTACTGGTTTTTAGATATGATAGAGTATAAGTAAGTTTTTATCCAAAGACTAAAACTTTAGGAAGTTATATATTGAAATTATCAAAAATGATTGCTATAAATTACTAATAATGATACTCTCAAACAAGAGTAAGCTTAACGGAAGTAGTGTTTGCTATACCTTAATAACTTTTCGATATGGAATGGAGATAAGTATGATTTTAGGTGAAACTTATAGGAAAATAAGAGAAGAAAAGGGGATTTCTATTTCTTCATTAGCAGGTGCTGAAATTTCAAAATCTCAAATATCTAGATTTGAATTAGGAGAAACAGAGATTTCTGTCTTTAAGTTATTGTATCTTCTTGAAAGAATAGGAGTAACACTAGAAGAATTTCTGCTTATCTGTAATCATTATCAACCTTCGGATTTTAATACCTTAATAGCTTCTGTTAAACAGGCTGCATATAATGAAGATGCTCAAGCATTACTAGATATGGTAGAGAAAGAAATAGAACTTTTTCATGGGACAAATTCTCATTACCATAAATTAAATGCTATTTTCATTGAAAGTATTGTTTCGGGAATGGATAAGAATCATCAATTGAGTCATCAAGACGCCTCTTATCTTACAAACTATTTATTTTCTGTTGAAAACTGGGGTTATTACGAAACGCTCATCCTTGGAAATTGCTGTCGTGTTCTATCTCCAGATTTATTATTTAGATATGCCAAAGAGGCGCTCAAAAAAGGGAAATTGTATAGTTCTATACCTAGAAATAGACAATCTCTCATTCAACTACTTCTCAATTCTTTGATTATAATGATTGAGAACGACTTATATGAGGAATCTTTATTTTTAAAACAGGCTACGAAGAATATATTAGCGGATTCCACAGATTTTTTTGAACAAACTATTTTGCTGTATTTAGATGGATATTTGGAACTGAAATTCTATCATAATCAAAAATCACTTTTAAAAATCGAAGAAGCTTTAAAAATATTCGAACTCTTCAATAAAACAATCTACAAAAATTACAAACAATACTTTGAGAAACACATCGTTCATTTAGTAGACTAGGCTATTTATCTATAAGGTAATAACGTGATCAAACTCTTCCAATATTTCTGGATTTTGATCATGAGTAATGACAATAACAATTACATCTTTAATGGATAGAATGTAGTCCAACATTTCTTTGGCTTTTATTGGATCAAGGTTGCTTGTAGGTTCGTCAAATATATATACAGAATATGGTTTGACTAAAAACCTAGCTAAATCAATTCGTTGTTTTTCCCCTTCTGAAATAGTTTGATTTGATTGAGATAGACTCTTATTAAGAAATTCTTCATTAAATCCTAAGGCTTTTCTTAATTTTTCAGTTAAATAAAGATTTCTGGATAGTTTGATATTCTCTAGGACATTTCCTTCAATCAGAAAATCATTTTTTTGCACAAATGCAATATCTTTATATAACTCCTCTGAGGAAATATCAATATTCTGTTTTCCGTTGATTTGTATTTCCCCATCATAAAGATTTTTGGAATAATAATTTAGTATTAATTTTACTAAAGTTGTTTTCCCAGCTCCTGAAGCACCGATAATTGCATAGCGCTTGCCTTTTTTAAATTCATAGGAAAAATGATCAAATAATATTTTATTTTCAATTTCATAATGTAATTGGCTAATAGAAATGGTCGAAATGTTATCACAATCAATTGTACTTGTTTTATGGAAAATTTCATGATTTGTCTCATATAGATTTTCTTGGATATTATCAATAATGGACTTGCTACTGCTGATTAAATTTTTATTGTAAAGAATAGATTGTAATGGAGCAAAAACACCGTTTAATAATTGAATACTTGCTACGAGTAATCCAATAGTGAGTAAGTTATTTCTTACAAAAAAGATACCAGCGACCATACAGGATAGTTGAGAGCAAAAACTTAGTAAAATTCCAGTAGTTGAAGCTAAGTCTTTTAAGAATTGATATGTTTTTCTGGACTCTTCAAATTCTAAACTGATTCCCTGAATTTTTTCTTGGGTCCAGCTTTGAATATTTAATAACTTAATTTGTTCAAAACCATCAATAAAGTTTGTCATTTTTGATAAATAGTGATTATTTTGTAGAGAATAATTATTAGTTGCTTTAGTCATTAACTTTCCAGGAATTTGTGATAGAAAAACCGTTATACTCGACAATAAAAGAAAGACTAATGCTAATCGCCATTCTATATAAATAATAGCAGCCACACTTATGATAAGGCTCCCTAAATTTGCGATTAGAGAGATTCTAGGAATCAATAAATTTTCTTGAATAAGGTCACTGTTTTTGGTGATATTATTTAAGAAATCTGAATGGTTACGGTTGTCAATTTGGTTAAATTCACGCGATAAATAATGTAATAAGAGACGCCTTTTTAGATCTAAAATAACTTTTTTTACATATTGGTTTTTAAGATAGGAATAGGAAGAAGAAATCAAGAACCACAGTAAAATCGAACTTACACAAATAGAGATATGAAAGAGTAATCCACTATTTGAATTAGATATACTATCAAGTATTTTTCCTAATTGCAGAGAGAAGAGTGTCATTAAAAGAGCACTTGTCAGACTTAATAAAATAAGCAAGAAATATAGTAATTTATATTGTTTCATAATCTGGTTCATATTTTTCACCTCTTAATCTATGATAGCAACATTATATTCTAAAACTAAAACTCAGGCTGAGATCTCCCATATTTGGGACATTAATTTTATTTCTTTACTATATTTTGGCTTATAGACATCCGTTGTATATCAAATGGATTTACAATAACCTTCTTTTTGTTAAAATAGTCTATAGAAAGAAGGTGAGAATATGTCAAAGACGAGCATGAGTATTCGTTTGGATAGTGAGGTTAAGGAACAGGCCCAACTGGTATTTAATCATTTAGGGATGGATATGACCACGGCTATCAACATTTTCCTTCGTCAGGCTATTCAATATCAAGGCTTACCTTTTGATGTTCGATTAGACGATCATGGTAAGTTGCTCCAAGTCGTAACGGATGTAGAGCAAAATCGGAATATGAGTCAGCCCTTTGAATCAGTCTCAGACTTGATGGAGGATCTACGTGCTTAAGATTCGTTAGTGGCAGACAAGGTGCTGCTCCTTTCCACCGCCATGCTCTCAGGAGCAATGGCTCTAGCCGGCTTATTTTCAGCTTTAAAAGATTAACTGACAGCCTCTATTTTCCTTTTGAAAATAGAGGTTTTTCAGTCCTCTCAGATCTGATAGGTGTTTTCTTTGGTCCTAGAATGTGTTACAATTTTTAGTAACAAGTGTTTGTGAGAAGCAACCCGAAAGAAAGGGATTTTCTTCAAAAAAGATAAAAGAGAGGACAGGAGTGTGGCGAGATATTTAGTAGGGCCTTACAACAATAGTTGGAACTTTATGGATGCGATTGAAAAAGCGCAGGATGGAGATACCATCGAGTTTGAAAATGGGTATGTCTTTCAATGGCCAACAGATGAGGTGATTGTGATCAACAAGAGCCTTCATTTTGTGGGGCATGTGGTTCCAAATCCAAATGGCAATGGGCGCATGTTTAACAACACCATTGAGGCTTCCTTCCGATTTGTAGAGGGAGCTCAGGTGACATTTGAAGATCTGTGGTTTAAAGTTGGTGGGAACTATACTGCCTTGACCTTATGGAATGAGTCAGCTATCACCTGTAAACAGGTCTATTTTGAAATCACTACTCCGACAAATAGTGAATTTTTTATCTATATGGATACGCATTCGAAAATGACTTTGGATGGAGTTGGGATGAAGGTTCCGGAAAAACACCAAAGTGTCATCGGAATGTCAGCATCAGAATTGTCCATTTTAAATTCAACGATTTTTTCTAAGATAGATCTATCAGAAGGTTCCAAGTTGACCTTAGAAAATGTCCATATTGAAAAATTTGGGAATAATACGATCCATGCCAAGGACTCAGAAGTGATCGCAAAAAATTCAACGATTACAGGCGGGGATCTGGAAAAGGATTTTCCACCAGTTTGGTTGAGGAATGTCATCTGGGAGTCTGAAAACTGTAAAATTGAGCTACCTACGGGGACTGGGGTCTGTCTTGACAATAATGTTCAATTCAATTCGGATTCGGATCGTATGACCTCCATCAATTCATACAATAGTATGATCCGAGCTCACCAAGCGACATTTACAGAATTTTTATGCGTCTATGAAGAGTCCTTTGCTTCCTTAACTGGAGAAACGACTTTCTTGAATGAGAATGCCCAAACCATTTCATTTGGCGTTTTCAATGATGGTGTGCTGATGGCTGAGCATATGATTTGTCATAAGATTGCGGATCCTAATATCCGGCTTCAAGGTGGAGCCTTTGCGAAGGTGGACACCCTGACCTATACGCAGGGCGATGCGCGTGATCTGACCAAGGAAATTGAGGATGGTTGTGACTATCTTATCGGTAGAGAAGTGGCCAAGGGCAATGCGCAAGTGGCTTCTACGGGACCAGTATCGGATGCAACGGTGGCTCCAATCCCTACAACGGGGTCTGAGCCAGAGAAGAAACAAGATGCTCTTCAGGAACTCAATAGCCTGATCGGTCTTGAAAAAGTCAAACATGAGATCAAGAAAATGATCAACATGGTGGAATTTAACAAGAAACGGATTGCCAGTGGTAAGGCGCCTGAAAAGCAAACCCTCCACGCAGCCTTTATGGGAAATCCTGGTACAGGAAAGACCACTGTGGCCCGTCTCTTGGGACAAGTGCTCTTTGATGCAGGTGTCCTCTCCGGGGAAGAATTTCGTTTCGTGGAAGCAACGGAGTCCGATCTGATTTCTTCGAATATTGGAGGAACCGCTGAACAGACTCAGGCTCTGCTTGAAAAAGCGCGAGGAGGTATCCTCTTTATTGATGAAGCCTATAGCTTGGATAAAAAGGATAGTGGTGCTGATTTTGGGATCGAGGCGATCAATACCATCCTCAAGTTTATGGAGGACAATCGCGATGACATCATGATCATCTTTGCCGGCTATACCAAGGAAATGGAAGAGTTCTTAAAGACCAACCCAGGCCTTCGTTCTCGGGTGCCAAATAATTTCATCTTTGAAGATTTCACAGGAGATGAGATTGTCCAACTGGGCGAAATGATCCTAAGCAAAGGGGACTACAAGCTCGAAGACCGTGACTACTATGCGCGACATATTAAGCGGGCTTATGATGCCTCACTAGATAAGAGCAATGGTCGTTGGATCCGTAACCTCGATGAGCAATTGACCAAGACCATGGCAGATCGGGTGGTGGCCCAAGGTTCCGATGATATTGAGACTATTTTGAACAGTGATATTGATGCTGTCCTTAACCAAGGCAAGTACCAGGCAGGAGCTGACAAGGAAGAAGATGGGATGGCTGCTCTCAACCGTTTGGTTGGCATTGCCAAGGTGAAAGAGCAAGTCGAACAATTTGTAGCCATGGCTGAGTTCAACCAAAAACGGGCTGAACAAGGCGGTATCGTCGAAGATACGACCTTGCACTCTCTCTTTCTTGGAAATCCCGGTACAGGGAAGACAACCGTTGCCCGCATTTTAGGTAATATCCTCTTCCAAAAAGGGGTGATCAATCAGAAGAAATTCATCGAAGTGTCGCGGAGCAATCTGGTTGGAGGCTACCAAGGTCAAACAGCCTTAAAGACGCGCGAAGTTTTAGAGAGTGCGCTGGGTGGAGTCCTCTTTATCGACGAGGCCTATACGCTCTTTACCGGTTCAAATGATGATTTTGGGAAGGAAGCTTTGGATGAAATCCTCAAGTTTATGGAGGACCACCGTCGTGATATCGTGATTATCTTTGCTGGCTACACGAAAGAGATGCATGACTTCTTGCAGGTCAATTCAGGTCTGCAAAGTCGGATCCCGACTACATTTGACTTTGAAGACTATAGTCCAGATGAGATCGTCGAGATCGGTCTGTTGGGATTGCGCAAGCAAGGCTACCAAGTCAATGAAGCTCTTTACGGAGAGATTGTGAGAGAAAATTATATGCGGGCCAATGACCATAGTAATGGTCGCTGGGTTCGTAATCTCAATGAAAAACTCTTGCGCCAAGTATCGACTCGGGTAACCCGTGAAGGTAGTACGGATTACAATTCGATTTTAGATCAAGATTTGGAAGCTTTGAGAGGGAATGGCAATACTGAACATCCCCATACAGTAGATGATCAAGGCTATGTTCTTCCTTAAGCTAAAAGGAACAAGAAAAAAGAGGCTGGGACAAAAGTCCTAGCCTCTCAATTATTTTTGGATTGTAGAGCAAGACGCAGTGGTTGAGTGGGCTCTACTACGCTGATTTCATCAGCTTTTACAGCCCTACTCAACTGTGCGGAGGTGGGACGACGAAATCGAATTCTAACGAATTATCGATTTCTGTCCCACTCTCTTTTTACATGGACTTATGGTATACTAGGAGGAGATCATTCACTTATGAAGGAGAAAACAATGGTTTTACCAAATTTTAAAGAAAACCTCGAAAAATACGCTAAATTGTTAGTGGCGAACGGTATCAATGTGCAACCTGGGCATACCTTGGTCTTGAACATCGATGTGGAACAAAGAGAATTGGCCCACTTGATCGTGAAGGAAGCCTATGCCTTGGGGGCGCATGAAGTGATTGTCCAATGGGCAGATGATTTCACTACCCGGGAAAAATTCCTCCATGCACCGATGGATCGTTTGGACAATGTGCCAGACTACAAGATTGCGGAGATGAACTACCTCTTAGACCACAAAGCTAGTCGCTTGGGTGTGCGCTCGTCTGATCCAGGTGCCTTAAATGGTGTTGATGCAGAGAAGCTTTCTGCCTCGGCTAAGGCTTTGGGCATGGCCATGAAACCAATGCGCATCGCTACTCAATCTAACAAGGTCAGCTGGACCGTTGCTGCAGCAGCAGGTTTAGAATGGGCGAAAAAGGTCTTCCCAAATGCGGCGAGCGATGAAGAAGCAGTGGATCTCCTGTGGGATCAAATCTTCAAGACTTGCCGAGTCTACGAGGAAGATCCAGTCAAGGCTTGGGAAGAGCATGCAGCTATTCTCAAGAGCAAGGCAGATACACTGAATAAGGAACAATTCTCAGCCCTTCATTACACAGCCCCAGGGACTGATTTGACTCTTGGCTTGCCGAAAAACCACGTCTGGGAATCTGCCGGAGCCATCAATGCCCAAGGCGAAAGCTTCTTGCCAAACATGCCGACAGAAGAGGTCTTCACAGCTCCTGACTTCCGTCGTGCAGAAGGTTATGTCACTTCCACAAAACCGCTTAGCTACAATGGGAACATCATCGAAGGCATCAAAGTGACCTTTGAAAGTGGAGAAATCGTAGATATCACAGCAGAAAAAGGCGATCAAGTCATGAAAGATTTGGTCTTCAAAAACAAGGGAGCGCGTGCCTTGGGTGAATGTGCCCTCGTACCAGATCCAAGTCCAATTTCCCAATCAGGCATTACCTTCTTTAACACCCTCTTTGATGAAAATGCCTCTAACCACTTGGCCATCGGGGCAGCCTATGCAACCAGCGTAGAAGGTGGCGCAGAGTTCACAGAAGAAGAACTCGAAGCAGCCGGCCTCAACCGCTCAGACGTCCACGTCGACTTCATGATCGGCTCAAGCCAAATGGATATCGACGGCATCCGAGAAGACGGCACCCGCGTCCCAGTCTTCCGCAACGGAGATTGGGCAATATAGGGAGCAAAACAGAAATCAGTAACTCGAAGAGTTTGATTTC